>JAGIAK010000025.1 GCA_017744855.1 Microbacterium sp.
GACAGGGCCGGCATCGAGGCGCTCGGCGTCGTGATCGGCGGCTCGGGCAACGGCGAGCAGATCGCGGCGAACAAGGTGCGCGGCGTCCGCGCCGCACTGGTGTGGAACATCACGACCGCGGAACTCGCGCGCGAGCACAACGACGCCAACGTGATCGCCATCGGAGCCCGCCAGCACACGTTCGAGGAGGCATCCGCCTTCATCGACCGCTTCATCGCGACGCCCTTCTCGAACGAGGAGCGCCACGTCCGTCGCATCGGGCAGATCGCGGCGTACGAGGCCGACGGATCGCTGCTGCCGGACCCGCGGGCGGGGCACGTGAGCGGGCCGGACGTCCTCGCCGATGAGTCGAGCTCGTTCGATCCGGAAGCGGGCTGATGCCGGAGGGGCATTCCGTCCACCGCATCGCGCGTCAGTTCGACCGCAACTACGTCGGCCGGCAGGTGGCCGCGTCCAGTCCGCAGGGCCGCTTCGCGGAAGGTGCCGCTCTCATCGACGGTCGCGTCGCGACATCCGTGCGCGCGCAGGGCAAGCAGATGTTCCTCGAGTTCGACGACGACATCTGGCTGCGCATCCACCTCGGCATCTACGGCGCATGGGACTTCTCGGGGGAGATCCTCGTCGACCCGACCATCGCTTCGGCCAACGGGCGGATGGGCCAGACCAACCAGCGCGGCACGGTTCTCGACGACGCGATCCTCGACGATGCGGGGGAGAACTCCTTGGCCTCGATCGGCGCCCCGCGGCGCACGCGCGTGCACGTGCGGATGTCGGAGCAGACCAAGGGTCTCGCCGACGAAGGTGGGGAATGGCCGCCGCCGGTGGTCGGACAGGTGCGGCTGCGCCTGATGACTGACATCACCGCAGCCGATCTGCGCGGCCCGACGGCGTGCGTGCTGCAGACCCCGGAGGAGATGCTCGCGACGGTGGCCAAGCTCGGCCCCGATCCTCTCGTCGGCGACCCCGTCGCGAACGAGGAGCGCTTCGTGCGCGCCGTGCGCAAGAAGCAGACCGTGATCGCCCTGCTGCTCATGGATCAGGCGGTCGTGAGCGGGATCGGCAACGTCTACCGGGCCGAGATGCTCTATCGCCAGCGGCTCAATCCGCATACGCCGGGCCGCGACGTTCCGGAAGACGTCGTGCGCGCACTATGGCGCGACTGGGTACGCCTGCTCGCGATCGGCGTCGAGACCGGGCAGATGATGACGATGGATGACCTGTCGCCGGAGCAGTACCGCGCCGCCATGGCGAGTCGAGACGACCGCCACTGGGTGTATCACCGTGCCGGCCTCCCGTGCAGGTTGTGCGGCACCGAGATCGCCCTCGAGGAGCTCGGCGCCCGCAAGCTCTACTGGTGCCCGCGCTGCCAGGCCTGAGCCCTCGGCTCTAGGCTGGGACGATGCGACAGAACCCCAGTTTCACGCTCGCCGACGTTGCCGAGATGCGCCGTGTGATCGACGCGAATCCGTGGGCGACGTTGGTCAGCGACGCATCGGACGGCCTGGTCGCGTCGCACTACGCCGTGCTGCTCGACGACGATCGTGACGACCTCACCGTCGTCGCCCACGTAGGACGCCCAGACGATCTGATCCACGGCCTCGGCGAGCGTGAGCTGATGCTCGTGTTCCAGGGGCCGCACGGGTACGTGTCGCCCGGATGGTACGGCGACGTGCAGGCGGTGCCGACGTGGAACTACGTCGCCATCCACCTCTCCGGCGTGCCCGAGATCCTCACCGAGGAAGAGAACCTCATCGTGCTCGATCGTCTCGTCGACAGGTTCGAGCGGCGGATGCCGGAGCCGCGGCGCATGTGGGAGCGTCCGAACGACGAAGCGTTCGTCGCGCGGCTGGCCGCCGGGACCGTCGGGTTCCGGCTCACTCCGACACGAGTGGTGGCCAAGCGCAAGCTGAGTCAGAACAAGCCGGATGAGACGGTGGAGACCGTGATCGCCGCGCTAGACGGTGACGGTCCGTACGCGAACGCATCCCTCGCCGCGGAGATGCGCCGCGCGTACGACGCACGCAGGGAGGCACGTCGATGATCGGCGAGAGCGTGTCGATGATCCGTGCGGTGCGTATCGCCGGACCCGGTCGCGAGTACCTGATCGACGACGAGCCGGTGGACATCCTGATCGTTGACGGGCTGATCGCCGACATCGCTCCGACCGGCGCGCTCCGCAGCAGCGGCGAGGTGCTGGACGCCGAGGGCGCATGGGTCGTGCCAGGGCTCTGGGACAACCACGTGCACACCGTGCAGTGGGCCCTCGCCGCCGAGCGTGCCGCACTGGGCGGTGCGCGGTCGGCCGCCGAGGCCGCCACTCTCATGGCGTCGGCGCCGGTGTTGCCGGACGGCCGCCGCGTGGGCAGCGGCTATCGGGACGCGATGTGGCCGGATGCGCCATCCCTGGAGCTGCTCTACATGGCAACGGGGGAGATCCCGACGTACCTGATCAACGCCGACGTGCACAGCACCTGGCTGAACTCCGCGGCGCTGCGCCGCGAGGGCTTCGAGAGCCCCGACGGCGTGCTCCGCGAGGAGCCTGCCTTCGAGATCTCCCGGCGCCTCAATGCGGTGGACCCGCTGCACGGCGATCGCGCAGTGGCGGATGCCGGAGCGCGCGCCGCCGCCAGGGGCATCACCGGGCTCGTGGACTTCGATATGGCGTGGAACGCCGACGCGTGGCCGCGTCGCGTCGCCGCCGGCTTCGCCGCCCACCGCGTCGAGTTCGCGGTGTATCCGTTCGATCTCGACCGGGCCGTCGCGAGCGGACTCCGCACGGGTGACGAGCACGGCTCGCCGTTGATCCGCGTCGGTCCGCTCAAGATCATCACCGACGGTTCCCTCGGCACCCGCACTGCGGCGTGCTCGCACCACTATCCGGGAGACCCGGCGAACTTCGGCATGCTCACGGTCCCCGAGCACGAGCTGATCCGCCTGCTCACGGTTGCGACGGGCGCGGGGCTCGCCGTGGCGGTGCACGCGATCGGAGATCGTGCGGTCACGGCAGCCCTCGACGCGTTCACGACGACGGGAGCAGTCGGCACGATGGAGCACGCACAGCTCGTCCGGCATGCCGACCTGGCCCGTTTCGGGCGCCTCGGCGTCGTCGCGAGCGTCCAGCCGCAGCATGCGCTCGACGACCGCGACCTCGTCGGCCATCATTGGGCGGAGCAGACGTCGATCGGCTATCCGCTGGCGTCGCTCCGCAACGCGGGCGCGGAGCTGCGGTTCGGCTCCGATGCCCCGGTGGCGCCGCTCGACCCTTGGCAGGCGATCTCGGCCGCGGTCACGCGCACCGATGACGAGCGTGAGCCGTGGCATCCGGAGGAGCGGGTGACGATCGATCAGGCCATCGACGCGAGCGTGCGGTCCGCGCTGCGTCCAGGGGAAGCGGCCGACGTCGTGGTGTGCGGGATCGACCCGCGGACGGCGGGCGGCACCGAACTGCGCACGATGCCGGTGCTGGCCACGGTGCTCGCAGGCACGGTCACGCACCGCGCGTGACGTTGTGCTCGAAGCGAGCACGTGAGAGGGGCGCCGGATCGGAATCCGGCGCCCCTCTCGTGTGTGTCGTCAGGCCGCGATGTGCGAGACGAGGAACCAGCGGTCCTTCTCGAGTCCGCGCTGGATCTCGATCGCGACGTCCTGGCTGGTGAGGTCGACCTCGTCGAGTCCGTCGACGGCAGCCTTGACGTCGACGAGGATGGCGTCGATGTCGGAGATGACGGCGCGGATGAGGTCGTCGGACTGGGTGAAGCCGGCGGGGACGGACGTGGCGCCCGCCTTCTCGGCCACGGCGCTGATGCGTGCGTCGATCGGGAGGCCGAGGGCGACGATGCGCTCCGCGGCGGTGTCGGCGAACTCGCCCGCGTGCGCGACGATCGTGTCGAGCAGCTCGTGGACGCCGACGAAGTTCGCGCCACGCACGTGCCAGTGCGCCTGCTTGCCGTTCACCGTCAGGGCCTCGAGGCCGAGGACGACGGGGGAGAGGAACTGCGCGGCGGCGGCGGCCACGGTCGGGTCGCTGGCAGTGGTCGAAACGGTCTGTGCCTTGCTCATCTTTGTTCCTCCGGGGGTGTCTGTGTCGTGGTTCTGAGGACAACGCTACTCAGCCAGGAACATTCCGCAAGCAAGCGAAGGCTGAGCTTACCGCGCGGTGAAACCCGCGGAAACATGCGGAAACGGGGGTAGTGTCGCGGTATGAGCATCGCAGCCGGAGCCTCCGTCCTCGCCCTCCCCGACCGGACACCGTCGATCGCCGACGGCAGCTTCGTCGCCGACGGCGCGCGGATCGTCGGCGACGTCTCCCTCGCGGCTGGAGCGAGCGTCTGGTACAACGCCGTATTGCGGGGAGATTCGGCCGGCATCGTCATCGGTCCGGGCAGCAATGTGCAGGACAACGTGTCCGTCCACGTCGACGCCGGACATCCCGTCGTCGTCGGCACCAAGGTCTCCATCGGCCACAACGCGGTCGTGCACGGCTGCACGATCGGCGACGGTTCGTTGATCGGCATGGGCGCGGTCGTCCTCAGCGGAGCGGTCATCGGCGAGGGATGTCTGATCGCCGGGGGAGCGGTCGTCCTCGGCGGCACCGAGATCCCCGCAGGGTCCCTGGTCGCGGGAGTGCCGGCGAAGGTCCGCCGCTCCCTCAGCGACGAGGAGCGCGCCGGCCTGATCGCCAACGCGGACATCTACCTCGCGCATCTGCAGACCCACTCCTCCGCCACCCCGGTCTGAGCTGTGGCTGCCACTAGGCTGGTTCCGCACGGGGCGGTGGCCAAGCTGGTTAAGGCAGTGGGCTCATAACCCAACGATCGCGGGTTCAAGTCCCGCCCGCCCTACTCTCATGATTCCGCCGACCAGGCGTCGATCGCCCGTGTCAAGCCCCTCCTCTCACCGGTTGGTTTCGGGCACCATCCCTGTGAGCGACATGCGTCGCGGAACAGGAGGCATCATGAGCATCGGAACCGGAGTCGTACTCTTCGTGATCGGCGCGATCCTCGTCTACGCGGTCAATGTGGACGTGCAGGGAGTGGATCTCGACATGGTCGGGTACATCCTGATGGGAGCCGGTGTGGTCGTCTTCCTCGTCGGCATCGTGCTGCTCGCGCGACGCCGCCGGACGGAGTCGATCTCGCGCACCGTCGTCGACCCCGCGACGGGTCAGCCCTCGACGCACAGGACAGTGAGCTCGACGAACGACGACGTGATCTGACCTCGACGGCGAGGACGTACACGCCGCGCGGCGTCCGCCCCTTCGGGCGGACGCCGCGCGGTGCGTCAGCTTTCTCTCGGAGCTCGCCGGATGTCAGGCGCCGGCGGGTTCCAGATGCTCGTCGACGAGCGTGATGCCCCCGGACGAGTTCGCGGAGTGCGCCAGGTCCTCGATCCAGCGCCTGCTCAGCTCGGGTGCCTCCGGCTCCTGGAAGACGAAGCGCAGCGGGATGGACGGGTGCAACCAGATCGTCGTACGTCCGGGGCCGTCACCGTCAGGATGCCGCCACGAGAGAGTGAAGCTCTCGTTCCGACGGAGCTTGGTGGCGATGACCACTTTGAGATGCGCCAGTGCGCGGTCGTCGATCTGGATCGGTTCCGGCGCATCGCCGTAGTAGAGACTGCCCATGATCAGTGTCCGGGCCTGGGGAGTGCGAGCGCACGATGCATGAGGTTCCTCCTGGAAGCCGCAGCGGTCGAGGGGAGGACCGGGGCTGCTGCCGACTCTAGGGCTCCCGATGCGACGCTGCTCGCGATCGCAACGACGCGCCGAGCAGTGCGAACGGTGTGTGCGCGCGGTGTCATCCCCGTGCGCGGCGCACCGTCTCCGAAGGCAGGACCCCGAACATGTCCCGATAGGCCGACGCGAACCGTGAGGGGTGGCTGAATCCCCATCGCCGGGCGACCTCGGTGACCGATCGTCGCGGTGCCTCGGACAGCTCCCTGTGGGCGCCTGCCAAGCGCGCCCGGCGGAGCGCCGTGGCGGGGGTGATGTCGATGGCACGACGGAACGCGTACTGCAGTCCCCTCGTCGAGATGAAGCACGCGGCAGCCACGTCGTCGACGGTGATCGGCCGATGGGCGTTCTCATCGATGAAGGCGAGCGCGCGGCGTACCGTCCGAGGCGCCGGATCCCTCTGGGCGGGTGACTGCAGCGCCTCGTCGAACGAGGTCGAGAACGCGGACAGGGTCATCAGCATGGCGTGACGTTCGAGCTCCGCGAAGAGGAGCTGGTCGGTGTCGTCGCCGATCGATGCATCGAGATAGGCGAACATCCGCTCCCACTGGGCCGCCGTCTGTGCCGAGCGAGGGGAGAGATCGCTGACGGTGAGCACGATGTCGTCGGCGCCGGTGAGCGCCCTGGCCCTGGCCTGCGCCTTCTCCCTGTCGAACACGAGGGCGGTGACGCGTGCACCATGATCCCACCGGGCCTGCACCTGTCGCCCGTCGGTGATCCAGGGGCGCGCCGGATCCAGGTCGCGTTGCCCTGACCACACGCCGCCGTCTGCGGCATCCACCCTGCACACGAGGATCTGATCTTCGGGCGCCGCGACCGAGCGGATGCGGGCTTCCAGGTCGTAACGCACGAGAGTGGCGCTTCCGACCTGCGCTGAACGCCAGTCGAACCGGAACCGGGTCGGGTCCACCCCCTGAAGAGTGGCCGACGGCACGAACTGACGCCAGGTCGCCTGCACCTGTTCGACATCTCTAGATGTGAACTGCACGATGGTCCTCTCTCCTTCGACCGACCCGCCTTCGCGGGACCGGATCACAGCGCTCGGCGCACCGGCCAGGTGCCGTCGAGCTGCTCCTCGGGGTCGAGCCTGCCGATGCGGATGAAGTACTCGGTGAGGCTCTCGGCCTGCGATCGTGCCCAGCCGATCTGCCGCGTGTGCAACTCGTCGGACGACGGCGGGAGCGTGAAGCGTCGAGCGAGCGCCTGGGCAACGCGACCGGCAGCGATCGCGTCGGCGGATGCCTGGTGCGCCGCGTCGAGCCCGACGGCGTAGTGCTCGGCGACGACGGACAGCGTGCGTTTGCCGGGACGGTACCGGTCGTAGGCCTTGTCGATCACCAGCGGATCGATGATGGGCGCGGGGTCGACCAGAGGAGCGATGCCGTGCCGCGCGCACTCGAACGCGAGCAGCGAGAAGTCGTAGGACGCGTTGTAGGCGACCACGGGGATGCCCCTCGCGAGAAGGGACCGCAGAGCCGCCGTGACCTCCGAGACGACCTCGGCGGCATCGCGGCCCTCAGCGCGAGCCTTGGCCGTGGTGATGCCGTGCACGGCGGTGGCGCCCTCGGGGATCTCGACTCCCGGATCGGCGAGCCAATCCTTCGACGCGATCTCCCGACCGTCAGCGTCCAGCACGCCCACGTGAGCGGTGACGATGCGATCCCGAGTGACGTCGACGCCGGTGGTCTCCAGATCGAACACCCCGACGCGCGTCAACCACGGGGGGAGGTCGGTGGCGGTGGGCATGACTTCACCGTACGGGGGGCCGCCGACACGGCACGGCAGGCGCACCAAGACTCCGTAGACTCGAGGGGTGACCGTTCCCTCGCCCTACGCCGACCGTCTGAGCCGACTGCCGGTGTCCCGCCACGAGGTCGAGGTGCGAGGCGGCATCACCGCGTACTGGGAGTACGGTCCGGCCGACGCCGAGACCACGATCATCGCCGTGCACGGCTTCCGCGGCGACCACCACGGCTTGGAATCCGTGCTCGCCTTCCTGCCCGAGGCGCGGGTCATCGCCCCCGATCTCCCCGGCTTCGGCGAGACCGCTCCGGTACCCGGGCGCACGTACGACCTCGCCGAGTACGCCGCGTGGCTGACCGAGTTCGCGGCGTCGGTCGCACCGGGGGCCGTGATCCTCGGCCACTCCTTCGGATCGATCGTCACGTCTGCAGCTGTCGCCGGCGGTCTCGAGACCCCCCGCCTCGTGCTGGTCAACCCCATCGGGGCCCCCGCCCTCGAGGGACCGAAGGGCATCATGACCAGGCTGGCGGTGTTCTACTACGCGATGGGAGCACGCCTCCCCGAGCGGCTCGGCACGGCCCTGCTGCGCAACCGTGTCATCGTGCGGGTCATGAGCGTCACCATGGCCAAGACGGGTGACCGCGCGCTCCGGCGGTTCATCCATGACCAGCACGACACCTACTTCTCCCGGTTCTCCGACCGCGACGTGCTGCGCGATGCATTCGTCGCGAGCGTGTCGCACGACGTGCGCGAGTTCGCGCCGTCGATCGACGTGCCGACGCTGCTCGTCGCCGCCGAGCGCGACGACATCACGCCCATCGAGGCCGAGCGGGTTCTGGCGACCCTGTTCGACGACGCCGAGCTCGTGGAGATCTCCGGCGTCGGCCACCTGATCCACTACGAGACGCCGGCGGAGGCCGCAGGCGCCATCCGACGCTTCCTCAGGATTCCCGTCTCGCGAGGCCGATGAGCCCGGCGACCCGGAAGGGGATCACCTCGCCCATCGCGAGCGAGGTCTCCGTGCGTTCGACGCCGTCGATCGAGAGGATGCGCGCGTCCGTATCGAACAGGTGACGTGCGTCACGGCAGGCGACGCGCGCCAGCAGGTCGATGGAGCCGCTGAGGCCATGCGCCTGTACGACCTCGGGGATGCGCGACAGCTCGTTGATGATGCGGGGCAGCTCCGTCTGACGGACGCCGATGCTCACGAAGGCCTGCAGGGGGAACCCCAGGACGTCGGGGGAGAAGGAGCGTTCGTAGGAGAGGAAGACGCCCGTCTGCTCCAGTCGCGTCATGCGAGCCTGGATCGTGTTGCGCGACAGGCCGAGGTTCTCGGCGAGGGCGACGATCGTGATACGCGGATCGTCGGCGAGAGCGGCGAGAAGCTCCAGATCGATACGGTCAAGTCCCGGCATAGTGCCAAAGAGTAGCAGCCTCCATCGAGGTGAAGTTGAGCAACATGCTCAAGGTGAATCCAAATGCTTGAGCGAGGTGTTGAGCAGACGTACTCTCAGATCAACCGGTGAGGATGCCGGGGACCGACCGTGCACGGCCCCACGAGGGTCGACGCGAGAAGAGGAGGACGATGATGTCACCGCAGATCACGCCCATCGCCGACACCGCCCAGGACCTGGAGCTCTCCGAGCGCCTCCTGGCCCCGGACGGCACCCGACTCGCCGACCCGCGGCTCGACGCCTACGTCGCCGACGTCAACGCCGCGCAGCTCCGCGACCTCCTCCGCGACATGATCGTGCTGCGACGGATCGATGCCGAGGGCGTCGCGCTGCAGCGTCAGGGCCAGCTCGGCCTCTGGGCTCCGTGCCAGGGCCAGGAGGCGACCCAGATCGGCACGGCCCGCGCCCTCGCCCCCGCGGACTACGTGTTCCCGAGCTACCGCGAGACCGGCGTCGTCTACGCCCGCGGTGCTCAGCCCGGCGACTACGTGCGCATGTGGCGCGGTGAGGAGGGCTCGGCGTACGACCCCTCGGCGCTCCGCGTCGCACCCTTCCAGATCATCATCGGCGCGCAGACGCTGCACGCCGTCGGATATGCGCTCGGCATCCTCCACGATGGCGCGGACGAGGTCGCCGTCGCCTACTTCGGCGACGGCGCGACCAGCCAGGGCGACGTGAACGAGGCGATGATCTTCGCCGCTTCGTATCAGGCGCCCGTCGTGTTCGTCTGCCAGAACAACCACTGGGCGATCTCCGAGCCGGTCTCGGTGCAGTCGCAGTTCCCGATCGCGGGCCGGGCGCCTGGCTTTGGCATCCCGAGCATGCGAGTGGACGGCAATGACGTGCTCGCATGCCTGGCTGCCATGCGGTGGGCGCTCGACCACGCACGCTCCGGCAAGGGACCCGCATACATCGAGGCCGTGACGTACCGCATGGGCCCGCACACCACGGCGGACGACCCCACCCGATACCGCCCTGAGGGCGAGCTGGAAGCCTGGCGCCGTCGCGACCCCATCACCCGTCTCGACGCCTACCTGCGCGCCGCGGGTGAGCTGACCGACGAGCACCTCGCCGAGATCCAGGCGGCCGCCGATCTTGCCGCGAAGGAGATGCGCGCCGCGTGCCTGGGCATGGTGACGCGTCCGCCGCTCGCCGTGTTCGACCGGGTGTACGCCGAGCCGCACACCGGGCTGGAGCGTCAGCGGGACGAGTACGCGGCGTACCTCGCGTCGTTCGAGGGCGAGGCCTGATCATGACGGAGCTCACCCTCGGCAAGGCGCTCGGCGCCGGCCTGCGACGCGCGATGCTCGACGACGAGAAGGTCGTGCTCCTCGGTGAGGACATCGGCAAACTCGGAGGAGTCTTCCGCATCACCGACGGACTCCTCGATGAGTTCGGCCCGCGACGGGTCATCGACACTCCGCTCGCCGAGTCCGGCATCGTCGGTACCGCCGTCGGTCTCGCCTTCCGCGGCTATCGTCCCGTGATCGAAATCCAGTTCGACGGCTTCGTGTACCCGGCCTTCGACCAGATCGTCTCGCAGGTCGCCAAGCTGCACTATCGCACCCAGGGCCGGGTGAAGATGCCGATCACGATCCGCATCCCCTGGGCAGGGGGCATCGGCGCCGCCGAGCACCACTCCGAGTCGCCAGAGGCGTACTTCGTGCACACCGCCGGCCTGCGGGTGATCGCGGTGTCGAACCCGGAGGACGCCTACCGCGCTCTTCGCCAGGCCATCGCCTGCGACGACCCAGTGGTGTTCTTCGAGCCCAAGCGCCTCTACCACCACAAGGGCGAGGTCGACCTCGACGCTCCTCTCGCCGATGCGCCGCCGATGGGGCTCGCTCGTGTCGCCCGCTCCGGGACGGACGTGACGCTGCTCACCTACGGCGCCATGGTCGGCACGGCCCTGCAGGCCGCGGAGGCCGCGGCCGACGAGGGCATCTCCCTCGAGGTGATCGACCTGCGCTCGCTCTCGCCAGTCGACTACGACTCCGTCGCAGCCTCCGTGCGCAAGACCGGCCGCGTGGTCGTGGCGCACGAGGCGTCCCGCGAGGCCGGCGTCGCCGCCGAGGTCATCGCGAGCATCACGGAGCGCTGCTTCGAGTACTTGGAGTCGGCGCCGTTGCGTGTCACAGGGCACGACATCCCCTATCCGCCGGCGAAGCTCGAGAAGTACCACCTTCCCGACCTCGACCGCATCCTGGACGCCGTCGACCGCGTGCTCGACCGCCCGAACAGCCTGACGGGAGCTGACGCATGATCGCCGAGTTCCGCCTTCCCGACCTGGGAGAGGGTCTGACCGAGGCCGAAGTGGTGCAGTGGCTGGTCGCGCCGGGCGACTCGGTCGCGCTGAACCAGACCCTGGCCGAGGTGGAGACCGCGAAGGCCGTCGTCGAACTCCCGTCGCCGTACGAGGGGACCGTATCGACGCTGCACGCTGCGGCGGGTGACACGGTCGCCGTCGGGGCGCCGCTCATCGCCTTCGACGTGGACGGGGGAGAGGCTGACCCCGAATCGCCCGCTGACGCGGAGGAGAAGGCGCAGCCCAACCTCGTCGGCTACGGTGCCGCGCCGACGTCGACCGGACGACCCGCACGCCGCGCGCGTCGGGTCGGCTCCGCCGCGACCGCCGCCGACACCTCGGTGCTCGAGGCGGCTCCGCATGACGCCGCGCCCGCTGCGATAGGAGATGTCGTGCTGGAGCGTCCGCGTTCCACGCCGCCGGTCCGCGCGTACGCCAAGCGACTGGGAGTCGACCTCGCGCTGGTCGCCGCCGTCGTCGGCGACCGGGTGATCACGCGCGACGACGTCGACGCTTTCACTGCAGGGGCCCACGCCCCCGCATCCGCCGAGGCCACGGCGTTCGGTGCGACGGTGCCGAGTTCGCCGGCCGCGCTGGCAGAGGGGGAGCGCGAGCTGCGCATCCCGATCCGCGGGGTCCGGAAGCACACGGCGGCCGCGATGGTGCAGAGCGCCTTCACCGCGCCGCACGTGACGGTGTTCCACACCGTCGACGTCACCGCGACGATGGAGCTGCTGGACAGGCTGCGCGAGGATCGCGCGCTCCCCGAGCACCGCATCGGGCCGCTCGCCGTGGTCGCCAAGGCCGTCTGCCTCGCGCTCGGACGCGCGCCGGGCCTGAACTCGCGGTGGGATGAGGCGGCAGGCGAGATCGTGCAGTACAACTACGTCGATCTCGGCATCGCCGCGGCGACGGAGCGCGGGCTCATCGTGCCGAACATCCGCGACGCCGAGCGCCTGACGCTCGCCCAGCTCGCCGATGCGCTCAAGGGCCTCGCCGAGACGGCGAGGGCGGGCAAGACGTCCCCGGCCGAACTCGCCGGCGGCACCTTCTCGATCTCGAACATCGGGGTCTTCGGCGTGGACGCAGGCACGCCGATCCTGCCGCCGGGACAGTCGGGAATCCTCGCGGTCGGGGCCGTGCGTCGCCAGCCCTGGGAGCACCACGGCGAGATCGCCCTGCGTCAGCTGATGACGCTGAGCCTCTCGTTCGACCACCGCATCGTGGACGGCGCCGAGGGTGCGCGCTTCCTCAAGGACGTCGCCGACGTGCTGGAGGAGCCGGGCAGGGCGATGCTGCTCAGATAGCGACGCGGAGCGCCGCCGTCGCCATCGCCGTGAGGACGGCGGCGGTGGCGGCGTGCGCGCGCGACGCCGCCCGCGTGGAGTGCGGAGTCGAGTTGATGAGACCGAAGCACGCCTGCACGCGAAGCCGGAGCTCGTCGGCCGACGCATCGACCAGCGGCGCGAGGGCGTCGATCCAGAGCTCGATGTAGGTGCGTTGAAGTCGGCGCACCTCGTCGCGGTCGGCGTCCGACAGGTGCGCGACGTCGCGGTCCTGCACGCGGATGACGTCGGCGTTGCCGAGCGCGAATTCGACGTGGAAGCAGATCAGCGCCTGCATCCGCTCATCGGGGCTGTCGGCGGCGGTGGCGACGGCCGTCCCTCCGGTGACGAGGTCGTCGCTGACCTTCACAAGCACGGCTCCCAGCAGCGCCTGCTTGCCGGCGAAGTGGCGGTACACGGCCGGTCCGGAGACGCCGACGGCCGCGCCGATGTCCTCCAGGCTCACGCCGTTGTACCCGCGCTCGGAGAAGAGGTGGGCGGCCTCTCTCAGGATGGCGTCAGAGCGCTCTGCCTTGGCGCGGTCTCGGGCGGTGACCGGGCTTGTCATCTCAGTTAATCCTCGCTAACCTGAATCAACGGGTTAGTGAACACTAACCGAAAATGCATGCACGACGCCAGAGCGTTTACGCGGGCGTCGCGTGAGTCGAGGAGGACTCCAGGATGCCCGCAACCCAGGAGGCGCTGGCCGCCGAGCTGCGCGAGCGCATCGCCGTCGCCGCGCAGGGCGGACCAGCGGCGTCGAGAGAGCGGCACGTCGCCAGGGGCAAGCTGCTCCCGCGCGACCGCGTGGCCAGGCTGCTCGACGAAGGCAGTCCGTTCGTCGAGATCTCCCCGCTCGCGGCCGACGGCCTGTACGGGGGAGAGGCGCCAGGGGCGGGGGTGATCGCCGGTATCGGACTCGTGCACGGCAGGCACGTGATGGTCATCTGCAACGACGCCACCGTGAAGGGGGGCACCTACTTCCCCCTCACCGTGAAGAAGCACCTGCGGGCGCAGGAGATCGCTCTGGAGAACCGGCTTCCCTGCCTCTATCTCGTCGACTCCGGGGGCGCCTTCCTTCCGAAGCAGGACGAGGTGTTCCCCGACCGCGAGCACTTCGGACGCATCTTCTTCAATCAGGCGCGGATGTCCGCTGCCGGCATCCCTCAGCTCGCAGCCGTGCTGGGGTCGTGCACCGCCGGTGGCGCCTACGTGCCTGCCATGAGCGACGAGACGATCATCGTGCGCAACCAGGGCACGATCTTCCTCGGCGGCCCTCCACTGGTGAAGGCCGCGATCGGCGAGGTCGTCACCGCCGAGGAACTCGGCGGCGGAGAACTGCACGCCCGCCGCAGCGGGGTCGTCGATCACCTCGCCGACGACGACGAGCACGCCCTCGAGATCCTCCGCGACATCGTCGCGACGCTCCCCGCGCCGGCCCCGACGGCGTGGGAGGTGGCTCCGAGCCTGCCGCCCGCCGAGCAGTCGTCGCTCTACGACGCTGTGCCCGTCGACGTGAACGCCGCCTACGACGTTCACGAGGTCATCGTGCGCCTCATCGACCGCGACTCCTTCCGCGAGTTCAAGGCCGAGTACGGCACGTCGCTGGTGACCGGGTTCGCCCGTCTGCACGGGCACCCGATCGGCATCGTCGCGAACAACGGGGTGCTGTTCAGCGAGTCCGCCCTCAAGGGCGCGCACTTCATCGAGCTCTGCGATCAACGCGGCATCCCTCTGCTGTTCCTGCAGAACATCACCGGCTTCATGGTCGGATCGGATGCCGAGGCCGGCGGGATCGCGAAGGACGGCGCGAAGATGGTCACCGCCGTCGCGACGACGCGGGTGCCCAAGCTCACGGTGATCATCGGAGGATCGTTCGGCGCCGGCAACTACTCGATGTGCGGGCGGGCGTACTCTCCGCGGTTCCTGTGGACGTGGCCGGCGAGCCGCATCTCCGTCATGGGTGGGGCCCAGGCGGCTTCGGTGCTGGCCACCGTGAAGGAGGACCAGCTCACTGCGCGGGGTGACGGGTGGACCGCCGATGAGCGCGCCGACTTCGAGGCCCCGATCCGCGCGCAGTACGAGAGCCAGGGGGAGCCCTACTACGCCACGGCCCGGCTCTGGGACGACGGCATCATCGACCCCGCCCGCACACGCGACACGCTGGGCCTCGCGCTCGACGTCGTCGCCCGCAGCCCCCTGCCCGAGCCGCGCTTCGGCGTCTTCCGGATGTGAGGACATGACCATCTCCGCCTTCGACACCGTCCTCGTCGCGAACCGCGGCGAGATCGCCAGACGCATCATCCGCACGCTCCGTCGGCTCGGCATCCGCAGCGTCGCCGTGTACAGCGACGCCGACGTCGACGCTCCTCACGTCCGCGAGGCGGATGCAGCCGTGCGCATCGGCGCCGCCCCGGCATCCGAGTCCTACCTCGACATCGACGCCGTCATCGCGGCCGCCTGCTCGACCGGTGCGCAGGCGATCCATCCGGGCTACGGCTTCCTCTCCGAGAGCGTCGGCCTCGCCGAGGCCTGCGCCGAGAGCGGCATCGTCTTCATCGGCCCCTCGGTCGACGCTCTGCAGATCATGGGCGACAAGGCCAGGGCACGCGATCACGTCGTTCGCCACGGGGTACCGGTGGTACCGGGCTTCGACGCCACCGGGCTCTCGGAGGCCGAGATCGCCGAGGAGGCGGAGCGCGTGGGCTACCCGTTGCTCGTCAAGCCCAGCGCGGGCGGCGGCGGCAAGGGCATGGAGGTCGTCAACGAGCCGGCGGCGCTGACGTCCGCGCTGGCGTCGGCGCGCCGCGTGGCGGCCTCCGCGTTCGGCGACGACTCGCTCATCCTCGAGCGCCTGATCCGCCGCCCTCGTCACATCGAGGTGCAGGTGTTCGGCGACGAGCACGGCGCCGTCGTCGCGCTCGGCGAACGCGAGTGCACGCTGCAGCGCCGCCACCAGAAGGTCGTGGAGGAGGCGCCGTCCGCCGGCATCCCCGGTGCCACACGGACTCGCCTGCTCGATGCCGCCGTCCTCGCCGCGCAGAGCGTCGCGTACGTGGGCGCCGGAACCGTCGAGTTCCTCATCGACGCCGATGCACCGGACGAGGTCTTCTTCATCGAGATGAACACCCGTCTGCAGGTGGAGCACCCGGTCACCGAGGCCGTCACCGGACTCGATCTCGTGGAGCTCCAGCTCGTCGTCGCCGCGGGCGGGGCGCTCGACCCCGCGCCGCCGCTGCGCGGACACGCCGTCGAGGCGCGCGTCTACGCGGAGTCCCCGGAGCGCGGCTTCCTGCCGTCGACGGGGCGGGTGCTGCTCTTCGATCCGCCGCCCGGCGTGCGCGTAGACGCCGCGATCGAGACCGGCAGCGAGGTCACCGTGTTCTACGACCCGATGATCGCCAAGCTCATCGTCCACGCGTCCGACCGGGCGACCGCGCTGCGTCGGCTCGACGAGGCTCTCGGCCGTACGGTGGTGCTCGGCGTGGAGACGAACATCTCCTTCCTGCGCACGCTGTGCCGCGACCCGCGCGTGGTCGCCGGCGACCTCGACACGTCGCTGATCGAGTCGCTCCTCCCGCTCGCTGCCGTCGTGCCCAGTGCCCGCCTGCTCGCGGGCGCCAGGCGCGAGGCCGACGCGGCCTCGCCGGAGTCCACCCGTGAAGTGGTCTCCCGGCGCGCCGGTGCGACGTGGGCGGCGCTGACCGACTCATCGGCTCGGACGATGTCTTTCCTCACCGACGACGACGAGGTGGTCGAGGCAGGTGCCGACGGTGTCGACGCCTCGACCGTGCTCACGGCCACCGACGCCGACGGCGCGATCTGGGTGGGCGACGACGGCGTCGGGATGCGACTCCGTCCCCTCGACCGGCGGGCGCGCGCACTGCGCCGTATCGCCGCCGCAGAGGGCGCATCCGGGGCGACCGAGCCGGAGGGACGGGCCCCGATGCCAGGCGCCGTGGTCGCCGTGCACGTCGCCGACGGCGCCGCCGTCGTCGCCGGCATGCCTCTGGTGTCGATCGAGGCCATGAAGATGGAGCACCCGGTGCTCGCGCCGCACGACGGCACGGTGCACCTCCTGGTCGCTGTGGGCGACCAGGTGCGGCGCGGCCAACCGGTCGCCCGCGTCACGACACAGGAGGAACGATGATGGACGACCTGACCGAGGAGGAGCGCGAGCTCGCCGCGATGACGAGGGAGTTCGCCGACACGGTCGTCGCCCCGCAGTCCTACGAGGCCGATCGCTCGCACACCCTCCCCATGGACGTCGTGCGGCAGATGGGCGAGCTGGGGCTCTTCGGCCTCCCCTTCCCGGAGGAGTACGGCGGCCAGGGCGGCGACTACATGGCGCTCGGCATCGCGATCGAGGCGCTCGGACGCGTCGACCAGTCGATCGCCATCACCCTGGAGGCCGGCGTCAGCCTCGGTGCGATGCCGGTGTTCCGGTTCGGCACGGAAGAGCAGAAGCGCGAGCTCCTTCCCGATCTCCTCGCCGGGCGAGCACTCGCCGGCTTCGGACTCACCGAGCCGGAGGCGGGGAGCGATGCAGGGGCGACCCGCACGACTGCCCGTCTCGACGGGGATGAGTGGGTGATCGACGGCTCCAAGCAGTTCATCACGAACTCCGGCACGCCCATCACGCGCTTCGTCACGGTCACGGCGGTCACCGGTTCCGCCGACGGCCGCAAGGAGATCTCGACGATCATCGTGCCCAACGGCACACCGGGGTTCACCGTGGAGGCCGCCTACGACAAGGTCGGCTGGAACGCCTCGGACACGCACCCGCTCACGTTCGACGGCGCCCGGGTACCCTCGTCGAACCTGCTCGGGCAGCGGGGGAGCGGATTCCGCAACTTCCTCAGCATCCTCGACGAAGGGCGCATCGCGATCGCCGCCCTCGCGACCGGCGCCGCCGAGGGGTGCCTTGAGGCGTCCGTCGACTATGCGAAGAGCCGGACGATCTTCGGCGCCGCGCTCAGCACCAGGCAGAACGCGCAGTTCACGCTGGCACGCATGCGGGCGCGTGTGCACACGGCGAGGCTCGCGTGGCATCACGCGGCGCGCCTGCGCGACGCCGGCCGGCCCTTCGCCGAGGAGGCGGCGATCGCGAAGCTGGTCGCCGGCGAGGCCGCCATGGACAACGCCCGCGACGCCACCCAGATCTTCGGCGGCAACGGGTTCATGAACGAGTTCCCGGTCGGGCGGCACTACCGCGACTCGAAGATCCTCGAGATCGGCGAGGGCACCACGGAGGTGCAGCTGCTCGTCATCGCGAGGTCGCTCGGGCTCGCCGGGTAGCGTGGCACCATGACCGCGCGCGACATCGTCCAGCGGGGCCTCTACTTCGAGGAGTTCGAAGTGGACGCCCGTTACCTCCACCGTCCGGGCCGCACGGCGACCGAGGCCGACAACGTGCTGTTCACGACGCTCACCATGAACACGCAGGCGCTTCATCTCGACGCGGCGTTCGCGGCGACGCAGGAGTTCGGCGCACGGCTGATGAACTCGATGTGGACGCTGTCGACGATGGTCGGCTCGTCGGTCGCGCAGCTCACGCAGGGCACCCTCGTAGCGCAGCTGGGACTCGGCGACATCTCCTTCCCACACCCCCTGTTCGCCGGGGACACGCTCTACACCGAGAGCGTGGTGACGGCCGCGCGCCCGTCGTCGTCGCGGCCCGGTCAGGGCGTCGTGACGATCGCCCATACCGGCCGCAACCAGGACGGGACGGTCGTGGCGACGGCGACCAGGACCGTACTGGTGAAGGGCCGGCCCGCGGAGGAGACGTCATGACGTTCATACTCGGACCTGCCCTGCTGTTCTGCCCCGCTGATCGGCCGGAGCGGTTCCGCGGCGCGCTGGAGAAGGCGGATGCCGTGATCCTCGATCTCGAGGACGCGGTGCTGCCGGAGGCGAAGGCGACGGCCCGTGGGAACCTCATCGACGCGGACGTGGACCCTGCGAGGGTGATCGTGCGCGTGAACGCGCCGGGCACCGACGCGTTCACGGCGGATCTCGCCACGCTCGACCAGACCGACTTCCGCACCGTGATGGTCGCGAAGACCGAGACGGCCGAGAGTCTCGACGTCTTCGACGAGCGCTTCTCGCTCCTCGCCCTCTGCGAGACCGCGGCCGGTGTGCAGGCGGCCGACCGCATCGCGGCGCACCCGCGGGTGGTCGGCATGATGTGGGGGGCGGAGGACCTCGTCGCGTCGCTCGGCGGCACGTCCAGCCGCACGCCCGAAGGCGGCTACCGCGACATCGCACGATACGCCCGCTCCCGTGTGCTCCTCGAAGCCGGAGCCCAGGGCAAGGCGGCGATCGACGCCGTGCACATCGCGATCGACGACGTCGACGGGCTCAGGCGGGAGGCGACGGATGCCGCGGCATCCGGCTTCCACGCCACCGCCTGCATCCACCCGAGTCAGGTGTCCGTGATCAGGGCGGCCTACCGTCCGGACGACGACACGATCTCCTGGGCGCGGGACGTGCTGGCAGCGGCCGCGGGCGAGCGCGGCGTCTTCCGGTTCCGCGGTCGCATGGTCGACGAGCCCGTGCTCCGTCACGCCCGGTCGGTGATCTCCCGCGCCGGCTAGGCCCAGCGGCCTCGATCGTCGATCCACGTGTGCCACGGAGTGATCCGTGCGACGTGGAGGATGGCGTCGAACGACGCGCGGACGTCGGCGAGCTCGATCTCGGGGCCGTTCCGCGTGCCCGTCGCGCTGTCGACGGCGGGCGGCGCCGTGGCGAGGTCCACGAGGAAGGATCCCTGTCTCGCATCGGCGAGCAGCGCGTCGAGGGTGCCGTCGTCTGCGACGTCCAGGAGCTGCACGAACGGCGTCGAGTGCCCGGGAGCGTCGTCGGGAGACGGTCGATGCAACCAGGCGTCGCCCGCACCGAACGTCGTGCCGATGACCCGGTAGTCCGCGCCGAGCCGGTGCGCGAGGTGCGCGCCGACGGTGGTCAGCGGCGCGGGGACGAAGGGAGGGGCCAGGTACGGCGTCCGGCGGATGTGCCCGTTCGCGGCGAACAGGAGCACGCGCTGCTCGCGCCGCAGGATCCATTCGACTGTGTCGGCCATCGTCGAGTCTCTGATGTTCGCCGCAGGCCAGGTGCGGGTGGGACCGTCGAGCATCGCCGCGAGGAAGGCGTCGGCGCCGCGGGCGACCTCGGCGGATCGTACGGCGCGGGCGACGGCGTCAGGGTCTGCGCCGTCTCTCAGATAGTCGACGGCGCGGGCGCGCACCCGCTCGGCCAGCGCGTTGATGCCGGCGGTGAGCCGGTGACGCTGCGGCTCCTCGACGTCGAGGTAGGAGCGGATCGCCGTCGCCGCCCATGCGAGACCGGAGCGGTCTGAGGGGAGATGGCGGAAGAAGGGGAGGAGCGTGCGTCGGACGTGCGCACCGTACTCCGGATCCAGGCGATCCAGCACATCGACGACCTCCGTGATCGCGGGGAGCGCTGTCGCCGCCGATGCCGGGATGTCCATGCCGTAGAAGGCGACCGGCGAACCACCGGAGACACGTCGCGCCCGCAACCACGTCACCAGGTCCAGAGTCTCCTGGCATTTGCCGAAGTGATAGGTCACGCCGTCGTCCAGCGCGGTGCGCAGTCGTCCCTCGCCGCTCCGCACCCATCGGTCGACGACCGCCGCCTCCGGGAAGCCGCTCTCCAGCACGATCGCGGTGACTCCTGCATGCTCGACGAGGAACCGCAGCAGACGGTTCCGCCAGGCGAGGAACTCGTGAGTGCGGTGCATGGACTCTCCGAGAGCGATGACGCGCGCGTTGCCGATCACGTCCAGCAGGGGAGCGAGCTCGTCATCGGACACGTCGTCGGGATCGGCGTCCCCCAGCGGCGCTGCGGAGCGCAGCCAGTCGGTCAGCGCATCGTCCGTCATGCGCTCGACGTTATCCGCGCAACGGTAGCGGCGCCGCGATGTTCGCGGCGGGCGGAGCAGCGCCGGGCGCCGAACGCGGAGCCGTGCGTCAGAGGACGGCGGCCTGCTCGAGCAGGCGGATGGAGCCCGGCGATACCTCGAACCGGTGCATGGAGCCGTTCGCGAGCACCTCTCCCTCACGGGGGAGAGTGCCGCCGGAGACGTGGTCGACGATCGAGCGGATGACGCCGCCGTGGGTGACCACGATCACCGACTCCGCGACGGGGGCCGAACGCCGTCGCGCCTCCCGCGCGATCCGGTGCAGCGCCGCCATCGAGCGGATGCCGACCTCGGCGAGCGACTCGGCGCCGGGGACCTCGGCGTGCCAGTCGCCGTAGGTGCGGATGTAGTCGGGGACCAGCATCCCCTCACCCTCGCCGAACTCGCGCTCGCGCATGTCGGCGACGAGGGACGGCGCGTCCAGCCCGAGCTCGGCGGCGATGATCTCGGCGGTCTCCCGTGCCCGGACGAGCGGGCTCGCGTAGATCGAGTGGTGCGTGACCCCGCCGAGGCGGCCTGCGGCCCAGCGTGCGTCGGCGCGACCGGTCTCGTTGAGCGGGATGTCCGTCGTGCCCTGGATCCTCCGCGCGAGGTTCCAGTCGGTCTGTCCGTGGCGGACGAGGGTGAGCAGCGTCACGTCGTCGGTGTCCTCTCGTTCGATGCGGCGCCGAGCAGCGCGTGCAGAGCCGGCAGCACCTCGCTGGTGCCGGCGGCGAGTGTGAGGTCGGCCCATGCATCGGCGCGGGTCGGCTCGTGGTTCACGATGACCAGCGGGATGCCACGGCGCCGTGCCCGTTCGACGAGGCGCACACCGGAGTTCACCACGAGGGAGGAGCCGGCGACGATCATCGCGGTGCTCGCGCGCAGCAGCGACTCCGCCGCACGGAACCGGTCCTGCGGGACGTACTCGCCGAAGAACACGACATCGGGCTTCAGCATCCCCCCGCACACGGTGCACACCGGGGTCACGAACCCGTCGGTGCTCTCCGGCAGCACGTCGCCGTCCGGCGCGAGCCGCACGTTCTCCGGCACGGTGATCCAGGGGTTCGACTCCTCGATCTGCGCAGCGATGTCGCGGCGGTCGAACACCTGGCCGCAGTGCAGGCAGAATACGCGGCGCATGGTTCCGTGCACCTCGATGACGTGAGAGCTGCCCGCACGCAGGTGCAGACCGTCGACGTTCTGCGTGATCACCCCGGACACGAACCCGTCGGCCTCCATGCCGGCGAGAGCACGGTGGCCGGCGTTCGGTTCGGCGCTCGCGAACGCGCGCCAGCCGAGATGTCCGCCGACCCAATAGCGCCGCCTGGCCGCTTCGTCGCCGAGGTAGCGGTCGATGGTCATCGGGTTCGATCGGGTGCGGGCGCCCTCTCCACGGTAGGCGGGGATGCCGGAGTCCGTGGAGATCCCGGCTCCGGTGAGCAGCGCGATGCGGTGGCCGCGGAGGAGGTCGGCGGTGCGGACGATGCGAGCCTCGAGCTCTTCGTCTGCTGTCGCGATCACGGCGCCTCCCACAGCGAGTCTACGGTGCCGTGACGGAGGTCGGCCCCGGGCCGTGACACAGTGGATGACTATGGACATCGTCGAGATCGCGCACCATGACGACCCCCGGTTGGACGACTACCGGTCGCTCACCGACACGGCGCTGCGTGCGGTCTCCGAGCCGGCGGGCGGACTCTACATCGCGGAGTCGGCGAAGGTCATCGAGCGCGCGATCCATGCGGGGCACACGCCGCGGTCGGTGATGGTGCAGCGGCGGTGGCTCGACGGCATCCGCGCTCTCCTCGCCGAGGCGGACGTGCCTGTGTACGTCGTCCCCGACGAGGTCGCCGAAGCGGTCACGGGGTACGCCGTGCACCGCGGGGCTCTCGCCTCCATGCACCGTCCCGCGCTGCCGAGCGTGGCCGACCTGCTCGCGGGCGCCGGGTCAGCCGGCCGCTCACGCATCGCCGTGCTGGAAGGGGTCGCCGACCACACCAACATCGGCGCGCTGTTCCGCTCGGCCGCCGCGCTGGGCGTCGACGCCGTCATCGTGACGCCGGACTGCGCCGATCCGCTGTATCGACGGTCCGTCCGCGTGTCGATGGGCACCGTCTTCCAGGTCCCGTGGACGCGGGCGAGGGAGTGGCCCTCCGGGATCGGTGAACTCAAGGAGGCGGGCTACGTCGTCGCGGGCATGACCCTGGGCGAGGGCGCGATCACCCTCGACGACCTCGTGGTGGAAGGCCCCGCGCGGCTCGCCCTCGTGTTCGGGTCGGAGGGCTACGGCATCACTCCAGCCACCGACGAGCTGCTCGACCGTCGCGTCACGATCCCCATGGCCGGCGGTGTCGACTCGCTCAACGTGGCGGCGGCGTCCGCCGTGGCGTTCTACGCCACAGGCGATCGGCGGGCGTAAGCCCTGCAGCAGCGATCAGTCGAGGTCGCGGAACACCACGGGGGCGGGTTCCGGGCGCTTCGCCTCGACGTGGTCGCCCGACGACTGGTGCCGCAGCCGGCGCAGCACCCACGGCACCAGGTGCTCCCGCGCCCAGCCGAGGTCCTCGCCGCGCGCCTCGCGCCACGTGCGCACCGGGATCGGCTCCGGCTGCATGGCCTCGAGGTCGTTGGGCACGTTGAGCGCCCGCAGCACCATCCGGGCGACCTCGTGGTGGCCGAGCGCGTTGTAGTGCAGACGGTCGTCGTCGAAGAAGCGCGGGTCCTGGACGACCTTCAGCGCCCACTGGTCGGCGATGATGCAATCGTGGCGGTCTGCAATGGCACGCACGTTCTCGTTGTAGATCGCGACCTTGCCGCGGAACGCGCGGAAGACGGGCGTGAAGCCCGTGTCGATGCCGGTGAACAGCACGACGGCCGCACCGGTCGAGGAGAGTCGGGCGACGGCATCCTCGAGCTGAGCGGCGATGGCGTCGGGGTCAGTGCCAGGGCGGATGACGTCGTTGCCGCCCGCGCAGATGGAGACGAGGTCGGGGCGCAGCGCCACGGCGGGCTCGATCTGGTCCTCCACGATCTGCGCGATGAGCTTGCCGCGCACGGCGAGGTTCGCGTAGGCGAAGTCGTCGACCTGGCTCGACAGCACCTCCGCGACGCGATCAGCCCAGCCTCGGTGTCCGCCGGGAACCGACGGGTCGGGGTCGCCGATGCCCTCGGTGAACGAGTCGCCGACGGCCACGAAGCGCCGCCACGGGTGGGCGGTGTCGTTGGCCACGTACGGGGTCCGGGTCGAATCCTGGTCGGTCATCCAGCTCTCCTTCGCGAACGAGCGCCGTCCATCGATCGCGGAGACGCAGAGACAGAGCCTACTCGTCCCGCACGCTGACGCCGAGTGTCCGAGACACCGCCTATCGTTGAAGGGATGCTTTCTCCGTCCTTTCCCCAGCGCGCCCCGTGGGGTACCGCGAGCAAGCTCAGGGCGTGGCAGCAGGAGGCTCTCGAGCAGTACTTCCAGGCCGACCAGCGTGACTTCCTCGTCGCCGCGACGCCCGGCGCAGGCAAGACGACCTTCGCCCTGACGCTCGCCGTGGAACTCCTGCGCATCGGCGAGGTGAACCGGGTGATCGTCGTCGCGCCGACCGAGCACCTGAAGACACAGTGGGCCGATGCCGCCGCCCGCGTGCACATCCGCCTCGATCCCCGGTTCCGCAACAGCCACTGGGCTCCGGCTCGGCACTATCACGGCGTGGTCGTGACCTACGCCCAGGTCGCGGCGAAGTCCTCGGTGCACCGCCACCTCACGGAAGACGCGAAGACCTTGGTCATCCTCGACGAGGTGCACCACGGCGGTGACGCGCTCAGCTGGGGCGACGCCATCCGCGACGCGTACGGACCGGCCAAGCGACGCCTGCTGCTCTCCGGCACGCCGTTCCGCAGCGACACCGCGCCGATCCCGTTCGTCGAGTACCTCCCCGACGAGTCCGGCGCACGCATCTCCAGCACCGACTACGCATACGGATACGGCAGGGCCCTCGCCGACGGGGTCGTGCGGCCGGTGCTCTTCCACATGTACTCCGGCAAGATGCGGTGGCGCACCAGTGCCGGCGACGAGCTGGAGGCGCATCTCGGCCAGGACAACACGAAGGACGTCAACTCCCAGGCGTGGCGCACGGCTCTCGATCCCGAGGGCTCCTGGATGCCGGCCGTGCTGTCTGCGGCCGACAGGCGTCTCACCGAGATCCGTCACCACGTGCCGGACGCCGGGGGACTGGTGCTGGCCACCGACCAGACCGTCGCCAGGGCCTACGCGAAGATCCTGCACAGCATCACGGGGCAGCAGCCGACAATCGTGCTCTCCGACGACGCCTCGGCCTCCGAGCGCATCGAGAAGTTCAGCGCCAACGACAACCGCTGGATGGTGGCGGTGCGCATGGTGTCGGAAGGCGTCGACGTGCCGCGTCTCGCGGTGGGCGTCTACGCCACCTCCTCGTCGACGCCGTTGTTCTTCGCGCAGGCGATCGGCCGCTTCGTGCGGGCACGCCGTCGCGGCGAGGCGGCGAGCGTGTTCCTGCCGAACGTGCCGGTGCTGATGACGCTGGCGAACGAGATGGAGAAGCAGCGCGACCACGCGCTCGACCGCCAGGACAAAGACGGCGACGGTCTCGACGACTCGCTGCTCGAGAGCGCGAACCGGGAGGACGACGCCTCGGACGCGTTGACCCAGGAGTTCAGCTATCAGGCGATCTCCTCGGTCGCGCACTTCGACCGCGTCGTGTTCGAGGGGAAGGAGTTCGGCCAGCTCGCCGAGCCTGGCACGCCGGAGGAGGAGGAGTTCATCGGCTTCCCCGGGCTGCTCGAGCCCGAGCACGTGCACGAGCTGCTCATGCAGCGTCAGGCACGCCAGTCGCGGCTTCGCGAGGTGCGGGAGGCGCACGCCGACCCGACGGAGGTGACGACGCTCCCCGCCCCGCTGCACCGCACGCTCCGCGAGCAGAGACAGCTGCTGAACAGTCTCGTCGGCCTGTACGCGCGGCAGACCGGCCAGCCGCACGGCTCGGTGCACGCGGAGCTCCGCCGCATCTGCGGAGGCCCGGCTGTCGCGCAGGCCACGGTGACGCAGTTGCAGTCGCGCATCGAGGTGCTGCGCAAGCGCGTGCGCAGCTGATCGGGAGGCGTTCGGCGACCACCGGTTCGGAGGCCCGAAAACCTGGCAATCCTCGTCTGGATGAGGTTTGTCGACGGCGCCGCGGATAGCGTGGAACGGTTGCCCGCGCATCCGCGCCCGCCCCGATCTGGAGGACTCATGACAGCCCCCGCTGCCGCCGAGCCGACCGCCGCCGACCGCCGCCGCTGGGCGCGCTACCTCGTCGAGGAGCGTGCGGAGGGCGCCGTCTACCAGAAGCTCGCCGAGCGGCGAACGGGGGAGGAGCGCGACATCCTGCTCAGCCTCGCCGACGCCGAACGCCGACACGAGCAGCACTGGCTCGATCTGCTCGGCGACGAACCCGGCCGTCTCCCGAAGGCGGGCCTGCGCTCACGGATGCTGGGCTGGATGGCCGGGCGATTCGGCTCGATCTTCGTGCTCGCGCTGGCGCAGAGCGCAGAGGCGCGGTCCCCGTACGACGAGGAGCAGTGGGCGACTCCGGCGATGCGCGCGGACGAGAAGGTGCACTACGAGGTGGTGCGCGGTCTCGCGGCGCGGGGTCGTCGCCGACTGTCCGGATCGTTCCGCGCCGCGGTGTTCGGAGCGAACGACGGCCTGGTCAGCAACCTCGCGCTCGTGCTCGGCATCGGCGCGACCGGCGTCAGCGCCGGCTTCGTGCTGTTCAGCGGCATCGCGGGGCTCCTCGCCGGGGCGCTGTCCATGGGCGCGGGGGAGTTCGTCTCGGTGCGCTCCCAGCGCGAGCTGCTGGCCGCGACCGAGGACAACGAGGACGCGGCGGCCTCGGCCGCCGATCTCGACATCGACGAGAACGAGCTCGCGCTCGTGTACCGCGCCAGGGGGATGGACCAGAGCGAGGCCCTCGCGCGCGCACGACGCGTCGTCGCAGCGGCCAGGGCCGGCGTGCAGCGCTCCGTGACCGGGCCTGTGCGCACTCACGGCGGCGACGACCACGAGATCGTCGGCAGCGACTGGACGGCAGCGATCTCCAGCTTCCTGCTGTTCGCCTCGGGGGCCATCATCCCGGTGCTCCCGTGGATCTTCGGTCTCCAGGGCACCACAGCGGTCGTCGTGGCCCTCGTGCTCGTCGGAGTCGCCCTGCTCTCCACCGGCGCGATGGTCGGCATCCTCTCCGGCGGCCCGCCCCTGCGTCGGGCGCTGCGGCAGCTCGCGATCGGCTTCGGAGCGGCGGCGATCACCTACGCGCTCGGGCTGCTCTTCGGGGTGAGCGCGGCGTAGCGGTCCCCGGTATCCTCGGCGGGAGAACCTGCGACGAAGGGCGGATGCCGTGACCGACTCACCGACTGCGACTCGGGAGGGCCTGTCCTCCGAGGCGATCCTGCAGAGGAACGCCGTCACGGTGCTCGGGCCCGATGGTGCCGACACGCTCGTGTTCGCGCACGGGTACGGCACCGACCAGTCGATCTGGCGGCGCATCGCCGAGGGCTTCGCGACGGACCACCGCGTGGTGCTCTTCGACTACGTGGGGTCAGGCGCGTCCGACATCGCCGCGTACGACGAACGGCGATACGACTCGCTGCAGGGGTATGCCGACGACCTCATCGAGGTGGCCGACGCGCTGGACGTCAGAGGTGCCGTGCTCGTCGCGCACTCGATCAGCGGCATGATCGGAGCCCTCGCGTCGATCCGCCGGCCCGAGCTGTTCCGGGAGATCGTGATGGTGTGCCCGTCACCGCGATACATCGACGACGATCCGTACGTGGGCGGATTCTCCCGCGAGGACGTCCAGGGTCTCCTCGGCGCGATCGAGACGAACCAGCCGAGCTGGGCTTCGTCGCTCGCGCCAGCCGTGACGGCGCGCGACGACCGCCCTGACGTCGTGGACAGGGTGCGCACGCTGTTCACCGCAACGCCGCAGCGCGTGGCCGTGCACTTCGCCCGCGTGGTGTTCTTCAGCGACGTGCGTCACCGCCTGGCCGAGATCCCCGTGCACTGCACGGTCGTGCAGTCCGAGGGCGACATCATCTGCCCTCCGCACATCGGCGAGTACCTGCACGAGCGCATCCCGTCCAACGAACTCGTGAAGCTGCCCACCGCCGGGCACTTCGTCCCGCTGACGGAACCGGAGATGATCTCCACGATCATCCGGAACGCGCTGTGACCGGCGGCGATCCAGGACTGCTGCTCGGCACGGCTCCGGTGGCCGTGCTCGCCGTCGACATGAACGGCCGCGTGCTCGCGCACAACCACCGTGCGTCGACGTGGATGGCGACGGCCGACGAGAGCCTCGTCGGCCGCAACCTCGCGGAGTGGATGACTCCGGCGGCGAAGCTGCTCTACGAGACGCATGTGATGCCTCGGCTCATGGAGTCCGGCCGCGTGCGCGAGCTCGTGCTGGAGATCCGGCACCCGTCGGGGACCCGGCATCCGCTGCTCCTCAACGCCGACCGCCGCACCGGCGACGACGGTGAGGACGTGATCGTCATCGCGGCCTTCGACGCGAGCGCCCGCGTCGGCTTCGAGCACGAGCTCGTGGAGGCCCGACGATCCGCCGATGCCGCGCACCGCGCTCTCACCCTCCTGCAGACCGCCACCGGACGGCTCGCGGTCGCCCAGGGTATCGACGACCTCGGACGTGTGCTCGTCGACGCGGCAGCCGACGCGATGCAGGCGACCTGGACGTCGGTGCGCATCGCGGCATCCGGCAGCGGGGTCGACAGGTGGGGCACCGCCCCGATCGACGAGTCCGCCGAATCACGGCTGGGGGAGGGCACGGCGACCGTGGTGTGCCGCGACCTCGCAGAGATCGATGCTCTCGTGCCAGACGACTCCGCCGCGTTGCGCCGCGCAGGGGTCGAGTCGCTGGTCGTCACGCCGATCGTGCGGGCGGGGCTGGACGGTGCGACGACGCTGATCGGCGACATCCGCTGCTGGTTCCGCCGCCCGCGCACCCTCGGCTCCGACGAGACCGAGACCCTGGCCGCGCTCGCGCTGCAGGCGGAGCGCGTGTTCGAGCACCTGCGCCTGCAGGACCGCATCCGGCACAGCGCCTCTCACGACAGCCTCACCGGGCTGCCCAACAGGGCAGGCCTCGTGGAGCAGCTCGACCGCGTCATCGCCAGGGTCGCCGCTCATGCGTCGACGTGCACCGTGCTGTTCCTCGATCTCGACGGGTTCAAGGCCATCAACGACGAGCGCGGCCACGCGACGGGCGACGACGTGCTCCGGCTCGTCGCCGACCGACTCATCCACGCGTGCCGCCCCGGCGATGCGGTGGCGCGGCTGGGCGGCGACGAGTTCGTCGTGGTGGCCGACGGCGTGGACGGGGCGAACGCCGCGGTGTTCGCGGAGCGCGTGCGTGACGCCGTGCGGGTACCCCTGGACGGCGCGGCGGCGGGGCTGCCCCTGTCGACGAGCATCGGCGCGGTGACCTGGGACGCCGCGAGCGACGCCGCTGTGCCGACGGCGGCCGCTCTGATCGCCGCAGCTGACGCGGAGATGTACGCCGCGAAGCGGTCCGGGAAGGACGCGATCCGCACCAGAAACGGAGTGCCCACGCCCTGAGAGACGAGAAGAGCCCCGGTCCTGAAGGACCGGGGCTCTCGCTGTGCGCGGAGGGGGACTTGAACCCCCACGCCCTATCGGGCACTAGCACCTCAAGCTAGCGCGTCTACCATTCCGCCACCCGCGCAGGTGTTGGATGTTCGTTGCCGAACGAAGATTTACATTAGCACGAGCGTCGCCCCTCTCTGAAACCGACGCCGTCGCCCGGGCGCGCCACGCTGTTTCGATAGCCTGGTGCCATGACTGACCCGTCTCTCCCCGAGGTGGTTCGCATCGCGAGCGACCTGATCCGCATCGACACCTCCAACTTCGGCGGCGGCCGCTCCGAAGGGGAGCGGGAGGCGGCGGAGTACGTCGGCCGGTACCTGGAGGAGCTCGGGCTCGCCGTCGAGTACTACGAGCCGATCCCGCGCCGCACCAATGTGATGGCGCGTGTGCCAGGTCGGGATCGCACCAAGCCGGCGCTGGTCGTGCACGGACACCTCGACGTCGTCCCCGCCGTGGCCGAGGACTGGAGCGTCGACCCGTTCGCAGGCATCGTGCGCGACGGGATGCTGTGGGGCCGCGGGGCCGTCGACATGAAGAACATGGACGCGATGATCCTCACCGCCGTCGCCGACATCCTGAGGGCGGGGGAGCAGCCCGAGCGCGATCTCGTGCTCGTCTTCTTCGCCGACGAGGAGAACGGCGGCGTGGAGGGATCGGCTCTCGTCGTCCGCGACCGCCCCGACTGGTTCGCCGGCGCGACCGAGGCCATCAGCGAGGTCGGCGGCTATTCGATCACCGTCGACGACAAGCGCGCCTACCTCCTGCAGGTGGGGGAGAAGGCCCTCATCTGGATCCGTCTGGTCGCGAAGGGGCGGGCGGGGCACGGGAGCCGCCTGCACGAGGACAACGCCGTCACGCGGCTCGCCGAGGCCGTCGCGGCGATCGGACGCACGAAGTGGCCCGTGCGCCTCACGCCGACCACCGAGGCGCTCCTCGCGGGACTCGGCGACCTCACGGGGCGATCGAGCGACGACCCCGACGAGCTCGCGGCCGCGGCTGGGCCGGCCGAGGCGTTCCTGCGCTCCACGTTCCGCACCACGACGAACCCCACGGCGCTGACCGCAGGCTACAAGCACAACGTCATCCCCGAGCGCGCGGAGGCGCTGATCGACGTGCGCGTGATCCCCGGCACCGAAGACGACGTGCTCGCGGAGCTGCAGCGGATCGTCGGCGGCGACGTCCGCATCGAGACCGTCGTGCGCGACATCGGCATGGAGACGCC
>JAGIAK010000026.1 GCA_017744855.1 Microbacterium sp.
CCTGACACGCGACGAGGGGCGCGGAGCTCGGCTCCGCGCCCCTCGTCGCATGTCAGGGTCAGGCGCCCTGGTGCTCCAGCACGTAGTCCAGTGCGCGGGTGAGCTGGCGGACGTCGTCGGGCTCGATCGAGACGAAGGTCGCGACGCGCAGCTGGTTGCGGCCGAGCTTGCGGTACGGCTCGGTGTCGACGATGCCGTTGGCGCGCAGCACGGTGGCGACCGCCGCGGCATCGACCGAGTCGTCGAAGTCGATCGTGACGACGACGGGGGAGCGGTGCGCGGCATCCGCGACGAAGGGAGTCGCCACCGCGCTGGCCTCCGCCCAGTCGTAGAGCACGCCGGAGGACTCGGCCGTGCGCGCCGCCGCCCACGCGAGCCCGCCGTTGTCGAGGATCCAGCGCAGCTGGCTGTCGAGCAGGTGCAGCGTGGTCAGAGCGGGGGTGTTCAGCGTCTGCTCGAGGCGCGAGTTGTCGACCGCGTTCTTCAGGCTGAGGAACTCGGGGATGTAGCGGCCGGATGCCGCGATCCGCTCGATCCGCTCGATGGCGGCGGGGGAGACAGCGGCGAACCACAGGCCGCCGTCCGAACCGAGGTTCTTCTGCGGGGCGAAGTAGTAGACGTCGGCCTGCGTCACGTCGAAGTCGATGCCGCCGGCCGCGCTGGTCGCGTCGATCACGGTGAGGGCGCCCTCGGCGGCGACACGCAGCACGGGGGCCGCGACACCGGTCGACGTCTCGTTGTGCGGCCATGCGTACACGTCGACGCCCTCGACGACCTCCGCCGCTGCACGGGAGCCGGCCTCCGCCTTGCGCACGTCGGGGGCGTCGAGCCAGGGGGCGCCGGCCGCTGCGGCGAACTTGCCGCCGAACTCGCCGAACACGAGGTTCTGGCTGCGGCGCTCGATGAGGCCGAAGGCCGCGGCATCCCAGAACGCGGTGGAGCCGCCGTTGCCGACGATGATCTCGTATCCGTCGGGGAGGCGGAAGAGCGAGGAGAGCTGTGCGCGCACGCTGCCGACGAGGTTCTTCACCGGCGCCTGCCTGTGCGAGGTCCCCAGCAGGGACGGGCCGGCGGCGAGCAGCGCGTCGAGCTGCTCGGGGCGGACCTTCGACGGGCCGCATCCGAAGCGGCCGTCAGTGGGCAGGAGGTCTCGGGGAATCTCGATCGCCATGCGTCGATTCTAGGGTGCGCCCGATGCCACGACCGTCCGCGTGACGCCCCGAGACACGCGCGGGAAGGTAGGCTTGCCTAAGAAGACCCGGAGGGCCCAGATGACCGATCTGATCGACACCACGGAGATGTACCTCCGCACCATCCTCGAGCTCGAGGAGGAGAACATCGTGCCGCTGCGCGCGCGCATCTCCGAGCGTCTCGGCCACTCCGGCCCCACGGTGTCGCAGACCGTCGGGCGCATGGAGCGCGACGGCCTCGTCGTCGTGTCGGAGGACCGCACGCTGGAGCTCACCGACTCCGGCCGCCGCAAGGCCGTCGACGTCATGCGCAAGCATCGTCTCGCCGAGCGTCTGCTCTCCGATGTGATCGGCCTGGACTGGGCGTACGTCCACGAGGAGGCCTGCCGCTGGGAGCACGTCATGAGCGAGCAGGTGGAGCGTCGGCTCGTCGAGCTGCTCGGTCACCCGACCGAGTCCCCGTACGGCAACCCGATCCCTGGGCTGGACCAGCTCGGCGACTCGCCCGCGCGCATGTTCGACGAGGGCGTCATCGGTCTCGTGCAGAAGCTGAACGCCGCGGGCGAGCCGATCGAAGGCACGGTACGCCGCCTCGCCGAGCCCGCGCAGGTCGATCCCGAACTGCTCGATCAGCTGCGCGACGCCGGCGTCGTTCCCGGAGCGAAGGGCGACTACCGCTTCAACGAGGGCTACGTGCTCATCCAGATGGAGGGCAAGGACGAGGGGCTCGAACTGCCCGTCGAGCTCGCCTCGCACATCTTCCTCGTCGGCGACCCCGCCTGAGTGCTCCCTGACGATTGTCAGGTTGATGGGGTGACACGATCGTTATCTTCCGGTAGCCTCGGACAGGTCGTCAGCGAAGAAGCCCGCTGACGGTTACCCGCGAGGATCGCCTTCCAGGCTCGTCGTCCTCACGGTAGGAACGCACAAAGTACCCCGAGCTACATTCGTGCCACGAGAAGCAGAGTGCCGACGAGCCAGCGCTATCCCGAGCGCGCAGGCGCAGGAGGATCACGTTTTGGCCGCAGACATCGAACCGACCGCGAAGACAACAGAAGACCGAGCGACCGTCCGTCGCGTCGGTCCGCGACCCGCCGGTCGTTCGATCGTGAAGCCGCTGCGCTCCGTCGCGATCTTCGGCGCCGTCGGTGCGCTCGTCGCCGCCGTCGCGCTTCCGGCGTACGCCGCCACCAAGCCCGAGGATGCCGCCACCACGGTGCAGCAGCTCGCGGCGGTCGACGCCCAGTCGATCGTCGTCGCCTCCGAGGCCACCACCGCTCCGGTCGATCGCGGCTCGTTCAGCGCGACCACCCCTGAGGAGATCGCGAAGAAGAAGGCAGAGGAGGCCGCGGCCGCTCGCGCCGCAGCACGTGCCACCACGGCATCCGCCACCGGCTTCAGCGTCGGCAACTACGCACTCGTCTCGCCCGGCTCCGGCGAGGTGCGCTACCCGCTCCCGCAGGGGTCCTACAACGTCAGCCGCACGTTGGGCAACGGTCACAACGGCGCCGACATGGTCTCGCCGCAGGGCACGCCGATCTACGCGGCCACCGCAGGCGTCGTGCGCGTCTCCTCCGAGGACTACTACGGCTACGGCGTCGGCGTCGTCATCGACGGCGTCGTCGGCGGCGCTCGCGTCGAGACCACCTACGGGCACATGACCTACGGCTCGCGCCAGGTCTCGGCCGGGGAGACCGTCGCCGCCGGACAGCTCATCGGCTTCGTCGGCAGCACCGGTCGGTCCACCGCCAACCACCTCCACTTCGAGGTCAAGGTCAATGGCGGACTGGTCGAGCCGATCGGCTGGCTCGCCGCCAACGCGGGCTGAGCCGCGGACTCCCTCCCTGACACGCCCCCGGCTGTTCACCGGGAGTTTCGCCCTGCCCCTCCGGGAATGGGTTAGCCTGAACCCGTTGTCGCACAGGCGGGAGAGGCTGATGGAACGAATACCGAGCATCCGCACCATGGATGCCCTCGGTCGTCACGTCCTTCAGCATCGGCCGCAGGGACGCCACGGTGCTGCCGTGCGCGAAAGGCGCTGTCTCTAGACAGCGCCTTTTTTCGTCCCTGCGAACGCTCTGCCGGATGTGCGGCGTCGTGTGAGTCGAGAGTGCCGGGAAGCCGTCCCGGCGTATCGAGAGGATGATGATGCGCACACTGGTCCTGAATGCCGGATACGAGCCGCTCGCGATCGTGTCGTTCAAGAGAGCGCTCGTGCTCGTGATGAACGACAAGGCGACGGTGATCGAACACGTCGAGGACGACCCCGTCTGGGGGTCTCACGGCGTCTACGACCGTCCGGCGGTCATCATCCTGTCGAGATACGTGCGCGTGCCGCTCAGCCGCCGCGTGCCGGTGACCAGGCGCGGCGTGCTCCGCCGCGACGACCACCGCTGCGGGTACTGCGGAAAGGCCGCGTCGACCATCGACCACGTGCTGCCGCGCTCGCGGGGCGGAGCGGACTCGTGGGAGAACCTCGTCGCCTGCTGCCTGCGCTGCAACAACATCAAGAGCGACCGCACCCCGCAGGAGATGCGGTGGGAGTTGAGGTTCACACCGCGGCCTCCGCACGGCACCGCATGGACGGTGCGCGGCTCGGAGCGCAGCGACCCCCGATGGGAGCCGTACTTGGCCCTCGCGGCGTGACCAGGTGCGGGGGCGCCCGCACCTGGTCGCGTAGACTGGTGATGCGCCTTCGTAGCTCAGTCGGATAGAGCAGCCCTCTCCTAAAGGGCAGGTCGCTGGTTCGAATCCAGTCGAGGGCACCTCTGGTCGGCGGGCGTGTGCGTCACCTCCCCGCCGCCCGCAGCACCGCCGCGAAGCTCGCCTCCAGCACCGACCGTGCCGTGCCCGCCGCCCATCCGATGCCGTCGCCGTCGCGATACTCCACGAGTGTCAGGGCCTCGCTGTCGGCTCCGGAGCCGACGCTGGTCTGGTGCAGCGACAGCACGTCCACGCCGACCCCGGCCGCGGCGAGAGCGGCGGTGAGGCTCTCGACCGGGCCGAGGCCGTGTGTGCGGTGCTCGTGTTCGAGGCCGTTCACCCGCACGATCACCGCCGTGCCCTCATCGTCCACCCTGTAGTGCTCCAACGTCGGTCCCTCGCCCGAGTCTCCCAGGTACGCGGACGTGAACAGCTCCCAGAGGTCGTCGGCGGTGAGCTCGGCGCCGACGGCATCCGCGCGTCCCTGCACGCGTCGCGCGAAGTCGATCTGCAGGCGACGGGGGAGCTCGATGCCGAAGCCGGTCTCCAGCAGGTAGGCGATGCCGCCCTTGCCCGACTGGGAGTTCACGCGGATGACGGCGTCGTAGGTCCGTCCGAGGTCGGCGGGATCGATCGGCAGGTACGGCACGCGCCACTGCTGCGTGCGCTCGTCGACGCCGTCTGCGGCCGCGCGGGCGCGATGTTCGGCGAATCCCTTGCGGATGGCGTCCTGGTGGGTGCCGCTGAACGCCGTGTGCACGAGATCGCCGACGTACGGGTGCCGCGGATGCACGTCGATGCCGTTGCAGTGCTCGACGGTGCGTCGGATCTCGTCGATGTCGGAGAAGTCGATCATCGGGTCGATGCCCTGGGCGTGCAGGTTCAGGGCGAGGGTCGCGATGTCGACGTTGCCCGTGCGCTCGCCATTGCCGAAGATGCACCCCTCCACGCGCTGGGCGCCGGCGAGCACGGCGAGCTCCGCGCAGGCGATCCCTGTGCCGCGGTCGTTGTGCGGGTGCACGGAGAGGATCACGCCATCGCGCCTGGCGAGGTTGCGGTGCATGTACTCGATCTGATCGGCGTACACATTGGGCGTGGCGATCTCGACCGTGGCCGGGAGGTTGAGGATCACGGGGCGCTCCGGGGTGGCATCCCACAGTGCCGTCATCGCGTCGCAGACGTCGAGCACGTAGTCGGGTTCTGTGAGGTTGAAGACCTCAGGCGAGAACTCGAAGCGCACGTGCGGCAGGCCGCCGGCGAGGTCGAGGACGTCGCGACCGGCGCTGAGGATCAGGTCCTTGAGCTCGTCGCGCGAGCGGCCGAGCACGACGTCGCGCCAGGTCGGCGCGGTGGCGGTGTAGACGTGGATGACCACCGGGTTCCGGATGCCGCGCACCGAGTCGACGGTGCGCTCGATGAGGTCGCGCCTGGCCGCGGTGAACACGACGATCGTGACGTCGTCCGGTGCGAGGTCCGTCTCGGCGAGCAGACGCACGAAGTCGTAGTCGGTCTGCGAGGCCGAGGGGTAGCCGACCTCGATCTCCTTGTACCCCATGGCGATCATGAGCTCGAAGAACCGGCGCTTGCGCGCGGGGTCCATCGGTTCGGCGAGCGCCTGGTTGCCGTCGCGGAGGTCGACCGGCACCCACAGCGGGGCCGCGGTGAGGCGCCGAGTAGGCCACTGCCTGTCGACGAGGGGGACCTCCACCCGGTCGTGGGGTGCGAGGTAGCGGTGCGACGGCATCTGCGAACCCCGCTGCCTGTTCCAGTGCGGAGCGTCAGCGGGCACGGGGCCGGCGGGAGAGGAGAGCGTGGGGAACGTAGGCGAGGTCATGGGACGAGAAGGTATCAACTCCTCAGACAAGTTGACAAGTTAACGCGCTAGACTGCGGGGTATGGCACAGATCCAGCGCACACCGCTCGCCGACCAGGCGGCCGATCTCCTCCTCGAGCGCATCCGCGGCGGGGAGTGGCAGCTCGGTCAGAAACTGCCGGGTGAGACCACCCTCGCGCCCCAGCTCGGAGTCGGGCGCTCCACGGTGCGCGAAGCCATCAGGCAACTCGCCGGCCGGGGCGTGCTCGCCACCCGTCAGGGGTCAGGGGTGTTCGTGATGGCACTGGACGCTCCGGAGGACTGGGACGCCGTGCTGCGTCGCGCCGACATCGTCAGCGTGATCGAGGCGCGGATCGCCATCGAAACCGAAGCGGCGGCGCTGGCGGCGGCGCGCCGCACGGCATCCGACCTCCGGGCGATCCGTCGCGCCCTGGACGCCAGAGCGGTCTCCGCGACCTCGATCGAGACGCACGTCGACGCCGACACCGCCTTCCATCGGGCGATCGTGGTCGCGGCGCACAACCCTGTGCTCCTCGAGCTCTTCGACGGACTCACTCCCCGGCTGCGGCAGTCGATGGTGGAGATGCTGCGCATCCGCGCCGACTACGGCAGCGCCGCCGACCACGACAGGCACGTGCTGCTCGCCGACACGGTCGCCGCCCGCGACGGCATCGCCGCCGCCGCCGAGAGCCGCGCCCACCTGGCCGCGCTGAAGGAGGCCTTGTCGTGACCGCGGTGCTGCGTCTCGACGCCGTCACGTTCCGCCGCAATGGGAGGGAGATCCTGCACGGCATCGACCTGAGCGTCAACGCGGGGGAGCACTGGGCGCTGCTCGGCCCCAACGGCGCGGGCAAGAGCACCATCCTCGGCTTCTGCGGTGCGCAGGCCCACCCGACGACCGGCACCGTCGACGTGCTCGGCAAGAGACTCGGCCGCGTCGACATGCAGGAGCTGCGTCGCCACATCGGCCACGTCAACCCCCGGCATCCGATCCGCTCCGATCTCTCGGCGCTCGACGTCGTGCTCACGGGGTTCACCGGCACAGTCGAACGGATGATGCGGTGGGATCCCACCGACGCCGAACGGGAGCGCGCCGTCGACCTCCTCGCTCTCGTCGGGCTCGCAGGCGCAGACGACGCACGCTGGCCGACGATGTCTCAGGGCGAGCGCGGGCGCTCCCTCATCGCGCGGGCGCTCGCCGCGTCACCCGCGCTGCTGCTGCTCGACGAGCCCACGACCGGGCTCGACGTCGCGGCGCGTGAGCAGCTGCTGGAGACGGTGGACGACCTGTCGCGCACCGAGCCGGACGTGGCCTCCGTGCTCGTCACCCACCATCTCGAGGAGTTGCCGGAGAGCACGACGCACGCGATGGTGATCGCCGACGGCCGCGCGGTCGCCGCCGGTGCGGTCGGCGACGTGCTCACCTCCGCGGTCATCAGCGAGGCCTTCCGGCATCCGATCGACGTCGCGCACGACGACGGACGCTGGAGCGCGAGGGCGCGCAAGGGCGTGCTGGCCTGAGTCAGTCCTCCCCGCGGCGCCACAGCGCAGACGGCCACCAGATCCTCTTGCCGATGTCGTAGGCGAGAGCGGGGACGAGCAGCGAGCGCACGACGAACGTGTCCAGCAGCACGCCGAACGCGACGATGAACGCGAGCTGCACGAGGAAGAGGATCGGGATCACCGACAGCGCGGCGAAGGTCGCCGCCAGCACGAGGCCCGCGGAGGTGATCACGCCGCCGGTGATCGACAGGCCGCGGAGGATGCCGTCGCGGGTGCCGTGCCGTGCGGACTCCTCGCGCACCCTCGTCATCAGGAAGATGTTGTAGTCGATCCCCAGCGCCACGAGGAAGACGAAGCCGTAGAGCGGTACGGCGGGGTCCGCCCCGGGGAACCGGAACACGCCGTCGAAGACGAGCGCGGAGACGCCGAGGGCCGTGCCGAACGAGAGCACGGTGGTGAGCACGAGCAGCACCGGCGCGAGGATCGACCGCAGCAGCAGCATGAGGATCACCAGGATCACGCCGAGGACCACGGGGATGATGAGGTTGCGGTCGTGGATCGACGCGTCGTTCGTGTCGACGGACGTCGCCGTCACCCCGCCCACCCTGGCGTCCAGCGGATCGAGCTCGGCGCGCAGCTGCCGCACGGTCGTCGCCGCCTCGTCGGAGTCCGCGGCGTCGGTCAGCGTGCCCTGGAGGAGCACCTCTCCGTCGACGACCGTCGGCGCAGGGGTCGGCGTGCCTGGAGCGCCCACCGCGCCGATGCCGTCGGCGGTGACCGGCGCCGAGCCGCTCGGAGAGTCCGCGGAGGTCACCGAGACGCCGTCGACGCCGTCATCGGCGAGGAGCACGTCGGCGGCGTCCCGCAGGCGGGACTCGGCCACCACCACGTACACCGGACTCCCGGATCCGCCGGGGAAGTGCTCGCCGAGCACAGCCTGCCCGTCACGGGCGTCTGACGCGCCCAGCACGAGGTCGGACTGGGGCACCCCCGTCGCGTCCAACTGGGTGAGGCCGGCGGCCCCGACCAGCAGCACGAGCGTCGTCGCGATCCAGATCGTCCGCGGTCGGCGGCTGATCAGGTGCGACAGGCGCGCCCAGAGCCCCTTCGACGGACGGCCGTCCTCCGCCGCGACGATCTCGGGCTCGAAGGCGGGGCGCCGCGGCCAGAACACCGCGCGGCCGAACATCATCAGCAGGGCGGGGAGCAGGGTGAGAGCGGCGAGCATCGCGAAGAGGATGCCGATCGCCGCGACCGGGCCGAGCGTGCTGTTGGACTTGAGATCGCTGAGGAGCAGGCAGAGGAGTCCGGCGATCACCGTGCCGCCGGAGGCGACGATCGGCTCGAACGCGCCCTTCCACGCGGTCATCACCGCGGCGCCCTTGTCGTGCGTGCGGCGCAGCTCCTCCCGGAAGCGCGACACGAACAGCAGCGCGTAGTCGGTCGCGGCGCCGATCACGAGGATGAACAGGATGCCCTGGGTCTGCCCGCTGAGCAGCAGCACGCCGGCCTTCGCCAGCCACCAGACGACGAGCAAGGCGACGCAGAGCGCGAACAGGCTCGTGGAGAGCACGACGACCGGCAGCAGCAGCGAGCGGTAGACGAGCACGAGGATCACCAGCACGGCGAGGAGGGCGACGCCGAGCAGGAGCCCGTCGATGCCGGCGAAACCCTCGACGAGGTCGGCGCTGAAACCGGCGGGGCCGGTGATGTGCACGGTGACGCCATCGGGGAGGTCGGCACGGAGATGCGTCGCCAACGCCTCCACGGTGTCGGCCAGCTCGGCGTCGCTGCGGATCGGCACGAACGCCTGCACAGCCCGGCCGTCGTCGGACGGGATCGCGGGGGACACCTCGTCGGCGACGCCGGCGACGTCCGTCGCGCTCGCGACCACGTCGGAGATGGCGGTCAGATCGCCGGTGGAGAGAGCCGAGTCGCTCGCGAACACCGCGATCGCGGGGATCGCATCGCTGTCGGTGAAGGACCCGAGCAGCTCCTGCACCTGCGTCGCATCCGCGGACTCCGGGAGGTACGCGGTGCGGTCGTTGGACGAGACCTCGTCCACGCGGCCGAACAGCGGCCCGCCCATCCCTGCCGCGGCGAGCCAGGCGACGACCAGCAGCGCCGGGATCAGCACACGCGCCCAGGAGCGGCGCCGGGTGCGCTGCCTGGCCGGGGGAGCGTCGGTGGGGGCGGTGGAGCGGGGCATGGGGTCCTCTCGGGAGGGGGTCAGGAGTACCAGGCGAGGATGAGGATCATCGTCGCGAGGAAGCCGGCGAAGTAGTTGAGGGCGATGAAGCGGCGCCACGCGCGGTTGGTCATCGCGGAGTCGGCGTCTGAGACGTCACGCCACGGCAGCGCGTTCACGATGTACGGCACCGCGAGCGCGGCGCCGAGCGGAGCGGGCCACGGGGCGGCGAGCACGACGAGCCCCGCGACCGTCCACAGTGCGAGGGCGAACCGCACGGTCGCGCTGGCGCCGATCACGGTGGCGATCGACGCGATGCCGGCCTCCCGGTCGGGGCCCACATCCTGCACAGCGCCGAACGCGTGCGCGGCCATACCCCAGAGGAAGAAGGCGAGCAGCACGAGCGCGGCGCCCATCGACGGGGCGGCGTGGGCCAGGGTGAGCCCGACCACCGCGGGGCTGACGAAGTGCGTGCTCGACGTGATCGAATCGAGGAACGGACGCTCCTTGAACCGCAGACCGGGTGCGGAGTAGGCGACGACGGCGAACAGGCTGAGGGTGAGCGCGATCCACGACGTGGGGTCGCCGACCGCGTAGAGCCAGACCAGGAAGGGGAGGTTGAGCGCCGCAGCCGCCCAGAGCGTCGTGCGGTGGATGCGCGGAGAGAGCAGCGCCCCCTCGAGTCCGCCCTTGCGCGGGTTGGCGAGGTCGGATGCGTAGTCGAACACGTCGTTGATCCCGTACATGGCGAGGTTGTAGGGGATCAGGAAGTACAGGATGCCGACCACCGCCGTGGCGTCCAGCTCGCGCGTGGCCAGCAGGTACGCCGCTCCGAACGGGAACGCCGTGTTGATCCAGCTCACCGGGCGCGACGAGAGCAGGATCGCTGCGGCATCCGCGGGAAGCGTCCTGGTGTTCACGACCCGTCCTCCCGTCCGGATGCCGTGGGTGAGGAGCGCCGCGATGCGGATGCCGTGCGCGAGGAGCGCCGCGACCGCAGCAGCGCCCACAGCGCCGGCAGCAGCACCGCGCCGGCGAGCGGGTAGGCGAAGTCCTCGACCGGAGCGAGCCAGACGGTCACACCGAGCAGGAGGCCGGGAGCGTAATGGAACAGGCCGGCCGCGATCATCAGGCTGTCGAACACGGCGGTGAGAGAGAACAGCGTCAGCACGGTGGCGAGGACGGCGAGCGGCCGCGGGCGATCCTCGGCCGCGAGCCGGGAGGAGAGCACGACCGCCGCGACGACCGCAAGGCCGAGGAACGGCACGGCGAGCCACAGGTAGGCGGTCATCGGGCATCGCCTCCCGCTCGTGACCCCGTGCGCATCCGCGAGAGGAGCCGCGCGGCGCCCGTGTAGACGATCATCGTGCACACCACGAGGAACAGCAGGAACACCGGCTCCTCGATCGGCAGCTCGGGTGCCAATACGACGCCGGTCGCGATCGCCGCGTCGCCCCGCAGGAAGATCCCGCCGGCGATCCCCGCGGCGTCCCAGGCGAGGAAGAACAGCACGCCGACCACCGTGACGATCGTCGCCGACCGGGCGTCCAGCCAGAAGAAGAGCCGGAATCGCCGGTCGATGAGCAGCATCCCTGCCAGTGCGACCCCGAGCGCGGCGAGGTACACGATGCCCGTCATCGCACCTCCGCCCTGCGCGCAGCGGGCTCGGGGAGCGGTCCGCTCGAACGGTCGCCGCGGATGCGCTTGAGGACGAGCTCGGCGCTGATCAGGCACATCGGCACTCCGACGCCCGGCGCCACGGTCGCGCCCGCGTAGTAGAGGCCGTCGACGACACGGGATGCGTTCTGCGCACGGAACATCGCGCTCTGCGAGAGCACGTGCGCCGGCCCGAGCATCCCGCCGCGCCACGAGTGGTAGTCGCCGGCGAAGTCCGCCGGGCCCTTCGTCTCCCGCACCACGATGCGCTCGCGGAGGTCGGGGATGCCCGCCCAGTCGGAGACGAGATCGATGGCTGCATCGGCCGCGCGCTCCACCGCCGCCGCGCCCGCTCCGTCGGACCCTCCCCCTCCGAGCGTCGTGTCGGCGGGTACCGGCACGAGCACGAACAGGTTCTCGTGCCCGTCCGGTGCGACTGCGGGATCGGTGGCGCTCGGGCGGCACACGTACACGGACGCGGGTGAGGGCACGGAGGGGCTGGGCCCGAAGATCGCGTCGAAGTTCGCGTCCCAGTCCGCCGCGAAGAACAGCGAGTGGTGCGGCAGGGCGTCGAGCCGTCCGCGCACCCCGAGCATGACGAGCACGGCGCCGGGGCCGCTCACTCGTCGCCGCCACCAGTGTTCGGGGTACGACTGCAGGGCGCGGGGCAGCAGTGCGGTCTCGGTGTGATGCAGGTCGGCCGCGGACACCACGATGTCGGCGCGCTCGAGCCTGCGCGTCCCGTCCGCGTCGATCCACTCGACGCCGTCGACGCGAGCGCGGCTCCCCGTGCGCGCCGTCGTGCGGATGCCGATGACCTCGGCATCCGTCCTGATCTCGGCGCCCGCTTGCACGGCCAGCTCGGCGATGCGGTCGACGACCCGTCGGAACCCGCCCTGCGGATAGGCCACGCCGTCGTCGAGGTCGAGCGCGCTCATGAGGTGGTACATCGCCGGCGCTCGCCGCGGGTCGGTCCCCAGGAACACGGCGGGGTACCCGAGGATCTGCCGTAGCAGCGGATGCCGGAAGCGGCGGGAGACGAACCGCTGCAGCCGCCCGCCCAGGAGGGGGATGAGCGTCGGCGCGCCGCGGAGCACCTCGGGGTGGGCGAGGCCGCCGATCGCCGTGAAGGGGTTGTAGAGGAAGTGCCGTTCCGCCATCGCGCTCGCGTGACCGGCGGAGTCGAGATAGGCGCGCAGCCGTGGCGCCGAACCGGGTTCGAGGCTCTCGAAGAGCCCCGCCGCGGCCTCTCTGCCCGCGCGCACGGTGACGACGTCCGCTGCGCCGCTCTCACCCGGCTCCCGGAACACCCGGTAGCCGGGGTCGAGGGCCACGAGGTCCAGCTGCTCCGCGGCCGACGTGCCCATCATCCGGAAGAAGTGCTCGAACACGCGGGGCATCAGGTACCACGACGGCCCGGAGTCGAAGCGGAAGCCGTCGCGCTCGATCGATCCGGCGCGCCCGCCGATGTCCGCGTTCTTCTCCAGCACCAGCACGTCGTGGCCGTCCTTCGCGAGCAGGCCGGCCGCGGCGAGTCCAGCGACACCCGCGCCGATCACCACGACGCGGCTCATGAGCGCGGCTCCCGTGCGGTGACGGCGAGTGCACGCACGGCGGTGGTGAGCTTCACCGGATCGGGCACGCGGACGCGGCGGCGGTAGAGCTCGTCGGCCGGCGTGCGGGCCACCCGCTCGGCGAGCGAGAGGAAGAGGCCGTGCGCGCTGCGCACCGCTGCACGGCAGTCGCGCGGCAGCAGCGGCACCGCGCGGGATGCGTCGTCCAACTGCTCCCGCACCGTCTGCACCCACTCGTCGCGGCGTGCGTCGGTGAGCCGCTCCGGCCCCGACAGATACCCGCGTTGCAGTCGCGTCGTGTCGTCGGCGATGTCGCGGAGGAAGTTGACGTTCTGGAACGCCGCGCCGAGCTGGCGGGCGCCGAGCTCGAGCGCCGCATGCTCGTCTGGCGTCCGCTGCTCGCCGCAGAGGAACACGCGCAGGCACATCAACCCGACCACCTCCGCCGAACCGTACACGTACCTGTCGTGCGTGGCGACGTCGTACGCGAGCAGTGCGCCTCCCGGTTCTGCGGAGATGTCGGCGTTCATCGAGGCGAAGAACGGGCGCGTCAGCGTCTCATCGATCCCGGCCGCCTGTGCAGTCCTGCCGAAGGCGTGCAGCACCATGTCGGTGCTGTAGCCGGAGCACATGGCGGCGTGGGCCTCGGCGGCGTACGCGGCCAATGCCTCGGCCTGCGCGTCGGCGTCCAGTCCCGCCTCCGCCGCGACGCCGTCGACGATCTCGTCGGCGATCCGCACCATCGCGTAGATGTTGCGGACGTGCTGCCGGTGTCGCCGGCCGAGGAGGCGGGTGGCCAGCCCGAACGAGGTCGAGTACGAGCGGATCACGTCGGTGGCCGCCGCCTCCGCGGTGCGCGTGAACCTGTCGAGTGCGGCGCCGTCCGTCCGGGCGCTCCTCATGACCGCCGCCCGGTGATCCTGGCGACGAGCGCGACGAGCACGCGCCGGGCGCCATCGGGCAGGATGCCGTGGTGCACCGCGTCGTCGAGGAGGGAGACCGCGGCGACGAGATGTTCGCCGACGAGGTTGTCGACGAACGTCTCGGCGCCGCACTGGCGAAGCAGCCGCCGGATGACGACCGCGTCCGCATCGGAGAGGTCGGCCGCTCCGAATCGTGGGGCGATCGACGACCACGCGCTCGTCATGCGGGCGTAGGCGATGATCGCGGTCTCCTTGCCCTCGCGCAGGTCGGACAGCGGGTCCTTCCCGTGCGCGTGGGGGTCGCCGAACACCGACAGCAGATCGTCCTGCAGCTGATAGGCCAGTCCGATGCTCCGGCCGCACGTCGCCAGCGCCTCCTCGACCTCCGGCGCCCGATCCGCGAGGATCGCCGCGGCCCGCAGCGGCAGCTCGAACGAGTACACGGCGGTCTTCCCCGCGGTCATACGCAGGATCGAGGGCAGGTCCGCCGTGCGCACGCCGTCGCTGAACGCGACGTCGGCGAGCTCGCCGGACACCGTCTCTGAGATCACCCGTTCGAGCGCGATCAGCAGCCGTGCGCGCGCGACGTGCGGAAGGTCGGCGCGGGCGAATCCCAGCACGGCGTCGGCGAGCAGCAGGTCGCCCATGAGGAGGGCTCCGCTGCGGCCCCAGTGACCGGCGCGGGCCGAGATGCTCCGCGCATCGCCGTCCACGTCCCGCCCCAGAGCGCCGATCACGTTCGGCCGTCCTCGGCGCAGGACGTCCCCGTCGATCACGTCGTCGTGCAGCAGGAACGAGCAGTGGAGCAGTTCGACGGCGGTCGCGATGTCGATGACCGCGCGGTCGGAAGCCGCGTCGCCGGCCAGCTCATGGAAGGTCTCGACGAGCAGTCGGGGGCGCAGCAGCTTTCCCCCTGCGGCTCCGGCAGCCGTGGTGCGCCACAGCGCGGCGAAGTCGGGATCGTGGGCGCCTGCCTCCTCGATGCGCTGGGCGAACCTCCGCTGGAGCGAGCTCTCGAGCGCGGCGTGGAGCGCATCATTGTCGACCGTGGCCGGCATGCTCACACCTCGTCCAGCGCGCGGAGCAGCTCGAGTTGCTCGCGCATCCAGGGGCTGTAGGCGTACGGCGCTGCGCGCACCGCGGCGAGGAGGTCGTCAGCACCGGTCCACGTCCACTCGACGACCTCGCTCGCGTCGGCCGTGACCTCTCCGTCCACGACAGCGACGTGCACGGGACAGATCTCGTTCTCCACGATTCCGCTCGCGTCGACGGCGCGATACCGGTAGTCGGGCAACACCGTGCGCAGGTCGGTGATCGCGACGCCGAGCTCGTCCATGGCGCGGCGGTGGACGGCATCCGCCAGGTGTTCACCGGGTCGGGGGTGCCCGCAGAAGCTGTTCGTCCAGACTCCTGGCCAGGTCTGCTTGCCGAGCGCACGGCGAGTGACGAGGATGCGGTCGTCGGCGTCGACCAGGTAGCAGGAGAACCCGAAGTGGAGGGGGGTGTCGGTCGTGTGGACGAGGTGCTTGGGCGAGGCGCCGATCATGACGCCCTCGTCGTCCAGGAGGGTGACCTCATCCATGTCTCTCTCCATTCGCTAGCTAAGCAAGTAATAACCTTAGCGTGAAAATATATATGTGTAGCATGATGCCATGGACACGCAGGCCGACGCCACCCCCTCGACGGGGGAGAGCGACGATGTTCACCGCTCGCCGGACGGGCTCACGCACGCGGCCATCTACGACGTCGACGCCAGCGATCCGCGCAGCACGCTGATCGATCGCAGCGGAGTGTCGCCCGAGGACCTGAGGCAGATCGCGGTGCTCATGGGCGCGCTCGGCGATCTCAGGGACGCGGAGCAGAAGCTCTCTCAGGCATCACGTCGGTACATGCAGCTCAACGAGACGGATATGCGTGCGCTGCATTACCTCATCGTGTGCGCGAATCGCGGGGTCATCGCGACTCCCGGGGGAATCGCGCAGCACCTCGGGATCTCGACGGCGTCCACGACGAAGCTGCTGGACAGGCTGGAGAAGGGGGCGCACATCCACCGCGCCCCGCATCCGAGCGACAGGCGGGCGCTGGCCATCACGATCACGCCGGAGACCAGGCAGGCGGCGATGGACACAGTCGGGAGGCAGCAGGCGAAGCGGTTCTACGCGGCGGCGCGGCTGACGTCCCAGGAGCGCGACGTCGTCATCCGGTTCCTCACGGACATGACGGCGGAGATCGCGCTCACCGGTGACGAGCCGTGGGCGCGCGAGGGCGCCCACGGCTGATCGTCTCAGTGTGCGGCGTTGTACGCCTCGACCACGGGGGCCGGGATGCGGCCGCGCTCGGAGAGCGTGTAACCGTTGTCGTTCGCCCAGGCGCGGATGGCCGCGACCTCGGGGTTGCGGGCGGGACGCTTGCGCGACGGCGCGGTTCGTGCCGTCGTCGCGGAGGATCCCGCGCGGCGACCAGCCGAGATGTACGGCTCGAATGCCTTGCGCAATTCCGCCGCGTGCTCGTCGTTCAGGTCGATCTCGTATGCGGATCCGTTCAGCGAGAAATGCACGGTCTCGCCCTCTCCGGTCTCCAGGACGGTGCCGTCGATATCGTCGACAAGCTGGTGCACAATTCTCTTCGCCATGGAATTGACGATACTCGCGAGGGGGAATGGCGACAACAGGGCGCGCCATTCCCCATTGCGGATTTCGACGCTGCGCGCCGATATCCGCGTGGCGTTATTCGTGACCGGGGTCGATGAGCTTCAGGCCGACGATGCAGCCGACCAGGCCCATGAGCAGAAGGATGCGCGGCCAGGACACCTCGCTGTCGCCGGAGATCATCGCCCAGATCACGGTGAGCGATGCGCCGATCCCGACCCACACCGCGTAAGCCGTTCCGGTGGCGATCTCGCGCATGGCGAAAGCGAGTCCGACCATGGAGAGCGCGAGGCCGCCGAAGAAGATGACGCTCGGCCAGAGTTTGGTCAGGCCCTCGGACTTGCCGAGAGCAGTGGCCCAGATGGCCTCGAGGATGCCGGATGCGATGAGCACGATCCACGACATGATGGTCCTTTCGGACCAGTCTTTTCGCTCACCGGGTACTGGTCTGCCTCGTCCGGAGTCGGTGTTCGCCGACTGCCCCCCATAGTAGGCGACGGGTCTGGGCAGGGGCTGTGCAGTCGGCTCCGCGATCAGGGGAGCAGCCCGGCGCGGCGCGCCTTCGCGACGGCGGAGTGACGGGTGGAGGCGTCGAGCTTGGACATCGCCGTGCCGAGGTACGCCTTGACGGTGCCCTCACGGAGCCCCAGCTGGGACGCGATCTCGGCGTTGGTGGCGCCGAGCGCGGCGCAGGCGAGCACGTCGGTCTCGCGTCGGGAGAGCCGCACGGTGGGAACGGGTCCCGTCGTCGGGGGCAGGGCGTCGCCCGCGAGGGTGAGCAGGCGGTGCTCGACCACGGCGAGGCGGGCCCGCAGCTCGGCGTCGTCGACGGACGCCGCGATGCTGCGCAGCTCGGCGAAGCTCTCGCGCAACTCCTCCCGCTGACGGGGTGCGACGGCCTCGGCCGCAGGCGCCGAGGAGCGCAACCGGCGCTCGACCTCGTCGCGGATGCGCAGCTCGTCGGCGACGGACTGCGCGACCTGCATCGCGGGCGCCGTGGTCACGCCGCCGACGGGCGTCTCCTCCCACGCGCCGGCGTAGAGGATGCCTCGCGATCGCCCGTTCACGACGATCGGCAGGGCGAGCAGCGTGCTCAGGCCCTCTCCCAGCACGAAGACGTCGTAGTCGTGGGTGATCTGCTGCGAGGAGCCGTAGTCGTTCGTCATCCGGGGGCGCAGCTCCATCATCGCGCGGCCGCCCAGACCGCGCTCCGGCCGCACGCGCAGACCGTCGAGGCTGTTGGTGCGGTTGCCGACGATGCTCGTCACATGGACGACGCCCTCCTCGATGAGCCCGCCGAACGCGACAGGGAACCGGGTGCGCCTGGCGAGCTCTCGCACGGCTCGCGCGACCAGCTCGGTCTCGGTCTCCCGCTCCGGGGATGCGCTCACGGCGGTCCTCCTCCAGGGTGACTGCCCTGTGCGCCCTTGGGTCGCGTCGACTTTACCACCGGAGCACACAATTCCCGGCCGCTCCGAATTGTCGCGGGACGGGAAATGTCACCCCATTCCCGTGGGCGGTGGAATGGGGAATGGGCATATTCATCGCCTCGTGCACGCGGGCCCCGGCGGCCTACACGCCGGAGCCCACGTCGTCTGGTCCGCGTTGATCACCGCGGTGATCACCGCGGTGGGCATCAGCGAGCGGATTCGAGATCGAGCAGGAACCGCTTGCGCTCGGGATGCGCCCCGTACTCGCCGATGGAGCCGTCGGAGCGGACGACGCGATGCACGGGAACGACGATGGAGAACGGGGTGAGCCGGCACGCCGTGCCGACGGCCCGTGCCGCCCGTGGGCGTCCGGCGAGCACGGCGACCTCCCCATAGCTGAGGGTCTGACCCCACTCGATCGTGCAGACCGTCTGCAGCGACTCGCGAGTGAAGCCGTCGACGAGCCGCCAGTCGAGCCGGACGTGCTCGTCGAAACGGATCGGCTCGCCGTCGAAGTACCTGTCGAGCAGGTGCGCGAGTTCGTCTGCCGCACCGGGGTCGGGCTGCGGCGCCGCGCGCAGGCGGGTGGACATGTTCTCGAGCAGCCACGGGACCGACGGGTCGTCGGCCTCGGAGAGGTCGAACCCTACGAGCCCCTCGTCGGAGAAGACCGCGAGGGCGTCGCCGAAGGGCGTCGGAGCGAAGTCGTAGCGGAAGTTCATGACCCCATCCTGGCGCGGCGAGAGGACGGTGGGACGGCCCGAATGCGCGATCGGTGGACATCTCGACAGCGGCGATCGATGTGGAGGAGGCGCCGCTCGGGGGCCTGTACGGCTGTTCAGACCCGGATTTCCGGTGAAACCCGCCAGGGATACCGTTCCCGCGGCGTGTCGCGCTTAGTGTGTGAAGTGTGTGGCGACGTGATGGAAAGGCTGCGGAAGAAGCGGCGACGGATGCCGCGGTGACCCTCGGCGAGCTGCACGAGAGCCCGACCGGCGTGGACGTCGCGCATGCCGCCGAGGCGGAGCGCACCCGGCTGCGTGCCGAGGCGGCCGATCTGGGCGGCCCGTCGCCCCTGGTCTCCTTCCGCGACACGGTCGAGTCCGGCATCGACATCTCCAAGGCCCACCCCGGGAGCCTTCCCCAGTTCATCACCGGCAAGTCGACCCTCCTCTCCAACCTCTTCCGTGACGAGGTCGGCCTGCGCACGGCGCGTCTCGCCGCCGAACGCATCACCGCCAAGAACACCGAGCTGCGTACAGTGCGCGGCATCGAGGCCGTGTACCTGGCGGTCGGCGTCGCGGGGTGGCGCATCGGCGGCGTCGACTATGCGGCGCCCGTGCTGCTGCGTCCGCTCGCGATCAGGCGCCACCACTCCGACTTCGAGCTGAAGCTGCAGGGCGCCTTCGACGTCAACCCCGAGCTGGTGCGCATCGCAAGGGAGCACTTCGGGCTGACCATCGACGCGGCGGCCCTCGCGGCCCTCGCCTACGACGGCGGCATCTTCAAGCCGCAGCCGGTCATCGACAGCCTGCGCGCGAGCACGCGGACCATCGACACCTTCTCGGTGCAGCCGCGCCTCGTCGTGTCGACCTTCGCGGACGTCGGGGGAGCGGTGTCCCGCGACGGCAGGAACCTCGACCACGTCGTGCTCAACGCCCTTGCCGGCCACGTCGGCGACCGAGAGCGGGTGTCCGCCCGTCGCCCCGCTCCGCACTACAGCGGACCAGACGACCGCGCGCCCGCATCCGACAACCTCCTCCTCGACGCCGACGCCGAGCAGGAGGCGGTTCTCGCGCGGATCGCCGCCGGCCACTCGCTGACCGTCGCCACGCTCCCCGGCACCGGTGGCACGCAGACCGTCATCAACGCGCTCGGCGAACTGGTGCGCGGCGGCAAGAGGGTGCTCGTGGTCTCGGCCAGGCGCTCGACCCTCGACGGTGTGCGGCACCGCCTCGCCGGGATCGGGCTGGACAGTCTCGCCGTGTCGACCGCGAGCGTGCGCCGCGACCTCGTGCGCGCCATCGGCCGCAACGAGAAGGCTGCGGCGCCGAAGGTGAGCGACGTCGACGACGCACTGGTGCGTCTGCGCACCGTGCTGCGCGACTACCGCCAGGCGCTGACCGCGCCCGTCCACGGCACGGGCGCCTCCGTGCTCGACGCGACCCGTCACCTCACCAGGCTCGCCTCGCTGCCGCATCCGCCGTCCACCACGGCGCGGCTCAGCGCCGACGCCCTGCGCCGGCTCGCCGACGACAGGTCGGCCGCGGCATCCGCTCTCGCGCAGGCCGCCCGTCTCGGAGAGTTCCGGTTCGGCCCCGACGACTCCCCGTGGTACGGCGTGAGCTTCACGAGCACCGATGCCGCGCGGTCGGCGCACCAGCTCGCGTCGAGGCTGCAGGCCACCGAGGTGCCGGCGCTGCTGGAGCGCGGATACGCGCTGATCGCACAGACGCACATGCGCCCGTTCGCGACCATCGACGAGCTCGGCGAGTACCTGCGTCTGCTGCAGGGCATCCGAGACTCCCTCGACAGGTTCAGCCCCACCGTGTTCGAGCGTCCGCTCGGCGAGCTCATCCAGGCTCACGGTTCGCGGAGGGACGCGCCAGGTCTGTCCGGCGCGAACCGCCGTCGACTGCGCCGTCTCGCCAAGGAGTACGTGCGCCCCGGCGTGCACGTCACCGAGATGCACGAGGCACTGCTGCGCATCCAGGCGCAGCGCACGCAGTGGCAGCGTGTCGTCGAGGCTGGCGTCGCGCCGGAGATCCCGCTCGGCATCGCCGACGTGTACGTCGCCTGGCAGCGGGTGCACGCCGAGCTCGCCGAGCTGGACGCCGCGCTGGGTCGGCGCGAGCCGCTCTCCTCGCTGCCCGTGGCCCGGCTGGTGCGCATGCTCGCCGGCCTCGCGGCCAAGTCCGACGTCTTCGACAACCTCGTCGAACGCGCGCAGCTGCGTGACAAGCTCTCCGAACTGGGCATCGAGCCGTTGCTCACCGAACTCTCGGTGCGCCACGTGTCCGAGTCCAGAGTCGGCGACGAGCTGGAGTTCGCCTGGTGGCAGTCGCTCCTCGAGCGTGCCCTCCAGGACAACAGGGCGCTCCTCGGCGCGAACACCGCCGTCGTCGACCGGCTCGAGCGCGACTTCCGTCTCGTCGACGAGGCGCACGCCGCCGCGGCAGGACCGCTGCTCGCCTGGCAGCTGGCCAACCAGTGGCGGATCGCGATCGTCGACGAGCCGCAGGAGTCGCAGCACCTGCGCCGCGCGCTCACGCAGAAGGGCACCACGACCGCCGAGATCGTCGGCGCGGCGCCCACGCTCGTGAACGTGCTCGCCCCCGTCTGGATCTCCTCCCCGTACCTCGTGCCGGAGATCCCCGACTCGGTCGAGTTCGACACGGTGCTGTTGGTGGACGCCGCGGCGGTGAACCTCGCGGAGGCGGCGCCGGCCATCCGCCGCGCCAGGCAGATCGTCGCGTTCGGCGACCCCGTCACGCAGCGCCCCACGCCCTTCCGCGTCGCGGTCGACGCCGACCCCGCGTGGGAGCCGGAGGTGCCGTTCGACCAGGTCTCGGTGTTCGAGCGGCTGTCCGAGCTGCTCCCCGTGACCACGCTGACCCGCAGCTACCGCGCGGGCGGTGAAGACCTCGTCGAGCTCATCAACGACGCCTTCTACGGCGGCGAGATCGTCTCCCTCCCGTGGGCCGGCTCCTATCTCGGGCGCGGCAGCCTCACGGTCGACTACGTCGAAGGAGGCACCGGAGCGCCCGACCCGATCTCCGGAGCGGTGGAGAGCCCCGACGCCGAGGTCGCCCGCGTGGTGACGCTCGTGGTCGAGCACGCTGTGCACCGTCCGGACGAGTCGCTCATGGTCGTCACCGCCAGCACTCGCCACGCGGAGCGCGTGCGCGCGGCGGTCACCTCGGCGTTCGCCGGGCGCGCCGACGTCGCGGACTTCGTGGGCAGGGACACCGCAGAACCGTTCGCGGTGCTGACGCTGGAGGAGTCCGTCGCGGAGAGCCGCGACCGCGTGATCTTCTCGCTCGGGTTCGGGCTCACCAAGCACGGTCGCGTGCTCAGCGACTTCGGTGACCTGTCGTCGGCCGACGGCGAGCGTCTGCTCACGGTCGGCATGACCAGGGCCCGCCGCTCCATGGTGATCGTCTCGTCGATCCGCCCCTCGGCGTTCGACGACGGGCGTCTCGAGTACGGAGCGGCGACGCTGATGTCCATCCTCGGCGGGCTCGCCGGCCGGGGGAGGGACGCCCGACTGGAGGACCTCGCCGATCCGCTGACCCTGGCACTCGCGAGGGAGCTGCGCCGGCTGGGCGCGTCGGTCGACGTCGACTACCGCGGTCTGCTGCCTCTCGTGGCGCAGCACGACGGCAAGGCGGTCGTCATCGAGTCCGACCCGGAGTCCCGCGGGGAGTCCCTGCGCGAGACGCTGCGGTTGCGCCCGCACGTGCTGCGCCGGCTCGGCTGGCACTACGTACGCGTGCACGCGTTCGACCTGTACAGCGACCCGGCGACCGTGGCGACCCGTATCGCCGGGGTGCTCGGGATCTCGGCATCCGCCGCCAGGGCCGACAACGACACGCAGCCGATCGACGTCATCGACCCCCGAGATGGCTGACGAGCCGCAGCGCCAGCACGTCGAGCGGGTCAGGGGTTCGCGTCGCGCTCGACTGACGCCCGTCGCAGGCACGGACACCGCACCCGAGACCCGGTCGGCCGAGGAGGAGCGCACGACGCCTCCCGCCGAAGGGCGCGGGCCGAACGACGAGCGGATGCTGCGCGACGTCCCTCCGCACTACTGAGCGTCCTCGGCGGTCCGGGGAAGGACCGCGGAACGACGACGCGCGGCACCCCGGTGGGGATGCCGCGCGTCAGACGTGCGGAGGGCGGTGCCGGTCAGGCGCCGCGCTGCTGGCGGAGCAGGTCGCGGATCTCGATGAGCAGCTCCTGCTCGTTCGGCAGCGTGGCCTCTTCGACCTTGGGGTTCTTCGCGGCCTGGCGCTCCTTGTACTTGTTCATCGGCAGGACGAAGACGAAGTACACCACAAGGGCGACGGCGAGGAAGCTGATGATCGCGCTGATCAGCTCGCCGATCGGGAACGTCACCTCCTGGCCGAAGATGCCGTGCACCGGGATGCCGATCTTGCCGGTGGAGTCGGCGTTGAAGAACAGCGACACGAGCGGCGTGATGATCGACGAGACGACGGCGTTGACGATCGCGGTGAACGCACCGCCGATGACGACGGCGACCGCGAGATCGATGACGTTGCCCTGCGAGATGAACTCTCTGAAGCCCTTGAACATTGGTACCCCCAAACGGATCGCGCCTCAGGTCGAGGCGGGGCTCGACGCGGGAGCCTTCGTGGCGCTCGTCGACGATTCCGTCTTCGATGATGCCGAAGCATCCTTCGATGCGCCAGATTTCGCGCGCGAGTCCGTGCGATAGAAGCCGGAGCCGTTGAAGGTCACGCCGATCGATCCGTACTGCTTGCGCAGCGCGCCGCCGCACTCGGGGCAGACGGTGAGGGCGTCGTCGGAGAAGCTCTGCACGGCGTCGAACTGGTGGCCGCACGACGTGCAGGCGTAGGCGTAGGTGGGCATGGCCGTCCTCGGGTGGTCAGCGTCGCGTCTGCGACAGGTTCAGGGTCTGCGTCGGAGTGACGACGCCGGTCACCGGCTGGTCGTGCACCTCACGGGGCAGGGAGTCGAGTACCTCGGAATCATAGATGACCGCGTAGACGGGCGGGCACTTCTCCATGGATCCGATGGTCTTGTCGAAGTAGCCGCGACCCCAGCCCATGCGCATCCCGGTGCGGTCGACGGCTGCAGCGGGGATGATCATCAGGTCGACGTCGTTCACCGCGATCGGGCCGAGGACGTCGCCCGTGGGCTCGGGGAGCCCGTACAGGCCCTCGGCGATCTCGTCATCGTCGTCGGTGGCGACTGCCCAGTCGAGCAGACCGTCGGCCCTGGTGATCGGCAGGAGCACGCGGATGCCGCGGCGCACGGCGCCGGTGACGAACTCGCGCGTGCCCGGCTCGGTGGTGGTCGAGAGGAAGCAGGAGATCGACCGGGCGCCCAGCTCGTCGACGAGGGCGTCGAGCCGTCGGGCGATGGCGGATGCCGCGCTGGCGCGCTGCGACTCGCTCAGCAGTTGGCGGCGCTCCCTGAGCTCGGCGCGCAGTGCGCGCTTGGCATGCTCGACGTCGTTCGACATGGCTCCGAGTCTACGGGGCGGGTCACCGCTAGGCTGGGGGGATGGCTGACCAGAAGATCAAAGCCGTCATTCCCGCGGCAGGACTGGGGACCCGATTCCTGCCGGCGACGAAGGCGATGCCCAAGGAGATGCTCCCCGTCGTCGACAAGCCGGCGATCCAGTACGTGGTGGAGGAAGCGGCGGATGCCGGGATCGACGACATCCTCGTGATCATCGGCCGGAACAAGAACGCGATCTCCAACCACTTCGACTCCGTGCCGGAGCTCGAGGTGAAGCTCACGGAGAAGGGGGACACCGGTCGCCTGGCGCGCGTCATGAAGTCGAGCGACCTCGCCGACATCCACTTCGTCCGGCAGGGTGAGCCGAAGGGCCTCGGGCATGCGGTGCTGCGCGCCAAGACCCACGTCGGCGACAGTTCGTTCGCCGTGCTGCTCGGTGACGACCTCATCGACGAGCGCGACCCGCTGCTCACCGAGATGATCGCCGAGCACGAACGCACGGGCGCCGCCGTGATCGCTCTCATGGAGGTCGATCCCGCCAGCATCCACATGTACGGCGCCGCCGCCGTCGAGCCGATCGCCGGCTCGGATGCCGTGCGCGTCACCGGCCTCGTCGAGAAGCCAGCGCAGGAGGACGCGCCGTCCAACCTCGCGATCATCGGCCGCTACGTGCTTCCGGCCGCCGTGTTCGAGATCCTCGAGCGCACCGAGCCGGGCAAGGGCGGCGAGATCCAGCTCACCGACGCCCTGCAGGAGCTCGCGACCGCGGCCGGTGGACCCGGCGTGGTCGGCGTGATCTTCCGAGGGCGCCGCTACGACACCGGCGATCGCGTCGACTACATCAAGGCGATCGTGCAGCTCGCCACCGACCGCGACGACCTTGGCCCCGACCTCCGGCCGTGGCTGAAGGAGTTCGCGGAACGCCTCTAGGGCGGACTCGCGGCGTCAGGAGCGCGCAGATGGATCTGGCGACGGGCATGCGGCACGGGCCGATCGAGCTGCGACTGGTGCGCACGCGCGACGCCCGTCCGCTGCAGCAGGAGCTGTTGGGCAATCGCGCCTGGCTGCAGCCGTGGGAGGCGACGGTGCCGTATGGCACGGTGTCTTTCGACATGCGGCTGAGCATCCGTCGGCTGCTGCAGCAGTACCGCGACGGCGCCGGCTACCCCTTCGTCATGGAGTACGAGGGCGAGGTCGCCGGACAGCTCAACGTGTGGGGCGTGGCCAGGGGATCGCTGTGCTCTGCGACCATCGGGTACTGGGTGAGCGAGCGCTTCGCGGGCAAGGGCATCACGCCGACGGCCGTGGCCCTCGCGACCGACGCGTGCTTCGTGGAGTACGGTCTGCACCGCATGGAGATCTGCATCCGTCCGGAGAACGCCGCGAGCCTGCGCATCGTGCAGAAGCTCGGGTTCCGGTACGAGGGTCTGCGCCGTCGGTTCATCCACATCGACGGCGACTGGCGCGACCACTACGCGTTCGCGCTGACGAAGGAAGACGTGCCGCAGGGCGTGCTGGCCCGATGGCTCAGCGGACAGGTCCCACCAGACGCCGCGACGATCCCTCCCTCCGATCGGCTCGCGATCTGATCGCGACACGCGTCGCCGGTGTGGGCGTGGCCCCGGCTGTTCCCTTACCGTTGTCCGTATGGATGGGCCGGTGCTGAGTGGAGGCGTGATCGTCCTCGTCGCCGTGCTCCTGTGGATGCTCTATCTGCTCCCGTCGTGGCGCGGACGCTTCCAGTACAACGCCGCCGAGCGGAACGCCGTGAGGCTGAACCAGGCGCTCCGGGTGCTCGCCGAGACCAGCGAGACGCCGGGGGAGGTGCGGCTGGAGCTGACGGCGCGCACCGCTCTCGCGCAGCAGAAGCTGGCGAAGAGACTGCAGTCGGAGAAGGAGGCGGCCGAGCTGGTGCTGCTCAAGGAGCAACTGGCCGCGACCAAGGCGGATCCCGTCGTCCGGCAGGCTCGCGCCCGCAGGCGGGTGCGGATGACCGCCACCATCGCGCTGTTCTCCGGTCTCGTCGCCGCGGGGCTCGGGGTGTGGCAGCTCGTCGCCGCCCAGTCGCAGGCGCTCCTCTGGATCGGCGGGGCGCTCGTCGCACTGTCGGGATTGACTCTGCAGCGCATGGCCGCCGTGACGGCGCGCGCCGCACGCCGCCCGTCTTCGTCGACTGCAGTGGCCGCACCGGCCGCGCCGCGTGCGGAGTCCGTCCTGCATGATCAGGGCGCAGCGACCTGGACCCCGCGCCGTCTGCCGGAGCCGCTCGTCTCCGTCGCCGGCTCGCGTGCTCAGGCCGCGCAGGCCGAGATCGACGCGCAGGCGGAACGTCGCAAGGCCGCGCGGCTCGCCGAGTTGCGTGAGCGCGCCGAGCGGATGGCACCCCCGGAGCCCGTGCAGCTTCCCGCGGCCGCATCGCCGTACGCGCAGATGGGCTTCGTCGACGACGCCGAGATCGAGGCGCACGTCCGGCAGATGCTCGCGCGTCGCGCCGCGGGGTGACCCGCGCGGCGCAGACACCTCCGAACGCGTGATAACGTAGACGAGGTTCAAGGGCCTATGGCGCAGTTGGTAGCGCGCCTCGTTCGCATCGAGGAGGTCAGGGGTTCGAATCCCCTTAGGTCCACAGACAGAGGAAGGGCCCCCGAGCGCAAGCGAGGGGGCCCTTCCTCTGTCTATACGGCTGAGTGATTCGGGGAGCGCCGCGTAGACTTGGAGCTTCTGGAGAACGTCGCCAGGGGACTCTCGTTCCTGAGCGGGAACGAGAGGGCGCGGAGCGTGTCGGTGACAGCCGTTGGGGTGCGATCGTGACCGGGAGCAGGGCAGAGGGCGCCTATCTGCGCGCTCTCGCGGCGTTCAAGACGCCGACGCTCGATCTGCTGCACGGCCGGTATGCGCCGTTCGTCGTCGCCGCGCTGAGCGTGATGTTCTCCGCCGACCGCCCGGTCGTCGCGGTTGCCGACGCCCATGTCGAGGTCGGCGAGATGCTCGATCAGCTCCGTGCATCCGGGTACCAGGACGACGATCGTCGGCTGCCGGCGACGTCGGGCCGCGAGGTGTGCCGGTACTGGGTCAGAGTCGGCTGGCTCGGCCAGCAGATCGACGGGGACGTCGAGGTGTACCGCCTCACTGCGCACGCCGTCCGCGCCCTCGAGATCACGGATCTCACCGGCGGCGGCTCCCGCGTCTCCAACTCACGGGTGCGCACGCTGCTCGACGCCGTCGAGCGCCTCGCTGGCGACGCGGATGCCGACCCGGCGCGGCGTCTCGCCCGTCTCCGCGCCGAGCGGGACGCCCTCGACGCCCAGATCGCCGCTCTCGACTCCGGTCCAGCCGCGCCGATCCCCGACGACGAGCTGCTCGAAGAGGCGGAGAACGTGCTCCACCTCTCCCGCGGGCTCCCCGCCGACTTCACCCGGGTGGCCGAGTCGATCAAAGCCATGCAGCGCGACGTCATCCGCGACCTGCGCCGCGACGAACGCCCCACCGGCGAGGTGCTGAGAGAGTACCTGCTGCGCGGTCAGCAGGTGATGCAGTCCACGCGCGAGGGGCAGGCGTTCGCCGGAGCCCTGCGTCTGATCGGCGACCCCGAGCGCATCGACGCGCTCACCGAGCAGCTGCACGAGCTTCTCTCCCGGCCGTTCGCGCAGATGCTCGACGCCACGCAGCGCTCAGAGCTCGACATGATCGGGCGTCGCATGGAGCTCGGCGTGCAGGAGGTGCTCACGGCGCAGCGCCGCGCCTCGCACGTCATCGCCGCGCAGGTGCGCACTCACGATCCCGCCCGCGACCGCCAGGTCGACGAACTCCTGCGCGACGTCATCGCCGGGTTGCAGGCGTGGACGCAGACCCGCACGCCGGAGACGCCGGTCGATCCGCTGAGACGGCTCCCCGTCGCGAGCATCGGCCACCTGCGGCAGTCTCTCGGCGACATCCGTCCCCCCGGTTCGCCGGCGGCTCTGGCCACCCAGGGGCAGGACGTCGAGTTCGTCGACGCCGACACCCGCGCCTGGGGCGGCCCTCACTACGCCGAGTTGGAGGCGTACGTCGCCGGTCTCGGCGACACCTTCGATCTCGGCGACGCGTTCCAGGACATCGCAGACGGCACCAGACGGCCGGTGGACCTGCTGGGTCTGCTCGAGATCGCCCACCGCAACGGACTCGCCGACGGCGACGGCGTCTCGATCGTCGAGGCCCGCCGTCCAGACGGCACCGTGCGGCAGTTCGCGTTCGGAGCGGTGATCGCGCGCGCGAGGAAGGAACCGGAATCATGACCGACGTCACGACCACGGACGGGTTCATCGAGCCCGTCGCGATGGAGGACGACCTCGCCGAGCTCTTCCCCGGCGACCGGGGAGTGCTCGATCCCGAGGTGCGGCGCACGCTCGCGCTCATCCTGCACCGGCGCTTCCTGCTCGCCGAGCGCAACCGCACCGAGTGGCGCACCCTGCTCGACAACCAGACCGTGATCGAGTCGCGCCTGAACGACTTGTACATCCGCCTCGTCGTCGATCATGCGCACGGTCTCGCCTACAAGCAGCAGGTCCGTGTCGACGAGCTCGACATCCCGATCCTTCTGCGTGACACCCCCTACACGCGCTCCGAGACGCTCGTGCTCGTGCACCTCCGCACGGTCTACGAGCGGGAGAACGCCGTCGGGGAGGCGGCGCCGCGCATCGACGTCGAGGATGTCGAGCAGACCGTGCTCAGCTACTTCACCGAGGCCGACGGCGACATCTCGCGTCGGCAGAAGGCGGTCAGGGACGCACTGCGCAAGCTGTCCAACGACGGCATCATCAGCGAGGAGACGACCGGCCGGTACCGGATCGGACCGCTGGTGGAGGTCGTGCTCAGCGCCGAGAAGCTCACCGAGCTGCGCGACTGGCTGCGCGAGACGGCGGCCGAGAGGTCGGCCGGCGCGGCCTCCGTCGCGCTCGACGACGCGGATGCTCTGGAGGAGGCTCTGTCATGACGATGATCGACACGCTCTTCGGACTGATCCCCGAGGCCTCCCGCGGACAGCAGTGGGTGGCCGAGGACCTGCAGCTCGTGAACTGGGGCGGCTACGACGGCGGCCCCCACCGCGTGCGCTTCTCGCCGGCGGCGACACTGCTGTGCGGTGGGTCCGGCTCGGGCAAGTCCACGATGATGGACGCGTACATCGCGCTGATGATGCCGCACACGACGCCGTTCAACGGCGCGTCGAACGGCGGCGTGACAGGGCGTCCGCGCGGCGACGAGCAGCGCAACGTGCTGTCCTACGGTCGCGGCAAGCTCGACGAGACCCGCACCGAGGAGGGGACGAAGGTGCAGGTGCTCCGCGGCGACGGGGAGGACACCTGGACCGCGATCGCGATGACGTGGCGCGACCACGACGACTCGCGATTCACCGCGGTGCGCGCCTGGTACATCCCGGCCGGCGCCCGCGTGCTCGAGGACACCGTGCGCGTGCGGGCCACGGCGAACGCCTCCTTCGATCTCGCAGCGCTGGAGACCGCGGCATCCCAGCGGCTCACCGACGCCTCCGTGCGTGCCGCAGGCCTCGAGCCGGTCGGCACCGACCGCGAGTTCTCGGCGCGGCTGCATTCGATGTTGGGGATCGGCGCCGCAGGGGCCGGGTCGAACGCGATGAGTCTGCTCGCACGCATCCAGGCCGGTCAGCAGATCACGACCGTCGACGACCTGTACAAGCGGCTCGTGCTCGAAGAGCCCGAGACCATGCGCACCGCGGACGCCGTGGTCGTGCACTTCGACGAGCTGGAGAGCACGAAGCAGCGGATGCTCGTCGCCCGTCAGCAGGTCGCCGCGCTCGAGCCCATCCGCGACCTGCGCCGTCGCATCGACGCCGCGGCCGAGCGGATGACTCTCATCGACGCGGTCGGGGTGTTCGACGATCCGTCGTCCATCGCCTCGCTCTGGCGCGCCGAGCGTCGGATGGATCTGCTCCGCGACGTCGAGGGCGAGCTGCGCGACCGCACGCGCACCCTGGACGCGCTCGTGCGCGAGAAGCGGGTGCAGGCGGATGCCGCCGAGGCCGAGCACGACGGGCTGCGCGACCTGCTGCGCGATCGAGGCGGCGACCGGTTGGAGACGGCCCAGCGCGAGCTCCGCGGGGTGGAGCGCCGACTCGACGAGACCCGCGCGGCCCGCGAGCGGCTCGACGACGACCTCCGCATCCTCGCCGCGGACGTGACGAC
>JAGIAK010000027.1 GCA_017744855.1 Microbacterium sp.
ACACAGAGCTGCTGCTCAACGTGCTCGCCGGCGAGCTGCAGACCACGACCTCCACGGTCGACCTCGACCCCGAGCGCGTGTTCGAGGCCGTCGCCCGCACCCACGAGCGCATCGAGGGCGCCTACGCCGTGATCGCCGTGCTCGCCGGGTACGGTCTGCTCGCGTTCCGCGACCCGTTCGGCATCCGCCCGCTGATCCTCGGCCGCCGTTCCTCCACCGCCGTGGGCTCCGAGGGACGCGACGAGTGGGTCGTCGCCAGCGAGTCGCTGGTGCTCGAGAACGGCGACTACGAGGTCGTGCGCGAGATCGAGCCCGGCGAGGCCGTGTTCATCACGAACGAGGGCGAGCTGCACGCGCGCCAGTGCGCCGCCGAGCCCGTGCTCACGCCCTGCGCGTTCGAGTACGTCTACCTGGCCCGCCCCGACTCGGTCATGAACGGCATCTCCGTGTACGAGTCCCGCCTGCGCATGGGCGAGCGCCTGGCCGACACGATCGCCAAGCACGTGCCGATGGACAAGATCGACGTCGTCATGCCGATCCCCGACTCGTCGCGCCCCGCGGCCATGGAGGTCGCCCGCAAGCTCGGCATCGAGTACCGCGAGGGCTTCTACAAGAACCGCTACGTCGGCCGCACCTTCATCATGCCGGGGCAGGCGGTGCGCAAGAAGAGCGTGCGGCAGAAGCTGAACGCCATGTCGACCGAGTTCCAGGGCAAGAACGTGCTGCTCATCGACGACTCGATCGTGCGCGGCACCACATCGAAGCAGATCATCCAGATGGCTCGGGATGCCGGAGCCACGTCCGTCACGTTCGCGTCGGCGGCTCCGCCGGTGCGGCATCCGCACGTCTACGGCATCAACATGCCGTCGCGTCAGGAGCTCATCGCGCACGGCCGGACGATCCCCGAGATCGCCGAGGAGCTGGGCTGCGACCACCTCGTGTACCAGGAGGTCGACGACCTCAAGGCCGCGATCACCGACGGCTCGACGGTCACCGACCTCGACATGAGCTGCTTCGACGGACGCTACGTCACCGGAACGGTGACCGACGAGTACCTCGCGTGGGTGGAGGGGTCGCAGACCTCTTGAGCTCCGCGTCGCCCAGCCCGGCGAAGGGCCGACCGCTCTGGCAGGGCAGGACGCTCGCTCTGCTCGGCATCGTGCTGGTCGCGTTCTCGCTGCGGTCGGCGGTCGCCTCGCTGTCGCCGGTGATCGACCACGTCGCCGGGGACTTCCCGGTGGCGCCGGTCGTGATCGGTCTCATCGGGGCGGCGCCTCCCGTGTGCTTCGCCGTGTTCGGACTGCTCACCCCTCTCGTCGAACGGCGCTTCGGCCTCGAGCGGGTCGCCGTCGTGGCGATCGCGCTGATGGCCGCCGGGCTGCTGCTGCGCGGCGTCACCGGCGACTCGATCAGCCTTCTCGCGACCACGGCGATGGTCTTCGCCGGCGTCGGCTCCGGCAACGTGCTGCTGCCCCCGTTGGTGAAGAAGTACTTCCCCGATCGGCTCGGCGTCATGATGACCGTGTACTCGACCACGATGGCGGTGTCGACGTTCCTGCCCCCGCTGGTGGCCGTGCCGGTCGCCGACTCGCTGGGATGGCGCGTGTCGCTGGGCATGTGGGGCGTGTTCGCGGCTCTCGCCCTGGTGCCGTGGCTGACCCTGGTCATCCGCGAGCGGCGCGAACCCGTGCGCCCGGTGGTCGCCGAGCTGCTCGTTCCCGACCCGACCGACGGCGTCGACGACCTCCGCGATGCGGTCGCCGCCTCGACGGGGCCGATCACCACGACCCCGGCGAACCCTCGGATCTTCGGCCGCCTGTGGCGGCTGCCGTTGGCGTGGGCGCTGGCCCTCGTGTTCGCGGCGTCCTCGTCGATGGCCTACGCATCGTTCGCGTGGATGCCGACCCTGCTGGTGGACATCGGCGGCGTGAGCCCCGCGACGGCCGGCTTCCTGCTGTCGCTGTTCGCCGCCGTCGGCCTGCCCTGCTCGATGCTCGTGCCCGTGCTCGTTGTGCGGTTCCAGGCGACTCGGCCGCTGTTCTTCTTCGCCGCCGGAGCCGGACTCGTCGGCCTCGGCGGGCTGCTGCTCTTCCCCACCGCGGCGCTGGCCCTGTGGATGATGATCTTCGGCCTCACGGCCATCATGTTCCCGCTGAGCCTCGTGCTGCTCAGCATCCGTGCCCGCACCTCGGAGAGCGCCGTCGCGCTGAGCGGATTCGTGCAGAGCATCGGCTACGGCATCGCGGCGCTCTTCCCGCTGCTGATGGGCGTGGTGCACGAGGCCACCGGCGGTTGGCAGGTGCCGCTGCTGATGCTGGTCGCCGCGCTCGTGGTGGCGTGCCCCTTCGGCTGGATCGCAGGGCGGCGCACGACCATCGAGGACGAGTGGGAGCGCCGGTACGGCCGCTGGTGATCGGTCCTTCGTCATGACGGACCGAGCTACGGCGATGCGACGATCTCGGCCTTGAAGCCCGCGGCGTTCTCCAGCCAGCCGGCGTAATGATCGGGACCGCCGGCGTGCGGATAGCGCTCGTGATACAGGGGACGCCATCCGTGTTCCGCGGCGGCCGACATGATCGCGTCGACGTCGTCGGGTGCGCCGGCGCGGAACGCGAGGTGGTTCACGCCGGGGGCTCGGCGATCGTGCGTGGTGCCCGACAGGTTCGGCGACGTCGTCAGCGTGAGGTACGCGCCGCCTGCCTCCCAGGACTCGCCCTCGTGCCAGGAGCTCGTGCGGGTGAAGCCGAGCGCGTCCAGCAGCCAGCCCCATTCGCGACGGGCCTCGGCGATGTCCGCGACCCACACCTCCACGTGGTGGAATCCGCTCATGTCCTCAGTCTCTCCGCGTGCGCCGGCGTCCGACGGATCGTCAGGAGCGCGGAGGGGCGGTCGACGACCGCACCACGAGCTGCGGATCGGTCGACGGCATCTCGCCGATCGCCTCGTGACCCTCGATCTGCGCGATGAGCCGGAGCGCGGCGGCCCGCCCCATGTCCTCGAACGGCTGACGCACCGTCGTCAGGGCGGGGGAGGCGTACGCGGCGAGGGCGATGTCGTCGACGCTCACCACCGAGACGTCATCCGGCACGCTGCGGCCCGCCTCGTGCAGAGCGCGGATGAGTCCGAAGGCCATCTCGTCGCTCGACACGAAGACGGCCGTCACACCGGGGATCGCGGCGATGGTGCGGCCGGCGCGGTAGCCGGACTCCGGCGTCCAGTCGGCCGGGATGACGGGAGGGGGCACGATGCCGCGGTCGCGGAGCGTCTGCTCCCACGCTTCGCTGCGCTGCTGCGTCTCGGTCCAGTACTCGTCGCCGGAGACGTGCCAGACGGTCTCGTGGCCGAGGTCGAGCAGGTGCTCGACGGCGAGGCGGGCGATGGCGCGCTGGTCGACGGCGAGCGGGGCGTCGGGGTCGAGAGACGTCCGTTCGCTGCGGGTGGCCGGGGTGCGTTCCATGCGGGTGCGCATGGCCGGGCTCTCCAGCTCGACGGGGACACCGAGGATGATGCCCTCGGCGCCCTGCCGTTCCAGACGGTCGAACGCCTCGAAGAAGGCCTCGGTCGAGGCGTGGTCGGCGACGGCGGCGGTGGAGACCGTGTAGCCGTTGGCGGCGGCGGCCTGCTGGATGCCGACGCCGAGGGCGGCGGAGGAGTAGCGGTCGGTGGAGACGACGATCACGCCGAGCACGCGCGTGCGGCCGGACGCGAGGGATGCCGCGGCGGCGTGCACGCGGTAGCCGAGCTCGTCGACGGCGGCGAGGACGCGGCGGGCGGTCTCGCCGCGCACGTTGCCCTGGCCGGACATCACGCGGGAGACGGTCTGCGTCGACACTCCGGCGAGCTTCGCGACGTCGACCTGGCTGGGCGCGCGGTCTTCCTTGGGGCGACGAGGTGACATGTGCCAATGGTAGCGATCAATCGCCGGAATCTCAGTAAGCGCGGCGGTCGCTGATGCGATAATGTGAACGCAAACACTCGACTGGGAGCACTATGTCCGACCTTCTCGCCACGGCCGTCGACGACGCGACCGCGGACCGTGCCGCCGCGGCGCCCGATGCCCCTCTTCCCGCTCCCGCCCTGAGCTGGCGCGACGGCGAACTCGTGCGCGGTGGCGTGCCGCACCGCATCCTCGCTGGCTCCATCCACTACTTCCGGGTGCACCCCGACCAGTGGGAGGACCGTCTGCGTCGGCTGGCCGCGATGGGCGCGAACACGGTCGACACCTACGTCGCCTGGAACTTCCACGAGCGCGTCGAGGGGGATGTGCGCTTCGACGGCTGGCGCGACGTCGCGCGGTTCATCCGGCTCGCCGGCGAGGTCGGGCTCGACGTCTTCGTGCGCCCGAGCCCGTACATCTGCGCTGAGTGGTCGAACGGCGGCATCCCGCACTGGCTCTCCGGCCGATGCGCCGCACTGCGCACGATGGACCCGGACTACGTCACCGCCCTCGACGCGTGGTACGACCGGCTGATCCCGCTGCTCGCGCCGCTGCAGGCTGCGCACGGCGGGCCGATCGTCGCCGTGCAGATCGAGAACGAGTACGGCTCCTACGGCAGCGACGACGCCTACCTCGCACACCTGCGGGACGGCCTGCGCGCGCGCGGCATCGTCGAGCTGCTCACCACCGCCGACGGCATCACCCCCGACATGGTCAGGCACGGCAGCGTCGACGGGGCGATGACCACGTTCACCTTCGGTACCGGAGTCGAGCGCGCGATCGAGCTGCGCCGTGACGACCAGGCGCTGATGTGCAGCGAGCTCTGGGGCGGATGGTTCGACCACTGGGGCGAACAGCACCACGTGCGCTCCCCGGAGAGCGCGGGAGGCACGGTCGACGCCCTGCTGCGCGCCGGCGGCTCGGTCAGCCTCTACATGGCGCACGGCGGCACGAACTTCGGCCTGTGGAACGGGGCGAACCACGATCGGGTGCTGCAGCCGACCGTCACCAGCTACGACTCCGACGCCCCGATCGGCGAGGACGGCACGCTGACCGAGAAGTTCCACGCGCTGCGCGGGCTGCTCGCGCCCTTCCACTCCCGACAGCTGCCCGACGTGCCGCCGGCGCCGCGCCGTCAGTCCGCGGCATCCGCTCCGCTCGTCCCCGCGCGCTCGCTCCTCGATCTCGTGCGGTCCCTGCCCGCGACGGGCGCGGCGACCCCGCGCCCGCAGACCTTCGAGCAGCTCGGCGCCGAAGACGGGCTGGTCGCCTACCAGGCCGAGATCGCGTTCCCCGCCGGCGCGACCCTGACCATCGACGGGCTGCACGACCGCGCGACGGTCCTCCTCGACGAGGAGCGGCTCGGCACGCTGGAGCGGGATGGACTGACGTCGCTGCCGCTCCCTGCGGCCGGTGGCGCCGGGAGGCTCACGATCATCGTCGAGAGCCTCGGGCGCATCAACTATGGTCCGTACACGGGCGAGGGCAAGGGCATCATGCGCGGCGTGATGGTCGGCCGGCGCCTGGTGCACGGCTGGACGCATCGGATCGTGCCGCAGGACGCGCCGGATGCCGCCGCCGCTCCGGATGCCGCGACCGCACCGATCGCCGACGGCGTGGCCGCGGCGACGCTCGAGGTCGTGGAGCCGCTCGACGCGTGGCTCGCGTTCCCCGACGGGGCCAAGGGCATGGTGTGGCTGAACGGCTTCCTGCTCGGGCGCTATTGGATGGTGGGGCCGCAGGAGACCCTGTACGCCCCCGCGCCGCTGTGGCGTGCCGGCGCCAACGAGATCGTCGTGCTCGACGTCGACGGTCTCGGCGCCTCCGTGGAGATCCGCGAGGAGCCCTCGTTCGGGCCGTCCGAGGAGTTCATCGGGTCCTGAATCCCTGCGCCGATCGCGGGCCTCTCGAAATCCTCTCGCATCGATTCGTGACGAATCTCCTTCGAGATCCGTCTTAGTGGTGTCGCAGCCGTGCGACCCGCACCCACTCCGGGCGCGGCCACACGAAGAGGAGTTCATGATGGCGAATGTGACTGGTGGCACCCAGCCGAAGACTCAGGGGGCGCAGGGTGTGTCCGCACCGGGCCGGACGACGATCGAGGACTCGGTCGTCGCGAAGATCGCCGGGATCGCCGCGCGTGACGTGAAGGGCGTCTACGCGCTCGGCGGCGGCGCCGCCAGGATGGTGGGAGCCATCCGCGACGCGCTCAACACGACGGATCTGGCTCAGGGGGTCAGTGTCGAGGTGGGTGAGACGCAGGTCGCCGTCGACGTGACGATCGTCGCGGAGTACCCCGTGTCGCTGCAGCAGGTCGCGGACGACGTCCGCTCAGCCATCCACCGCGCGATGGTCGAGCTGGTCGGCATGGACGTCGCCGAGGTGAACGTCACGGTCAACGACGTCCACATCCCGTCGGACGACGAGGGCGAGGGCGTCCAGGAGGCACGAGTCCAGTGAGCGCGACCGTCGTCGGCGGCGCCGTGGGTGCGGTGCTCGCGCTGACCTGGATCGCTCTGGGCTTCTGGGCTTTCGTGCTCGTCGCCCTCGCGATGCTGATCGGCGCGGGCGTGGGACGCATCGTGGACGGGCGCCTGGACGTGAGGGCGCTGGCCGACGCCGTGCGCGGCAGGCGTTCCTCGTCATGATCGGCGGGGTGGCGTCGGCGGTCGAGCCGCTGGTGGTCGCCGGCCGCACGACGATCAGCGCGCGTGCCCTGCGTCGCCTCGCGGTGGGGATCGTGGGCGACGCAGGGCATGTACCAGCGGGGGACGTGTCGGTGGAGCTCGCCGATGCGCAGGGCGCGCTGCGGGCTTCGGTCTCGGTCCCCCTGGCGCTCCGGCCCGACGATCACACGACGATCCCGCAGCGCGCCGAGGCCGTGCGCGTGTCGCTGACGGAGAGGATGCAGGAGCTCGCCGGACGTGAGCTCACGGCGGTGGATGTGCGGTTCGCAGGGATCCGCCGCGAGGCGCAGAGGAGGGTGGCATGACCGAAGAGACCGCGATCTACCGGCGGGTGCTGCGCCGTGAGACGCACGCTCCGCGTACGGCTCCGGCCGTGCTCGTCGCCGGGGCGGCGGCCGTGCTCGCCCTCGTGGGCGTCGGCGCCGTGATCTGGTGGGCCGTCGACGTCAACGTGCGGGGGCCGATAGAGACTGCCGCAGGGACGACCGCGGGGACGCCGCGCGCGCTTCTCGTCGGCGCCGGTGCGGTGGCGATCGTGGTGGCCGTGCTGATGCTGGGAGCCGCGCTGCTCCCCGGGCGTCGCGCGCGTCATGCGCGCACGACCGACCGGGTGGCTCTCGTCGTCGACGACGGCGTGCTGGCGGATGCGGTCGCCGACGCGGTCAGCGCGGACGCGGGGGTCGACCGGCGTCAGGTGTCGGTGACCCTTCTCCGCCGCGGGGTGCGCGTGACGATCACGCCGACGAGCGGCGTGCCCGTCGACAAGGTGTCCGCGGCGCAGGCCGCCGAGCGCACCGTCGCTGCGATCGGCTTCCCGGCGACGGCCCTGGTGGCCGTGGCGTCCGAGGGGGTCGTGGCGTGAACGCGACCAACAGGGTGGCGAACCGCATCGTGCTCGTCCTCGGCGCCGCACTGCTCGCGACCGCCGGCGTGATCGCGGTCGTCGCGGGGATCGGCATGCCGCAGCTCGGCCGGTGGCTCGCCGCGGCGACGCGGGCGGCGCAGGATGCCGTCGGCTCGTGGAGCCTGGCCGTCGCCGGCGGTGCGGAGTTGCCTGGGCTCGTGGTGGTCGGCGCAGGCATCGGGATTCTCGTCGTCGTGCTCTCGGTGGTGTTCCTCGCCACCCGCGGCGGCGGCCGCACGGGCGAGGTGTGGCACGGGGGCGGCGTGCGTGGTGAGACGAGAGTGGACAGGAGCGTCGCCGAGGCGATGGTGGCCGAGGCCATCGCCACCCGTCCCGATGTGCTGTCGGCGCGACTGGCGGCGTACCGGGTGAAGCGCACGCCGACGATCGCCGTAACGGTCACCGTGCGCAGGGGCGCACGCCTGGACGAGGTGCTCACCGCCGCTGCGGCGGCGGTGGGTGAATGGGACGCGCTGCTCGGCGCACGCACGCCCGTGCTCGTCCACCTGGCCGATGGTCGGTGGCTCGATGCACGGCGAGGACGCGCGCGGGTGCGCTGACTCGACGCTCCGTGGAGCGAGCGACACGAGAGGCTTCCGGTTCCGAGATACGGGACCGGCGAGGAAAGGAGGCGCCATGAGCGCAGAGGACAAGATCAAGGCCGCGGCCGAGAAGGCGATCGGCAAGGCCAAGGAGGTCGTCGGCGACGTCACGCACAACGACGAGCTCGCTGCCGAGGGCAGGGCCGAGCAGGTCAAGGGCTCGGCGCGCGACGCCGTCGAGGACGTGAAGGACGCGTTCCGCAAGTGATCGAGGGGCGGGCCGCTCGGCGGTCCGCCCCCGCCCGGTGCGGGGCGGAACCCTCGCACCGGGTCCGGACTGCCGCACTGAGCGGGGCGGTGTGCCGAACGGGCGTCGGTGGGACGACGGCCGTGGCGTGCAGCGTCGTGGTCTGGCATCGTCTGACAAGGGGGAGGGGACATGGACGAGGCGCCGGGAGTCAGCGCTCTGGAGAGAGCGGACGACCGCATCGTCGCGGGCAGGGCCATCGACGGCGACGTGGACGCGTTCGCCGTGCTGGTGCGCCGCTACACGCCGATGATGCGCGCCTATGCGCTGCGGATCTTGAACGCCAGTGCCGACGTCGATGACGTCGTCCAGGAGTCGTTCGTGACGGCGTGGCAGCGGCTGCCGGAGCTCTCGGAGCCGGCGAAGGTGAAGAGCTGGCTGATGCGCATCGTCAGCCGCAAGGCAGTGGACAGGCTGCGGGCCGGGCGCCCGCACGTCGACATCGACGACGTCGATCATGAGGCGCCGTCGCATTCGTCTCCGCCGCGCGTCGCCGAGGCGAGGGCGGAGGTCGAGGCGCTCTCGGCCGCGCTGCGGGAGCTGCCGGACGAGCAGCGCGAATGCTGGGTGCTCCGGGAGATCGGGGGATGCGCCTACGACGAGATCGCGGAGCAGGTGGGCGTGCCGGTCAGCACCGTCCGCGGCCTGCTGGCGCGCGCTCGCAAGTACATCATCGTGCGGATGGAGGAGTGGCGATGACCGAGGAACGTGAGGAGCCGCAGTTGAGGCGGCTCGGCGTCGAACCCGACGACCTCGACGGGCACACCATCGAGGAGCTCACCGACTATCTGGAGGCGGGGAGGACCCCGGCGGACCCGACGATCGACGGATCTGCGGGATGCCGGCTGGCCCTTGACGCGTTGGAGCGGCTTCGCGGGCTGACACCCGAGCTGATGGCGCTCGACGCCGCGGAGTCGGCGGCAGTGGACACGGGGTGGGTGGACCGCATCCTGAGCGGCATCGCGATGGACGCGCGTGCCGGTCGCCGCATCCCCTACGACGACGGCGTCGACCTGGGGATCACCGAGGGGGCCGTACGCGGGCTCGTCCGCGCGGCGGAGGAGTCGTTCCCCGGCATGCTCGTCGGCCGGTGCCGGCTCGACGGCGACGTCGAGGTGCCCGGTGCGCCCATCGGTGTCGACGTAGAGGTGAGCGTCGTCTACGGGCGACCGCTGCGTCGGGTGGCAGAGGAGCTGCGGTCCGAGATCGCCGGACGGCTGGCGGCGCACACCGCGCTGAACGTCTCGCACATCGACGTGACGATCGAAGATGTGACGATGCCGAGCTCGGGGGGTGTCCGCGATGACGAGTGATGCGCAGAAGACCGCGCTCGCCGGGGCGATCGAGGATGCCGTGCGGGCAGTGCCCGGCGTCACGAACGTGTTCCGCTCGGGCACGCTCGTCGGGAAGGCGATGACCGCGGCCGCGGAACGCCTCGGGCTCCTCGGCGCCGACTCCCCGTTGGTGATCTTCGAGTTCGATGCCGACGGCGCACGGGTCGAGGTGTCGGTCGGCGTCGAGGCGACGTCGCCCGCGGCGACCGTGGTGCGGGCGGTGCGCGCGGTGATCGAGCGGACGCTCGCCGACGAGGCCGTGGCGATGTCGTCTGCGCGGGTCACGGTGGTGCACATTCAAGCGTGACCAGCGCGCCATCCCCTCTGTGGCGATGTTCAGGGGCGTCGGTCGAGCGGATGTTTGCGCAATACTTCGCCTGACTCTTGATATTCAGGCATCTTCATCCCTAGAGTGATTGCGCAAACATCGTGCGAGCGATGATCATCCCTGACGCATCGGAGCGTCTCCTCTCCGAGCGTCGATCCGTTCGAGAGGCAAAGACGTGTCGAATCCTTCCCGATCACCCCGCGCGAGCCGCACGATCAGCTCACTGCTGACGACGGCGCTCGTGTTCGGCGGGGTCGCTGCGCAGGCACTGCCCGCGCAGGCCGCCGACCTGACCCCCGTTCCGAAGAACGAGTACCGCCTGGCCGCCGTGTCGAGCGAGTCCGACGCGTACCCTGCACCCCCGGCGCTCGACGGCACAGCCCTCGGCGCCTTCGACGGCGACTACTCCACGCAGTGGGTGTCGCGCTACACGGTTCCCGCGCCCGCGCCGCACTGGCTCGCGATCGACCTGCAGCGACCGATCTCCGTGAAGGCGCTCGATTACTCCGGCAAGAAGGGGCAGCGCATCGACGCGAAGAACGTCGAGGTCTACGTCACAGACGACGCGGCCGTGGCGCTCACCTCCCCGAAGGACGGCGGCTGGGGATCCGCTGCGGCGACCGCCACGCTGCACGCCCCGACCGCGAGCGACGAGAAGCAGCGCATCGAGCTCGGCACCGCCAAGAAGGGCCGCTACGTCGCTCTCGTCGTGCTCGACGCGCAGGACCCCGCCGGCAACGGCGGAGGCGCGGGCGAGATCGAGGTGCTCTCCGACGAGGCGCTTCCGCCCATCGTCACCGACCCCGGCACCGGCACGCCAGGCGTCGGCGACACGCTGCAGATCTCCGCAGACGGCACGACCGCGACCGTCGCCAGGGACTTCCCCCAGATCGTCGAATACGCCGTCGGCGGCAAGAGCATCGGAGGGCAGCGCTCGGCCGGAGGGAAGTGGGCCGTCAACGGCACCGCGTACTCCGCATCGACCACGGCGACCGCGACGGCGTCCGGCGTCGACTACGTGTCGGTGCTCGACGGCGTCGACGTGACGGTGCGCAGCAGCATCCGCGTCTCCGCAGACGGCACCGTGGTCTTCGAGGTGGCCGGCGTCGACGGCACGGCGTCCGTCACGACCCTCGGCCTTCCCGACAACGCGTTCCTGTCGACCTCGACGGCATCCGGTTCCCCTGTGCTCGACCGCACCGTGATCAGCCCCGACAGCACGAAGAACGCCGACGAGCACCTCGCGCTGAGCGGCACGACGGCGACGGGGCAGAAGGGCGCGGCGTTCGCGTTCCTCGGCACCGGCGACCTCGTCGGCAGCGTGATCAGCAACGCGACCACCCAGGCGTCCGGCAGCACGCCGTCGTGGAACACGCGTCTGACCACCAGGGTCACCGCGGTCGACGGCCGCACCGCCGAGATCGGGTCGAACACCTGGCTCATCCACCCCACCACCGCGGTCGACGGTCGCGTCACCACCTACGAGCTGCCCAAGGTCACGGTGCTCCTCTCCGGCGACCGCAACGGCGACGGCTCCGTGGACTGGCAGGATGCCGGCATCCGCTACCGCGAGGTCGACGCCCCGCGGCTCGGCGCCGATCGGGTGCCGGAGCGTGTGGTGAGCCGCATCCCGTTCAACTTCGCCTCCAGCGCGACGAACTACTTCGACCTCACGCTCGACAACACGCGGCGCATCGCGAACGAGACTGACGGTCTCGGTCAGTGGGTGCTGAACAAGGGCTTCGGCAGCGAGGGCCACGACTCTGCCAACACCGACTACGGCGACAACTTCAACGAGCGCGCGGGCGGCGTGGGCGATCTCAACACCCTCGTCGACGAGGGCGCGAAGCTCAACGCCGACATGAGCGTGCACGTGAACGCGACCGAGATGTACCCGCAGGCGAACGCCTTCGACTCCGCGATCATCGACGGCGCGGCACCGTACAAGCCGGGCTGGAACTGGCTCGACCAGTCGTACTACATCAACCAGCAGGCCGACCTCGGCTCCGGCCGCGTGCTCGACCGCTTCCAGCAGCTCCGCGACGCGGTGCCGGGCCTCAGCGGCGTCTACATCGACGTCTACTACTCCAACGGCTGGGTCGCCGAGGAGCTCGCCGACGAGCTGCACGGCATGGGACTCGAGGTCGCGACGGAGTGGGGCGACAAGTTCGTCGACAACACGGTCTGGTCGCACTGGCCCAACGACCTCAGCTACGGCGGGGTGACCAACAAGGGCATCAACTCCACGATGGTGCGCTTCATCCAGAACGGACAGGCCGACATCTGGAACGACGACGCCCTGCTCGGGCAGCAGCGGCTGGTCGACGCCGAAGGCTGGGTCGGCAACCGCAACTGGGACGGCTTCATCGGCAACGTGTGGACCCAGAGTCTGCCCACGAAGTTCATCCAGCACTTCGACCTGCTCACCTACCGGGCCGGACAGTCCGCGACCCTGAGCGACGATGTGAAGATCAGCATGGACGGCGCCACCCGCGTCATCACGATGGATGGTGCCACCGTGCTGCGCGGAGACTCCTACCTCCTGCCGTGGCAGTCGCTGTCCTCCAACGCCGATGCCGGATCGCCGGTGGATGCCGACAAGATGTACTTCTTCTCGGCATCCGGGGGAGAGAAGACCTTCGGGCTCACCGACGCCTTCCGCGGCAACACGGCGTTCGACGTGTTCCGCCTCGGCGACCAGGGCCGTGTGAAGGTCGGCACCGTCACCGCGGCCGGCGGGGAGCTCACGCTCACCGGCGACAAGGGCGTGGCCTACGTGGTCGTGCCGCAGGGCGGGGCGCAGCGCGCGGCCGTCGCGTACCACGACGCCGGTCTCGACGACCCCGGCTTCAACTCCGGCTCCCTCGACGTGTGGCACCCGAGCGGCGACGTCTCGCTCGCCCGTACGAACGAGGGCACGGCCAAGAACCAGTCCCGCGGCGACAACATCGCCGTGTTCGGCTCGGCGGCATCGTCGATCGGGCAGACCGTGACCGGCCTCACCCCCGGCGAGAGGTACTCGTTCTCGGCGCAGGTGCAGATCGACCCCACCGCGACGCGCGACGTGACGGTGTCGGTGGGGACGGGATCGGGAAAGGTCGAACGCACCTGGAACCTCTCCCCGACGTACAACTACATGCGCGCCGACTCCAAGGCGGGGCAGTACTACCAGCGCGGCACGGTCTCGTTCGTCGCCCCCGCATCCGGCGAGGCCACCGTGTCGGTGTCGGCCGCGGCCGGTGAGGCGGCCGTGCGGATCGACAACGCGCGGATCATGCGCGACACGACGGCGCCGAACGTCGCCGGCACCGTGTACTCGAACGACTTCGAAGGCAACCAGGCCGGCTGGGGTCCGTTCGTGAAGGGCGACGCCAGCGGCATCGACGACCCGCGCACGAGCATCTCGCGCCGGCACGATCCGTACGCGAGCAGCGAGTGGCGCAACACCGCCGCCCCGTTCGCGCCGGGTGGGGCCCTCGCGGGTCTCGCCGTCGACTCGACTCTCACCGGCGAGCACTCCCTGATGTCGCACTCGGAGAACAACGGCGTCGTCTACCGCACCGATCCGACGCTGGTGCCGCTGCAGGCCGGCCACAGCTACCGCATCGGGTTCGACTACCAGGCGGGTGCGAGCGGCGCCTACCGCTGGCTCACCGGCACCGACGTCGTCGCGGGCGGCGAGGTCTCGTCGTCGGTGATCGGCCGTACGCCGATCGCCCAGGCGCTGGAGACCACGGCGTTCAGCCAGGACGTGGTCGTCGGCTGCGGCGACTACACCTGGGTCGGCCTGGAGCGCGCGGGAGGCCCTGACGTCGACTTCGTGCTCGACGACTTCACGGTCACCGACCTCGGTCCGACCGCCGGAGGCACGCCCTGCGCGACCGTCTCCGGCGAGGCCGCGGCGCTGAGCCCGGGAGCACAGACGCCGTTCACCACGACGTTCACCAACAGCGAGGACGCGACGGTCTCGAACATCGGCGTGCAGCTCACCCTGCCGGACGGGTACACGGTCGAGGTGGCGGACGGGTCGTCCAACCTCTTCGACACCGTGGCTCCCGGCACGAGCGTTGAGACCACGTGGCTGATCACCGCGCCGGCATCGGCGGCAGGTGCGGCCGTCGGCATCGGGATCGCGGCGACCTACCTGATCGACTGCGACGTGCGCACCGTCTCGACCGTGCAGCAGACGGCGGTCGCCTCGCGGTCACGCATCCCCAACTCGCAGATCACGGCATCCGCGAACTCGGAAGAGACAGACGGCGAGGACGGCAGGGCGTCGAACATGCTCGACGGCAACCCCGGCACGTTCTGGCACAGCCGGTGGAGTGCAGACGCGACGTCGTATCCGCACACCGTGACGCTCGACCTCGGCAGCGCCGAGACGGTCGACGGCATCTCCTACCTGCGTAGGGGCGCCAACCAGAACGGCCCCATCAAGGGCTTCCAGGTGGCGGTCTCCACCGACGGGCAGAACTACACGACCGTCGCGACGGGCGAGTGGAAGAACATCGCCGATTGGCAGGACGTGAACCTCACGGCCGTCACCGCGCGGTATGTGCGGATCACCGCGACCTCGTCGATCTCGGGTACGCAGTTCGCGGCGATCGCCGAGATCGCGGTCTACGGCACGCCCGCGGCCAGGGGAGGCCACGCCCCCGGCGTGCGTCCAGGCGACGACCTGTCCGCGTGCAACCCGGTCATCGATCCGGCACTCGCGCTCGATGGCAAGTCCGTGCGCGCAGGTGAGACCATCGGCGCCGCGCTCACCGGGTTCGCCCCGCGGTCGGCCGTGTCGTTCTGGCTCGACGGCGTGCGTCTGGCGGATGCCGTCGTCGACGCGAAGGGCGCCCTGTCGACGCCCCTCCTCATCCCGGCCACGGCCGAGGTCGGGAAGCACCGGGTGATCGTGAAGGACGCCGCGGGCACGGAGCTCGCGAGCGCCGCGCTGAAGGTCAAGAAGGCGAAACCCGCTCACGGGCCCGCAGTGACGGCATCGCTCGGCTCCGTGCAGGCGGGAGGCGCGCTGACGGTGCAGCTGCGCGGCTTCGAGGCCGGCCAGACCGTGCAGCTGTGGCTGCACTCCGAGCCCGTGCTGATCGGCGAGGTGACCGTGTCCGACGACGGGGACGCTGTGATCGCGGCGCGGATCCCTGCGTCGACCCCGGCGGGGGCGCACCGGCTGGTGGTGACGGATGCCACCGGCGCCGAGCTCGCGTCGTCGGGCCTCGCCGTCACCGCGGCGGCGGGCTCCGGTGCGGGGCTCGCAGCGACCGGCGCCGACGGGGCCCTGTGGTCGGCGGTGGCGGCGTCCGCGCTCGCCGCGGCCCTGCTCGGCGTCGTGCTGTGGCTGCGCCGACGGCGTACGGCATGACTCGCTGAGACGATGAGACGGCCCGGAGGATGATCCTCCGGGCCGCCTCGCGCTGCGCCCGTCCGGGTCGGGTGCGTCCTCCGGTCAGGCGTGGTGCAGGTGCTCGAACGCCTCGGCGGGGAAGGTCGTCGTCGTGTCGCCGAGCAGCAGTGCGCGGTAGGTCGCCGTCGCCGCCTCCTCGAGGTTGAGCGCGCGGCGGAACGCCATGCCGATCGAGTCGCCGAGCGCCGAGCATCCGTGGTGCCCCATGATGATGCAGTCATGCTGCTGCGCCTGCTCCGCCGCGGAGTCGGCCAACTCGTCCGACCCGTTGGGGAAGTACGGCGTCGTGCCGACGGACCGCACGTAGTACGCGTGGTCCAGGGTGATCAGCCGCACCGCGTGGCCGAGCGCGTCCAGCAGCACGGCGTGCTGAGGATGCACGTGCACCACCGCGTTCACGTCGGGGCGGGTGAGGTACGACCGCTGGTGCAGCTTCCACTCGCTCGACGGGCGTGGTGATCCGCCCACGACCTCGCCGGCCAGATTCATCACCGAGAAGTCCGCCGGGGTGAGGCGGTCGAGCCAGGTGCCGGACCCGGTCACCACGAACGTGTCCTCGTCGATGCGCGCCGAGAGGTTGCCGCCGGAGGCGAGCGCGAGGCCGCGGGCGACGGTGTCGGCGCCGACGGACGACAGCTCGGCGATCAGCGATTCGATGCGGGGATCCATGGGTGCTCCAGTCAGGGGTCGTGGACGGCGACGCTCAGGCGGCGACGGCGCCGGTCGGGAGCGACGTGGTGGCGTCGGACTCGACGGCGTCCTTCGGCGCCTTGAGCAGGAACGTGAGGGCGAAGCCGACGAGGTACAGCGAGGCGATGATCCACACCGTGCCCTGGATGCCGACGGGGGCGACGAGGCCCGCGATGACCGGGCCGACGAACTGGCTGAGGCCGGCGCCGAGGTTGAGGATCGCGACTGCCGCGGCCTTGTGCTTCGGGGCGAGCAGCGGAACGATCGCCGAGAGCGGCACGAACATGCCGAGCGCGAGGCCGTAGACGACGGCGATGGCCATCGTGATCCAGAAGTCCGGACCGATCAGGGTCGGCACGTAGAAGAGCGCGAGCACGGTGACGAAGCATCCGATGCCGCCTGCCCAGGCGACCACGTTGATGCGGCCGATCCAGTCGGCGAGGTAGCCGGAGAGCAGGTTGGCCGCGACGTTCGCGGCGAGCATGGTGCCCCAGATGATCTGCCACTGGGCGAGGTCGAAGCCCACGTCGCGCACCATGTAGGTCGTGAGGAACACGACGAACGCGTAGAAGGACAGCGTGTTGATGATGCGCACGACGCCGCCGATGCCGACCTTGGGGTTGCTCGCGACGATGGTGACGGAGCCCACGACGCCCTTGATGCTGTCGGCGAGCGTGACCTTGCGGCTGACGGGGTTGCGCAGCAGGAACAGCACCATGAGGCCGCCGACCACGACGAAGGCGAGCGCCATCCACAGGGTCGCCAGCTCTCCGATGACGGGGATGACGGCGCCGGCGAAGTACGAGCTCAGCACGCCCAGGCCGAGGGTGGAGAAGAACCAGTACCAGCCGACGGCGCGACCCATGACCTGCTCGTCGGTGTCCATCGTCACCCAGACGAGGAATCCGTAGGCGAACATCGGGTACCCGAGCCCGCGGATGCCGAAGGCGAGCAGCATGATCTCGAAGTTGCCGCCCATCACGCCGAACACGAGGAACAGGATCTCGAAGACGACCCAGATGCCGAAGCCCAGCATCATCACACGCTTGGGGCCCCAGGCCTCGGCGAGGGCACCGCTGAGCCAGGCGGCCGCCGCGACGACGATGCCGTAGACGGACCACAGCAGGGCGACCTGGCCCCCGTCGAAGCCGCGCTCGTCGAGGTAGGGCGAGAGGAAGCCGGCTTCGATGCCGTCGCCGACCATGAAGATCGTCAGGGCGACGAAGCCCCACGCGATCGAGCGGGAGATGCCCTGGCCGGCGAGGAGGCGCGCGAAGCGGCCCTCGGAGCGGGAGGGAGCGGAACTGACCATGAGGACTCCTCTTTGAGTGCGAGAGACGGGGAGATCGGGTAGTGGTGTACATTTGTTCATCGGGTTGAACACTTGCACTCCACACATCATGCGGGTGTCGGTCCGGCTTGTCAAGGCGCGGGGTTCCGGGACATGGAAGGATGATCTGCATGCTCTTGGGTCGTGTCGCGCGCATGTACTACGAACTGGGTCTCACGCACCAGGAGATCGCCGACGCGCTCGGGCTCTCCCGCATCCGGGTGACCCGACTGCTCGCCGAGGCGCGGGAGAGCGGCATGGTCGAGATCATCGTGCACGTCGACGAATCGCTCTTCGCCACCGAGGAGCAGGCCCTCATGGCGCGCTACGGGCTGCGCCAGGTGTGGATCGCCCCGTCCGTCGACGATCCGGCGAAGGCCGCCCGCGCGCTCGCCGCGGTGGGCGCCGAGGCGCTCGCGAGCGTCATCGACAAGGACAGCACGGTCGCCGTCGGACTCTCCACGGCGGTCGCGAGCGTCGTCGCCGCCTTCCCCGAACGCCCCCTTGGCGCGAGCTTCGTGCCGATCACGGGCTCGGGGAGCGGTCTCGCCAACGGCGCGAACCCGCACGAGCTCGCCCTTGCCCTCGCCCAGCGCACCAAGGGATCCGCGTTCCACCTTCCCGCGCCGCTCGTCGCGGCGAGTCGTGAGGCTGCCGAATCGGCGCACGCGGACCCGGGCGTGCGCGAGGTGCTCGCCAGGGCGGGCGGGGCGTCGACGCTCATCGCCGGCATCGGCGGCACGCGCGACACACGCGGCATCCTGCTCGGCTCGCTGGGCGAGGAGGAGCGCACCCGGCTGCTCGCCGCCGGCGCGGTGGGAGACATCGGCGGACGGTTCTTCGACGCCTCCGGAGCTCCCGTCACGGGGGAGCTCGACGCGCGGGTGGTCGGACTCGGCCTCGACGAGCTGCGCGGCATCCCGAACCGTCTGGCGATCGCCGTCGGCGAGGCGAAGCTCGACGCTCTGCGGGCTGCGCTGTCGAGCGGACTCGTGAACATGCTCGTCACCGACTCCGCGACCGCCGCCGCCCTGCTCGGCTGAGCCGCTCCCGCACACACGTACGTCGAGGGGCCGGACCCCCGCAGCGGGTCCGGCCCCTCGACGGGTCTTCAGTGCGCGGCGGCGAGCGCCTTCTCATTCGCGGTGCCAGGCACGCGCTCACCGGCCAGCCAGGAGCGCAGGGCGCGGGCGGCGATGCGCGAGTGCTCCACCGTGACGTCGTCGGATGCTCCCGCGATGTGCGGCGTCATCGTGACGTTGTCGAACGTGAAAAGCTCGTGGTCGCGGGGAAGCGGCTCCTGGTAGAACACGTCGAACCCGGCGCCGGCGATGCGGCCGTCGCGCAGCACCGTCATCAGGGCCTGCTCGTCGATGATCGCGGCGCGACCGGCGTTGATGAGGAACGCGTCAGGACGCAGCAGCGCGAGCTCGCGCTCGCCGAGCAGTCCCTCGGTCTCCGGCATGAGCGGCACGTGCACGGTGACGATGTCGGAGGTCGACAGCACCTCGTCGAGCGGCACCACGCTCGCCTCGTCGCCGAACGCGTCGGCGGGCACGAACGGATCGTAGACCTTGACCGTCATGCCGAAGCCGCGGGCCCTGGTGATCATGCGGCGGCCGATCGCCCCGCCGCCGAGGATGCCGAGCGTGCGACCGCCGAGGCCGATCGAGCGGAACCGCTCGTACGGCTCGAAGACGTCGTCGTCGCTCCAGTTGCCCGCCCGCAGCCAGCGCTCTGACGCGATCACCTTGCGCACGGTGGCCAGCAGCAGGGCGAAGCTCAGGTCGGCGGTCACCTCGGCATTGCGGCCGGGCGTGGTGAACACGGGGATGCCGCGGGCCGTGCACGCGTCGAGGTCGACGTTGGCCGGCTTGGCGCGGCAGGAGACGACGGCCTTGAGTGCGGGGGCCGCGGCGAGGGCGCGCTCGTCGACGACGTCGAGCTCTGCGATGACGACCTCGGCGGCGGCGAGCTGCGCGTCGACGCCGCGGTCGGCCAGCGAGTCGCCGTCCATCGTGGGATCGATGAGGGTGACGTCGAACGCGTCGGCCAGGGAGTCGGCGACGCCGGCGTCGAACGCGGCGGTGATCAGCACCCGGGGGCGCGGCTGTGCGGTCATGCTCTTTCCTTCTGTTGCGGGGTGTCGGTCAGCGGCCCTGCGTGAGCGCGTGTTCGCGCAGGCGCCGGAGTCCTGGCCAGTGCGGACGCAGGGCGTCCCTCGTGGCGAGGAACAGCGCGTAGGCGTCGTCGTAGAGTGCGACGCGCGCCTGGTCGGGACGGAACACGCTCGTCGCCGGTGCGAGACGGCGCGCGGCGTCGGTGAGGTCGTCGGCGAGTCCGACCGCGGCCATGGCGAGGGTCGCGACGCCGCGCGCCCCGACCTCCGGCTCGTCCTGGCGCACGATGTCGCGGGCGGCGACATCGGCGAGGATCGCGCAGAGGAGGTCGGAGTCGGAGCCGCCGCCGCAGACGAGCAGGGGGCCCTCCAGCCCGAGCGTCTCGATGCACTCCCTGAGCCCGTACGCCAGGCCCTCGTACACGCTGCGCAGCAGCTGGCCGGTCGACGTCGTGACGCTCATCCCCAGCCAGGACGCGGAGGCGTCTGGATCGTGGAAGGGGGCGCGCTCGCCGCTCGGCGATCCGTAGGGGAGGTAGATCACGCCTCCGCTTCCCGGCGGGACGGCGACGGCCTGCTCCTCGATCACGGTCCAGTCGGCGTCGTCGAACCCGAGGGTGGCGCGCACCCAGTCGAGGTTGGGGGTGCCGGTCATCGGCGCCTGCGACTCGAGCACCTGGGTGCCGCGGCCGGTGGCGAGCACGATGCTCGACGAGGTGCGCACCTCGGCGCGCGAGGAGTGGTTCACCCCGACGAGCCCCGTCGTGCCGAGGATCGCGTAGCCGCGGCCGTCGTCGATGACCCCGAGCCCGACTCCGGCGGCGGCGGTGTCGACCATGCCGGTCACCACAGGGAGACCGGGAGGAAGCCCGAGGGATGCCGCGACGGCGGGCTCCACGTGTCCGGCGATGCTCTGCGGATCGAGCACCGGCGCGAGGCGCTCGCGCATGCCCTCCTGGCCGAGGACGCCGAACAGGGTCTCGGAGTAGCGGCCGGTGGCGGTGTCGAGGTACGTGCGGGAGGCCTCGCTGGGGTCGGTCGCGCGCACGCCGGTGAGACGGAAGCGCAGCCAGTCCTTGCAGTTCAGCGGCGTCGCCGTGCGGGCGCGCACGCCGGGCTCCGCGGCGTCGAGCTCTTCGATCAGCAGGGGCAGGGCTCCGGCGAAGAGAGGAGATCCGGTCGCGTCGTGCACCGCGGACGCTCGGCCGTCTGCCGTCCACGTCTCCAGGCGTTCGTTGGCGCGCCCGTCGAGCCACAGCGCGGCGTTGCGCACCGGGCGGCCGTCGGCATCCACCAGCCAGGCGCCGTCGCCCTGACCGGTCACCCCCATGGCGACGATCTCGGCGTCGCCGATCTCCTCGACCACGGCCGAGATGGTCGCCGCTGCGGCGTCCCAGATGTGGTCCATGTCGGCCTCGGCGCGGCCGTCGTCGCCGCGCAGCACGCGCACGCTCGATCGGGAGACGCCGACGATACGGCCGTCGAGGTCGAAAGCGACGGTCTTCACCGAGGTCGTCCCGGCGTCGACGCCGAGGATGATGCGGGTGCGTCCCTGCACTCTGGCCTCCGAACAATCGTGCGATAGCGTGATCTTTTGTTCAGTATAGGTTCGGGTCGACACGGACGCAACCGTCGACGCGGGCGCAGCGTCGCGGCATCCGCTCGGTGGTCGACGTCACCGGGAGCGATCGAGGCGGGCGAGCTTCATCCCCGCCTCGAACCGCGTTCCCGCGCCGGCGCGGTCGAGCAGGCGCTTGATCTCGTACCTGACGGTACGGATGCTCACTCCCAGCGCGTCGGCGATCCACTGATCGGTCATGCCCTCGCCGAGGAGCTCCGCGATGTAGAGCTGCCGCTCGGTGAACATCGACGCGGACAGTCTCGAGTCCAGGGTCAGGACGTCCGCGCCGTCCGCCGCCGCCCACGAGATCTTGAGCACGGCCCTCCAGTACCCCATCGCCGCCTGGAGGATCTCCGGCGAGCGCACTGCGAGCACGGTCCTGCCGGTCTCCAGGTACGGGCCCTGGAGGAGCACCTCGGCGCCGTCGATGATCTTCATCTGCATAGGCGCGTGGGTGAAGCGGTAGCTCGCATCCGCCTCGGCCTTCACCAGCGCCCGTGCCGCCGGGGTGGTCCCCGCCCAGTCGAAGAGGCTGATCATCGACATGCCGGCGGCCGTCACGGCCCGGTTGTTGGGAAGCGTCTCCCGCAGCTCCTCGACCGTTCCTCCTGTGCGCACCGACAGGAGCGAGGCCCAGCGATGCGAATCCTCCATCAGCGACCTGTTGAGGCCGGGTTCGCGGAAGATCCGCACATCGTCACGACCGTCCAGGTCGTCCTCGAGCAGCTCGGTGCGGTGCAGTTGGAAGCGCGCCGTCGCGTCCAGCACGGCCTGCCAGTTCGGGCCTCCCCGCTCGTTCGCCACGATGAGAATCTACTCGCGGCATTGCAGGATGCTGCAACGCCCGTTCCCGCGCTCGAGCCCGCCGTACGCTCCTGACGACTCACCAAGGAGGAACAATGTCCGTCATCCGCTCGAAGCGCCTCACGCGCACGCTCTCCGGTGCCATCGCCGTCGTCGGCCTGTCGCTCGTCACGCTCGCCGCTGCTCCCGCCGCGCAGGCGTCCGGCACGGGCGCCACCTGTCCCGTGGGGCGATTCTGCCTCTACTTCAACTCGAACCAGCAGGGCGCGCGTGCCGATCTCGTCCTGACCGATGCCGCGTTCAACAACGAGCTCTTCAACGACGGGCCCGTCGGCGCCAACGGCTGGAAGGTGCTGCTCGGCAACAACGCCGCCTCGTACTGGAACCGCACCGGCACCGAGATCATCGTGTTCGACGGCACCAGCTGCACCTTCGGCGCGGCCGGACGGGCCATCGGCATCCTCCCCGGCAAGAAGGAGAACCTGCCGGACGACCTCAAGAACCGCATCTCCTCGATGAAGGTGACGACGCCGACCGACGGCTACCCCGGCTGCTCGGACTACAACCCCGACCAGTCGAAGTACTGACCGGAGGAGGAACGGCGCCTTCCTGCACCGGGGGTGCGGGGGAGCACAGCGGGAAGGCGCCGCCTCAGCCCTTGACGGCCCCGGCTGCCAGTCCGGAGCGCCAATACCGCTGCAGCGTGAAGAACAGCACGATCAGCGGGATCACGCCGAGCAGCGCTCCGAGCATGACGGCGCCCTTGTCCGGCGCGAAGTAGCTCATCATGCCGTAGAGGCCGAGGGTGACCGGCTTCAGGTCGGCGCTGGAGATCATCATCAGCGGCAGCAGGAAGTTGTTCCACGTCGCCACGAAGATGAACAGGAAGATCGTCACCATCGCTGGTCCCAGCAGACGCAGCACGATCGTGAAGAAGATGCGCGCCTCTCCTGCGCCGTCGATGCGCGCGGCCTCGAGCAGCTCGGTCGGCACGGACGACTCGGCGTAGACCATGCCGAGGAAGACCCCGAACGGGGAGACGGCCGAGGGGATGATGATCGCCCAGGCGGTGTTGGTGAGCCCGAGCGCGTGGAACTCGATGTACAGCGGCACGGTGAGCAGGGCGACCGGCAGCAACAGGCCGGCCATGATCACGCCGACCGCGATGCGCTTGCCAGGGAAGGCGAACTTCGCGATCGCGTAGCCGGCCATCACGGCGAACAGGGTGCCGATCACGCCGGCGCTCACCGAGTAGAACAGCGAGTTGCCCACCCAGCGCCAGAACAGGCCCTGGGTCCAGCCCATGAGGCTGTCGTAGTTGGCGCCGAGGTTCCAGTCGGCGAACCAGAAGCCGAACGTCGAGGTGAGGTCGGCGTTGCTCTTGGTCGACGCGACGACGAGCCAGTACACCGGCACGAGGAAGTACAGAGTCGCGACGACGAGCGCGATGACGCCGAACGTGCGCGCGACCGGGCCCGGTGCGATGGAGGGCGGCGGGGCGTCGGCCGCCTGCGGTGCGCGGGCGCGCCGCTTGGCGACGGGCATCGTGACGAGTCGTGTGGTGGTCATGCGTCACCCTTCCGGCGCTGCAGCAGTGCGTAGACGATCGCGAGCACGCCCGCGATCAGGGCCATCAGCAGGGAATAGGCGGATGCCGGACCGCTGCCCGACGGCGAGATCTCGCCCATCATCGAGTTGTAGGTGAGCATCATCGGCGTGAAGTCCTTGCCCATCCAGGAGTTCGCAGCCTCCATGATGACCGGCTCGTTGAACAGCTGGATCGTGCCGATGATCGACAGCAGCACCGCGAGCAGGGCGGCGCCGCGCACGAGCGGGACCTTGATGCGCATCGCGACCTGGAACCCGGAGGCGCCGTCGAGGCGGGCCGCCTCGTAGAGATCGCGCGGCACGGCCTGCAGCGCCGACAGGAAGATCAGCATGTTGTAGCCCGTGTAGGTCCACGTGGTCATGTTCGCCATCGAGAAGAGGATGGTCTGCGGCGACATCAGATCGGTGCCATCGGGGAGAAAGGGCAGGAACGGCGAGACCTGGGGCGTGTAGAGGTACAGCCACATCATCGCGGCGATGATGCCGGGAACCGCGTAGGGGAGGAAGAACGAGAGCCGGAACAGCGCGGGCCGCCGCACGATGAACGAGTCCAGCAGCAGGGCGAGAGCGAGGGCCGCGACGATCATCACGGGGATCTGGATCAGGGCGAACAGGATGACCCGGCCCATGCCGATCCAGAACGCGGCATCCGTGGCCGCCGCCGTGAGGTTGTCGAACCCGACGAAGGTGTCGACCAGCTCACCGCCGCCGTATAGCCCGCCGCCGGACGGCACCTGGGCGAAGAACGCCGAGCGCACCGACACGATGATCGGCACGAGGAACACGATCACGAACAGCGCGGCGAACGGCAGCATGAACAGCCAACCGGTGAGGCCCTCTCGGCGGATGCCGGAGCGCCGGCGCCTCCTCGCCGGATCCTTCGCCGGGGTGGGGGGAACGACTCTGGTCTCGGTCAGTGCGACCATGCTCTCGCCTTCTCGCGTCATGACGACGGCGGAGCGCACGTGGGTGTGCACTCCGCCGTCGACCATCAGATGATGCCTTGTCCGCCGGTCATTCCGCGACCGGCAGGCCGAGGTCCTTCAGCGAGGCGACCGCCGTGCTCTGCGCCGTGGTGAAGACATCGGCGACCTTCGCGGTGCCGGCGACGGCCGCGGCCGCCGTCTCGTTCATCTTCGACAGGGTGGAGAAGCCGGGGGCGTAGGGGAAGTCCGGGTTGAGGTTCTCGGTCGCCGTGGCGAGCTCGGCGAGCACGTCCTGTCCGCCGAACTGGCGCAGCATCTTCTCGGGCGTCTTCACGCTGCCCTTCGCTGCGACCACGAGACCCTGCGAGGCGAGGTCGTCGACCTGGGTGTTCAGCCAGTCGTTGAACTCCATGGCCTCGGCCGGGTGCTCGCAGCCCTTCATGACCGAGACGCCGGAGCCGCCGTCGGGGCCGCTCATCGCACCGGCGCCGAAGTCGGGCAGCTGGGCGACGCGCCACTGGCCCTCCGCGGGGGTGCCGTCGAGCGAGTCGAGCAGGAAGCCGGCCTCCCACGCTGCGCCGACGTGCCCGATCAGGCTGCCGTCGTTGAGGGCTGCGGTGAAGCCCTCGCCCCAGCGCTCGGTGGCGAGGGTCTGCTTGTTGTCGAGGAGGCCCTGCCAGAACGCGGCGACGCGCTCGGAGCCCTTGCCCTCGGCGTCGACCTTCCACTTCTCGCCCTCGGCCGAGAACCACGTGTCACCGGCGGCGGCCGCCTGGCCGGCGAGCCAGTTCTGCGCCTCGTCCGGAGTGAAGGCGGTGACGTACTTCCCTGCCGCGGCCGCGGTGGCGGAATCCGCGGTGAGGTCGTCGAGCGTCTTCGGGGCCTGGAGCCCCAGCGCCTCGAACGCCGTGGCGTTGTAGAAGTAGACGAGGGGGCCGGTGTCCTGGGGGAGGCCGACGATCGCGTCGCCGACCTTCATGCCGCTGAACGCCCCGGCCGAGTAGTGGCTCTCGTACTTCTTCGCCTCGCCGGCGACATCCTGCAGCAGACCCTTGACGAACAGCTGCGGCACCTCGGCGTACCCGGTCTGAGCCAGGCAGGGGCCGTTGCCGGCCTTGATGTCGGTCTCCAGCTTGAGGATCATGTCGCTCGACTTGCCGTCGAACTTCGTCGCCTTGACCTGGATGTCGGGGTGGTCGGCGTTCCAGCGCTTCACGATGTCGTCGACCTTGGTCATGCCGTCGCCGTCGGGCAGGCGGTGCACGTACTCGATCGTGACGGGCGTGCCGCTCGCGTCTCCGTCGGCGCCGGAGTCGCCCGACGAGCAGGCCGCGAGGCCGAAGGCCGACACGGCGCCGACCGCGACGACGGCGGCGGTGCGAGTGAGGCGGGTGGTGGTTGCCATGCTGTTCTCCTCGTTGAGGTCATGTTCGTGCCGGTTCGTCCCGGAGCGGCTGCGCCGTGACCGGCGTCGTCCGCTCTGCACATCAAATCAGAAAATGTTTGCGCTCACAAGCGGGAAAACATGAATGACGCGGCGGATTCCGGACCGACCTAAAGGGAGCGCTGACATTCGTGGATCGCGCGTGCGGTCGTCGCTCTGTCGGGCGCGGGGCGCGGGGGCGCGGTTGGCGTGCGCAGACGTGGAGGCGCAGAAGAGCGGATGCCGAGAGCACCGATGCCTCGGCATCCGCTCTCCGGCATCCGCTCTTCCGGGTACGACGAAACCCCCGCGCAGTGCACGGGGGAGACGACGACGAGAGGGGCGGTCAGGCCTTCTCTAGTTCGTCCTCGTCTTCGTCGGCATACTCATCTGCCCACTTGTCGACGTACTCGGGTTCCGAGTCGTCGCTCGGATGACCGAGCTCGCGTTCCAGCGCCGAGTAGTTGACACTCGGGCTGTACGACTTGAGTTCGCGGGCGATTTTGGTGTGCTTCGCCTTCTGACGGCCACGGCCCATGCCTGAGACCCCCTCACGAGTTGAGCTGGCGGGCGGCAACGGCACCCGACGCATTCACGACACCGGCTCGCGGCCGGTAAGAGTAGCATTCAGAATAGCACGCGGGTAAGACCCTCTGGCTGATGCCAGGCTGGCGAAAGGGAGTGATCCTCATGTCCGACAGCACCTCGGAGCCGCGCGAAGAGGCCGCCCAGAACGCGACGCTGCAGAAGGCGGTGATCGTCGGGCTCCAGCCCGGACAGCCTCGGCACGTGATCGAGGAGGCCGTCAAGTACGCGAAGCTCCTGTCCGTGCCGCTGGTCGTCGCCCACGTCGACGTCACCCGGTTCGTGACCTTCGAGGATCCCGACGGATACGTGCACTCCGCGCCGATCGACATCAACTTCGAGGCGGGAGCGGCCGAGTTCGAGGCCGTCCAGGCGGAGGCAGCGGCCGCGCTCGACGGCTCTGGCCTCACCTGGACCGCCCGTCAGCTCGTCGGCGACCCGGCGATCGCGATCAAGCAGCTCGCGAACAAGCTCGACGCGCAGTTGATCGTGGTCGGCACCCGCAAGCGCGGCATCGGCGAGTCGATCCGCGAGTTCTTCACCGGCTCGGTCGCCGCGCGACTGGCGCATCGGCAGCACCGCTCGGTGCTCGTGGTGCCGCTGGAGGAGCCGGTGCCCGACTCCCAGCCCGAGATCTGGGTCGAGTAGCCGCGGCGCCCCTGTCCCAGAACAGGCGAACAGCCCGAGATCAGGCGAATCCGACGATTCTGTCCTGTTCTCGGGCTGTCTGCCTGATCTCAACGCGCGGCCGCCTCAGCGGTTGTTCAGCGCGGCGAGAGCCGACGTGACCGCCTTCGCCGCGGCATCCAGTCCGTCTTCCAGCTGCGAGACGACGGATGCCGGCAGCACCCCGCCCTTCGCGACGTGCGTGCGCAGGTCGGTGCGGACCCTCGCGCGGAACGCGTTGATCACTGCGTCCGCACGGTGGATCTCCTCGCGGCTGACGATGCGCTCGTCGTCGGATGCGGTGCGCGGGCGGCTCTTCGACGCCTGGCGCTCGTCCTTCTCGGCGGTGGCGAGGTCGGCGCGGAGGCTCTTCATTGCTTCCTGCACGCTCTGGCGCACCTCGTTGGCGATCAGCCGCACCGAGTCGGTGAGTCCGGCCTCGATGCCCGCGAGGTCGCCCTCGCGCGACGCGAGCTCAGCGCGTCCGGCATCCGTGATCGCGTAGATCGTGGTGCGGCCGTCGACGGTCTTGGTGACCAGGCCCTCCTCCTCGAGCTTCGCGAGTCGCGGGTAGATCGTGCCGGCGCTCGGCGTGTACGTGCCGCCGGTGCGATCGGTGAGCGCCTGGATGACGCCGTAGCCGTGCTGCGGCGACTCGGCGAGCAGCGACAGCAGGTACAGGCGCAGGTCGCCGTGGGAGAAGACCGCGGGGCTCATTCTTCCCACTCCGGGTCGTTCTCGATGGTCGTCGGCGTGCGACGCAGCACGGTCACGCCGCCGGAGACGGAGTTCGCGCGCAGGTCGACGAAGCTGCCGGCGAGTTCGCCCGTCGAGCCCGTGAAGTTGCTGGGACCGCTGGAGCCGCGCTCGACGCCGTCGACGAGGATGCGCCCGCTCATGGAGCGGATCACGTAGTTCGCGGCGAGGGACTCGTCGAGGCGCACCGTGGTGCCGCCCGAGACGCTGTTCACGGTGATCGAGTTCACGTCGCCCGCAGCATCCACCATGGTCGAACCCGACACGATGTCGACGGTGGCGCGGCGCACTGTCCCTGTGACCGCGACGTCGCCCGAGACGCTGTTGGCGAGGAGCGAGCCGGTGAGGCCGCGCACCTGCACGTCGCCGGAGACGGTGTTGACCGTGAGGTCGCCGATGAGCGTGTCGACGATGATGTCGCCGGAGACGGCGTTCAGCCGGGCGTCGTTGCGGATGCCGGACACGAGGGCACCGGCGCTGACGACGCCGAGGGTGAGGGCGATGGCGCGGGGGACCGCGACGCTCACCTCGGCCTTGGGGCCGCCGGAGCCGAAGTTGCGGAACACCTCGAGGAAGTTGTCCCAGCCCAGCTGCGGGTGGTCGATCTCGACCTGTCCGTCTGAGGCCTCGATGCGCAGGTCCTTGATGGTGACGCCGTGCACCTCGATGCGGATGCCAGGCTCGTCGTGCGCGATGACGTCGACCTGGCCTCCGACGAGGCCGATCTTCAGGCGGGTGACGTTCTCGATGTCGATGACGCGTTCCTCGCCCGGGGCGATGAGCCACTTCTCGGTCATGGTCTGTTTCTCCTTGTTGGGATTCGCGTTATATCGCGTTCGATCAGAGTAACACGATATATCTCGATCTTGTCAAGATGTATCTCGATCTCGTCAAGACGGATACGCGACGAATGCACGACGGAGCGACGGATGCACGACGGGAACGGCCGATGCGGCATGCATCCGTGGCCCGGTCGTGCATCCGTAACGGGCGCTCAGACGGGCGGGGTGTGCCAGATGCGGTCGATGTAGTCGCGGATCGAGCGGTCGGAGGAAAAGAACCCGGTGCGCGCGACGTTGAGGATCGCGGAGCGGGTCCACCCCTCGCGGTCGGCGTACGCGGCATCCACCCGCTCCTGCGTGGAGATGTAGGCGGCGTAGTCGGCGAGCACCATGAACCGGTCCTCGTACAGGAGGTTCGACACCACGGGCTCGAACACCGAGCGGTCGCCGCGCGAGAAGGCGCCGGAGGCGATGAGGTCGATCGCGCGCCGCAGCCCGGCATCCGCCTGGTAGACGTCGCTCGGACGGTAACCCCGTGCGCTCAGCGCCTCGACCTCGGGCTCGCTCATGCCGAAGAGGAAGAAGTTCTCGTCGCCGACGAGCTCGCGGATCTCGACGTTCGCCCCGTCGTCCGTGCCGATCGTGAGGGCGCCGTTGAGCGCGAACTTCATGTTGCCAGTGCCCGAGGCCTCCTTGCCGGCTAGTGAGATCTGCTCGGAGAGATCGGCCGCCGGGATCACCCGCTCGGCGAGCGTGACGTTGTAGTTCGGCGGGAAGACCACCCGCAGCCGGCCGTCGAGCCGCTGGTCGGTGTTCACGACCGCGCCTACGGCGTTGATGAGGTGGATGATGCGTTTGGCCATCGCGTAGCCCGGCGCGGCCTTGGCGCCGAAGATCACGGTGCGCGGCTGCAGAGACGACGCGGCGATCCGTCCCGACACCACCCCTTCGTACTGCGTCACCACGTGCAGCAGCTTGAGCATCTGCCGCTTGTACTCGTGCAGGCGCTTGACCATCACGTCGAGCAGGTGGTCGTCGGCGATCTCGAACCCGTCGCGCGCGTGCAGCACGGTGTGCAGCTCCCGCTTGTTCGCGGCCTTCACCGCGGCGAACTGCTCCCGGAACGCGGCGTCGTCGGCGAACGGCTCCAGCT
>JAGIAK010000028.1 GCA_017744855.1 Microbacterium sp.
CGCCTCACATGGCCGCCGACGCCCCACCTGGCGGGCGTCACCCAGGTGAGGCCTCGGCGCGCAGGTGGGGCGTGGGCGGATGCGGACGATGCGGACGACCCGCAGGCGGATGCGGACGATGCGGCGGAAGCGGGCGACGCTGCGCTCACTGTTGACTTCGGGTCAACGAGGATTGTGGGACAGCGACAGGAACTGAGTCTCAAGACCGGTGAAACTTGGTTCCTGGCGGCAAAGCTGTGCGGACGCTGAGAACGGCGCCCATACACTCGCCGGTGGCAACGACGCCACCGCCCCCCAAGGAGTCCTCAATGACGAGTGCAAGTCCCCATGCCCACGGACGTGGAATGCGCGTCGCCGTGATCGTGCTCAGCGTGCTGCTGGCCGCGATGGTGATCCTGTTCTTCATCGTGACCGCAAAGATCGCCGCCGGGGCAGCCGAGCTCGCCGGCGGAACCACCACGGCCCAAGACGGTTCCGCTGCGCTGGCAGCCGGGGCAGGAGACCTCTCCTCCGGCGCCGACAAGCTCGCCGCCGGCACCGAGGACCTCGCCGCAGGTGCGAGCACGGCACGCGACGGCGCGCAGAAGCTCGCCGCCGGGGCGGAGTCCGCAGCCATCGGCGCGACGACGCTCTCTGAAGGCGCAGGATCGCTCGCCGTCGGCACGTCGAACGCCGCGGCCGGTGCGGGCAAGCTCAGCGCGGGAGCCCAGACGGCGCTGAGCGGTGCGCAGAACCTTCAGGCTGGAACCGTGCGGGCGGATGCCGGAGCGCAGTCCGTGCTCGCGGGCGCGACCTCGCTCTCCGCTGGCGTGTCGGGTGCGCACAAGATCGCGAGCGACCTGCTCGCCGGTGCGATCGAGTTCAAGACCAACGTCGACGCGGCCGTCCCCGCCGCGATGATCCCGAAGCTCCAGTCGCTCGCCGACCCCACGGCCGCGGCTGGCATCAAGGGAGCTGCGGCCGGTGCGCCCGCGAACTCGCAGACGCTCGCCGACGAGTTGGCGTCGCTGTCGGCGAACGACGGGCTCGTCGGGAGCAAGATCGATCAGCTCGCGCAGCTGGCGGCCGGACTCGACAAGCAGGTCGACGGCATCGCGGCCGCCGCCGACGCGGCTCCCGCGCTCGCCGCGGGCACCCTCGCTACGGTCGAGGCGTCGAAGAAGATCGCGGGCGGAGCCACCATGCTCGTCAACGGAGAGCCCAGCCTCGGGTGGCCGGGCACTGTCGCGCTCGTGAACGCGAAGACGGGCGCCCCGGCGCTCGTCGCGGGCGCTCAGGCGCTCAAGGACGGCACTGCCCAGCTCTCCGCGGGAGCCTCGCAGCTCTCCGGTGGTCTGCAGGCGCTGTCGTCCGGGGCCTCCGCGCTCCACTCCGGCACGATCACGCTCGACTCCGGGGCCACCTCGCTGAGTCAGGGTGCGGTGTCGCTCGCCGAGGGCGCGGCGACGCTGCAGTCCGGGGCCGCCGACCTCAGCACCGGCGTGGGCGACCTCTCCGAGGGTGCGGCCACGGTGGCCGAGAAGACCGGCGAGCTCGCCGCCGGCGGCGACAAGATCGAGACGGGGGCATCAGACCTCGCCGCCGGTACCGGCCTGATCGCCGACGGCTCCGGTGCCCTGGCCTCTGCCACCGCCTCCGCGGCGCCGTCGACTCTCCCGTGGATGCTCGGCATCGGGCTCGCCGGACTCATCGCCCTCGGCTTCTGGGTCGGTCACCGCATCAACCATCGCCGCGCGCTCGCCGCGGCCTGACCTTCGACCGCGGACACCCGTCGCGGAGACGGCGCTCCGCGCCGCGCCTCGTGTGTCGCGTTCCCCGCACCGCGCTCCCGTTGCGCGACACCCCTACCCCCCGATGCCCCACCTGCCCGTCCACGCCCCACCTGAGGGACGTCCGGCAGGTGGGGCGTCGTCCGGCAGGTGGGGCGTCGACGATCAGATGCCGGCTCGGCTCGTCCGGCAGGTGGGGCGCCGACGGAGACAGCGCAGCATCCGCCCACGGCAGCATCCGCCCACGGCAGCATCCGCCCACGGCAGCATCCGCTCACAGCGGAGCAGCCCACAGCAGAAACCGGTCCTCGCGAAGCCGGGCGGACGGATGCTGAGGGCATGAGCGAAGACACCCCCATCCCGCAGTTCGGGCCCGAAGCCCGCAGGGCTCTGTTCCACGACCGCATCCTCGTGCTCGACGGCGCCCTCGACGACGACAACGGCACGCTGCTGATGACACAGCTGATCGCCCTGTCGGCCGAGGACCCCCTCGCCGACATCGCGCTGTGGATCCACTCGCCCGGCGGCTCCGTGCCGTCGATGCTCGCGATCCGCGACCTCATGACGCTCGTGCCCAACGACGTCTCCACCCTCGCCCTCGGCCTGGCCTGCAGTGCAGGCCAGTTCCTGCTCTCCGCGGGAGCGAGGGGCAAGCGGCGGGCGTTGCCGCACGCGCGCATCCTCATGCATCAAGGGTCCGCGGGCATCGGCGGATCGGCCGGCGAGATCGAGACGCAGGCCGACGACCTGCGCCACATGCGCGACACCGTGCTCGGACTCATCGCCGACGACACGGGACAGCCGCGCGAGCGGATCTTCGAGGACTCGCTGCACGACCGCTGGTACACGGCGGAGCAGGCGAAGGAGTACGGATTCATCGACGGCATCGTGTCGTCGTTCGCAGAGGTGATGCCGCGCCGTCGGGCGCGCGTCGGACTGGGAGCCGAAGCATGAGCAGTTACACGATCCCGAACGTGATCGCGCAGCATCCGCGGGGCGAGCGTGTCATGGATGTCTACTCGCACCTGCTGGCGGAGCGGGTGCTCTACCTCGGCACCGGAATCGACGCGGGGGTCGCGAATGCGCTCATCGCGCAGCTGCTGCACCTCGACGCCGACAGTCCGGAGAGCGGCATCCAGTTCTACATCAACAGCGAGGGCGGCGACCCGGGCGCGGCGCTCGCGATCTACGACACCATGCGGCACATCCGCCCGACGATCGCGACGACGTGCGTAGGACAGGCGATCGGTCCCGCGGCACTGCTGGTCGCGGCGGGGGAGCCCGGCCAACGGTCGGCGCTGGAGCACGCGCGGATCGTGCTGCACCAGCCGGCCGGACAGTCGCGAGGCGCCATCCCCGACCTCATCCTCGCGGCCGACGAGGTCGTGCGGGTCAGGTCGGACATGGAGGCGATCCTCGCACGGCACAGCGGACGCACCGTCGCGGAGCTCCGCGCCGACACGGACCGCGATCGCGTGTTCACGGCATCCGCCGCCCGCGAGTACGGCCTCATCGACACGGTGCTCGGCGAGCGGAGCTGACGGGACTCGGCGTACGCCTCGGCCCGGGCGCGCGACCCGGGTCACGGATGCACGACGGATCCGCGGATGCACGACGGTTGTGGTGTTTCCGTCGTGCATCCGCAACCGAGTCGTGCACGTGTGCGGAGACGCCCACCGCCACGGACGGATGCCACGGACCGATGCCCGGGACGGATGCCGGGACTCAGGCCGCGAGGGCGAAGGCCCCGCGGCCAGCGGACACCGCAGCGGATGCCGGAGCCGGCGTCGCGGCGGTACGCAGCTCGTCGGCGACGGCGCTGGTCAGGTCGATCAGGCTCGTGTCGAGGGCGCCGGCTATCGCCGCGATCATCTCGCTCGACGGCTCCTTGAGCCCGCGTTCGACCTCCGAAAGGTACTGCGGGGAGACGCCCGCCTTCTCGGCGGTCTCGGTGAGGGTCTCGTCACGGTCGTGGCGCCGGCGGCGCAGCTGATCGCCGAGCAGATGCCGCCACAGGGGCTCCGGGCCAGACGGGCGGCGGGGTGCACGGGGGAACGGGACGAGGTCGGACATGCCTCACGGTACGACGCCCGTAGCGGATGCCTCCATCGATTCTGCTCAGAGCAGAACGCGGACTACAGCGCGGCGGTGACCCCGGGCAGCAGCTTCGTCAGTATCGCGCCGAGCTGCGTGCGCTCCTCGGGCGACAGCGGGTCGAGCACGAGTTCCCGGATCTGCGCCACGTGCACGGGGGCGGCCGCGCGCAGCAGCTCGCGTCCGGCATCCGTCAGCGCCGCCGTGAGCGTGCGCTTGTCGCTGCTGCAGCTCGTACGCACCACCCACCCGCGCTCCTCGAGCGAGTCGAGGGCGTGGCTGAGGCGGGAGCGGCTGAGCCCGGCGATCTGCGCGAGCTCGGTCATCGGGATCGCCCTGTCGGCCTCGCCTGCGAGCGTGATGAGGATCGCGTAGTGCGCATGGTTGAGTCCGGCCTCGGCCTTGAGGGTGCGATCGAGTACCTGCGGCAGTAGCTGGACGAAGCGGATGGTCGGCAGCCAGGTCGCCATCTCGTCGTCGTCGAGCCGGCGGTCGGCGGGCATCACGCGGCGGACAGGTCGAGCGTGTGTGCCGTGCGGTCGCGCTTGGCCTGCAGGTAGCGGGTGTTCGCCTCCGACAGGTGCACACCTGTGGGGACGCGCTCGGTGACGCGGATGCCGAGGGCGTCGAGCTGTACAGCCTTGTCGGGGTTGTTGCTGAGCAGGCGGATGGCGTCGACACCCACCGCCTGCAGCATCTGCGCGGCGACGGTGTAGTCGCGCTCGTCCTCGCCGTGGCCCAGCGCGACGTTCGCCTCATAGGTGTCGAGACCGGAGTCCTGCAGGGCGTAGGCGTCGAGCTTGGCGTAGAGGCCGATGCCGCGACCCTCCTGGCGCAGGTAGAGCAGGAAGCCGCCCGCGTCTGCGATGCGCTCGACGGCCTCGCGCAGCTGCGGACCGCAGTCGCAGCGCTGCGAGCCGAAGACGTCGCCCGTCAGGCACTCGCTGTGCGGGCGCACGAGGGGAGCCTCGCCGCCGCCGGCCGCGCGTTCGATCGCGCCCTTCCAGTCCCCGAGGCCGAGCAGCAGGTGCTCGCGGGAGTCGACGAGCTCGTCGAACGTCACCACGTCGGCCGTCGTGGAGTATCCGTCGGCGAAGCGCATGGGCACGCGCACGCGGGTGCGCTCGGTGGCGACCGGCACGACGGTTGAAGTTTCAATCATGTCGGGTGCAACGTGCGACGTGTCTGCGTCTATTCCCGCGAGGCCGGTCATGCCTGACATGCAACCACGCCCCGCCGACATCCGGATGCCGGTCACGATCGGGTTGCGGAATCCGTCTGGTCAGGCAGGCGAGCGTTTAATGGGGGCATGACGCCACGGGGGAAGGCCGCTCTCTGGACGGTCGTCGGCGCGCTGGCGCTGGGGTTCCTGCTGTTCGCCCCGCTGTTCAGCGCCGGCATCTGCGTCGATGCGCAGGACACGTCGAAGTCGTACTGCCGCGACTGGCAGACGTCGATCGTCGGCATCGAGACCACGCTCTGGATGTGGCTCGGCGCGAGCGGCGTGCTCGTCGCGATCGGGTTGCTGGTCGTCGGTCTCGTCCACCGCCGCCGGGATGACGCCGGCGCGTCCGCCTGATCGGCATCCGTCCTATTCGCTGTCGCGGCGCCGCACGAGCTTGAGCTCGCTGGCGAGGATGCCGAGCACCACGAGCCCGCCGCCGATCAGCGCGGTGACCGGCAGGCGCTCCCCGGCGATGCGCCCGACGACGCCGGCCCACACCGGCTCGGCGGCGTAGATGATCGTGGCCCTGGTCGGCGACACCGACTTCTGCGCCCAGTTCATCGTCAGCTGGATCAGGCAGCTCGCCGCGCCGAGCCCCACCGCGGCGCCCACCCAGACCCAGGAGAACGCCGGCACCGTCTCGCCCGCGACCGGCATGGTGAGGATGCCGAGCACACCGGCGGTGAGCAGCTGCACCACGGTGATGCGACCGAGGTCGACCTTCGTCGCGAACAGGCTGATGAGGATGATCTCGCCCGCGATCGGCAGCGTGCTGAGCATCGTGGCGATCTCGCCGGGACCGAGGCTGAGGGTGAAGGCGTCGGGTCCGGCGATGAGCACGAGGCCGACGAACGCGAGTCCGGCGCCGACGAACGCCATCGCGGGCGGGCGCTTGCGGAAGACCGCCCACTGCGCGAGGGGGACGAGCGGCACGTACATCGCCGTGATGAAGGCCGAGGTGCTGGAGTCGATGGTCTGCAGCCCCACGGTCTGCAGGCCGTAGCCGAGGTAGATCATCACGCCGATCGCGACCCCGGCGCCGATATCGCGCCAGCGGATGCCGTGCAGTGACCGCCAGAAGATCGCCACGCTGATCAGCCCTGCCACGAGGAAGCGGATGCCGACGAAGAACCACGGCCCCGAGTGCTCCATCGCCCAGTGCACGAGCAGGAACGTGCTGCCCCAGATCGCGGTGATCGCGATGAGGGCGGCTTCCTGCGGGCGGAAGCGCATCCAGCGGATACGAGAGGGCATTCGGTGCCTTTCTCGATCTGCCGAGTCGAGCCTAGCGCCGTGCGGGCTCCGCACCTTGCGGTTTCGAGTAGCGTGAATGGCTCTGTTTCGGCGGATTTCGGAGCCATTCACGCGACTCGAAAGCCGGAGTCGTGCCGGGGTAGCCTCGCAGCATGAGCAACTTCGTGACCGTCGACGAGCTGAAGGCCCTGCAGAGCGAGGGGGCTCCGGTGCGCGTGATCGATGTGCGCTGGCGGCTCGACCGCCCGGACGGCCGCGGTGAGTACCTCGACGGGCACATCCCCGGCGCGGTCTACGTGCCGCTCGACGAGGAGCTCGCGACGCACGGCGAGGCGTCGGAGGGGCGGCACCCGCTGCCGTCGACCGCGAAGCTGCAGGCCGCGGCGCGACGCTGGGGAGTGAACGACGGCGACACGGTCGTCGTGTACGACGACGCGAAGGGCATCGCCGCCGCGCGCGCCTGGTGGCTGCTGCGTCAGGCCGGTGTCGACGTGAAGGTGCTCGAGGGCGGCATCCGCGGCTGGACCGCCGCCGGCCACGAGGTCGCGACCGACGACGTGACTCCCGAACCCGGTGGCGTCGTGCTCGGCGAGATCGGCGCCGATGCGCTCACCATCGACGAGGCGGCCGCGTTCCCGGCATCCGGGGTGCTGCTGGATGTGCGCGCCCCCGAGCGGTATCGCGGCGACACCGAGCCCCTCGACCCGATCGCCGGCCATGTGCCAGGCGCCCGCAACCTGCCCACGGTGCTGCACTTCGACGCCGACGGCAAGATCCTCGATCATGACACCGTGCGCGCGACGTTCGCGTCGGTCGGCGTCGTGCCAGGCACTCCGGTCGCCGCGTACTGCGGATCCGGCGTCACCGCCGCGCACACGGCGCTCATCGCCGCAGAGGTCGGCATCGACGCCAAGGTCTTCCCCGGCTCGTGGAGCCAGTGGTCGAACACTCCAGGGCGCCCGGTGGCGAGGGGCGATCAGCCCGGCTGATCGTCGCGGGGTCCGTACCCCCAGCGCAGCTCGACGGTGCCGGGGCCGAATGCTCGGCGCACCTGATGCACCGAGGTGCGCCCCTCCAGAGACAGCGGCGACACCTGCACGCCCTTCGGTGTCTCGATCTTCTCCTCGATCCAGTCCGGCAGGGCGTCGGGGTGGAAACGGGTCCACACCATCAGCTCCCGAGCCTGACGGGCGAGTGCGTGCCCGGTCTCCTGCGCGGCCGGGTATCCCGCGGGGAACGCCACCGACCACTCGATGACCGCCGTGTGCGGTGCGGTCAGCGGTGCCTCCAGCTCGAAGAGCACGCCGTGCACCTCGCCGCTCGCATGCGAGTGCCTCGCGGAGATGCGCCCTCCCGACACCGCCGAGATGATCGGCGCCGGCGTCGCGACCCCTGGGCTGAGCTCGACGAAGGGGATCGACGTGATCGTGCCGACCGTCGATTGCACGATGCTGCGGATCGAGCAGAACTCGATGAGGCCGTCGGCGCCGACGTCGGTGACGGAATGCGTCGACACCTCGCGGGAGGTGTCGGGATAGACGGCCCCGAGCGCGGAGAAGGTCTCCATGACGGCGCGCTCCAGCTCGATCTCGTCGATCGGGAACTGATTGGGGCCGAGCGGACCGGTACGGTTCGTGCCGGACAGCAGACCCGTGAGTTCACCGGCGCGCAGCGCGAGCAGCTCCTCGCAGTCGGCGAGCGCGGCCAGCGACTGCGCCCCCTCCGGCCGTCGGGCCCCTGACCGCCAGTAGCTGAGGGTGGCCATCGACACGCGATTGCCGCGCTCGCGCAGCTGCGTGTGCAGTCGCGCCAGCGTGACCCCTCTGGCGTTGATCGCGTCGCGGAAGGCGTCGGCGAACGCGTCGGTCGGCGCCGCGCGCCGGTCGCTCCTCATACTCATCACAGACCCCCTCCGGTATGTGAAGAACTCCGCTCTAGAGTGAGCATACGACCACACGCCGGCGCCTTACGGGGACCAGACGCCCAAGTGGGGTCACTTGGCGGGTCTACGCAGGCAGGGTGCCCGACCCTGTGATAGCTCCGCCTGACGCAGTGATGCCCCTTGCTGCGTATTTCGCGGGACCTGGCAATCGATCTGGGGAGATCAGCCGGGTCCCGCGAACACCTTCCGCGGCATCGTCTCTCCGTACCCGCGCGTAGACTGGGGACAACACCCTCGGAGGACCGTCGATCGTCATGTCTGCCACCGCCCGCACGTTCACCGTGCGCCATGTCCAGCTGGCGCGCGCGCTGTTCGCGGCGGCAGCCGCGCTGATGATCACGTTCTCGCCCGACCACTCCGCGGCCGTCGGCCTGTCGGTGTTCAGCGGGTTCGCGCTGACCACCGGTCTGCTGCTCGCGTTGAGCGCATGGCTGGTCCTGCCCGAGGGGCGCCGCTGGCCGTACGTGCTGCTCGCGGTCGTCGACATCCTCGCCGGCATGGCCACCGGCATCCCGCCGTGGCGCACCGACGACGTGTTCTTCGTCGTCGTGATCGCCTGGGCCCTGATCGCCGGTCTCATCGAACTGCTCGCGGGCCTCCGCCTGCGCAGGGAGAACGACAAGACGGCACGCGACGCGATCAGCGTCGGTGCCTTCGGCCTGCTGCTGGGCGTGCTGCTGCTGCTGATCCCTGCGCGCTTCGCGCAGCCGTACGCGATCGCCGGCGCCGGCGACTTCGTGCTGACCGGCATCATCCTCGGCGTCGGGATGCTCGGCGGATACGCCGCGATCGTCGCCGTGTTCCTCGGCATCGCCGGCCTCACGCCGAAGAAGGCGGATGCCGTTGTCGAGGGCGCGGAGACCGGAGAGAGCGCGCCGACCGCGGCGCACGGAGGAGAGCGATGAGCGACGAGAAGCCGACGAGACGGGACATCCTGCGCCCCCTCCACCTGCTCGGCATCGCGCTGGGATGCGGCGTCTTCGCCGCGCTGGTCACGCTGATCTCGACCGGGGCATTCACCTCGAGGGTCAACACGGCGCTCGCCAACGGCACCTACCACGGGCTCCCGCCCGTCGTGCTGGGACTCGTCGTGGGCGGCGGTGCGTTCATCGTCACCCTGATCGGCCTCGCGATGCTCATGCTCGCGGTCGACCCGGCCGACGTCACCAAGACCGTCGACCGCCCGGTGCTCTACGACGACGAGCCCGGCGACGGCGCATCGGATGCCGGAACGGCCTCCGGCCGCGGCCCCGCCGCATCCTGACCCGCCCGCGACATCCTGGCCGGCCCGCCGAATCCAGGCCGACCCTGCGGATCCGCGACGTCGAGGAATACTCCCGAGATTGATCGTCTTGTCCCTGGGGTGACCACCTCCGTCGACCGCGCCTCCATCGGACTCCGATCCGAACGCGGTCCGGTGCTCGGGGCGCTCATGCTCGCGACCGGTCTCATCGCGATCGACGCGACCATCCTCGCGACGGCGGTGCCCAGCATCGTGCGCGACCTCGGCAGCTACCAGCAGTTCCCGTGGCTCTTCTCGGTGTATCTGCTCGCGCAGGCCGTGAGCGTGCCGATCTACTCCCGCTTCGCCGACACGGTCGGCCGCAAGCCGATCATCATGCTCGGCATCGGGCTGTTCCTGCTCGGCTCGATCCTCTGCGGGTTCGCCTGGAGCATGGGCGCGCTGATCGTGTTCCGCATCGTGCAGGGCATCGGCGCCGGGGCCGTCGCGCCCATGTCCATGACGATCGTCGGCGACATCTACACCGTCGCCGAACGCGCCAAGGTGCAGGGGTACATCGCGAGCGTCTGGGCGATCTCCTCGGTGGTCGGGCCGGCGCTGGGCGGCGTGTTCGCGCAGCTCGACGCGTGGCGCTGGATCTTCTGGATCAACGTGCCGCTCTGCCTCCTCGCGGCGTGGATGCTGCTGCGCCGCTACACCGAGAAGACCGAGAAGCGGCGTCATCGCATCGACTACGCGGGCGCCGTGCTGCTCACGGTCGGACTCACCGGCGTGATCCTCGGACTCCTCGAGGGCGGCAGCGCCTGGGCGTGGCTCTCACTGCCGAGCGCGCTCTGCTTCGGCGTGGGGGTCGTGGCCCTCGTGGCGTTCGGCATCGTCGAGCGGAGAGCCGCCGAGCCGATCGTCGACCTCCGGCTCGCGTCTCGTCGCCTCATCCTCACGACCACGATCATCTCGCTCGGCATCGGCGCTCTGATGATCGGCGTGACGAGCTTCGCCCCCGCGTACCTGGAGGGATCGATCGGCATCGCGCCTCTGCTGTCGGGACTCGCCGTCGCGGCGCTCACCCTCGGCTGGCCCATCTCGGCGGCGAACGCCGGACGGCTGTACCTGCGCATCGGCTTCCGTCGCACGGCGTTGATCGGCCTGACGATCGCATCGGTCGCCGCGATCGCGCTCGCCGCCGTGGCGTCGTGGCCGAACCCGTTCGTCGTGGCCGGCATCGCCTTCGTGCTCGGATTCGGTCTTGGCTGGAGCGCTGCGCCGACGCTCATCGCCGCTCAGGCGTCGGTGGGATGGGGCGAGCGCGGCGCCGTCACCGGGATGAACGCGTTCGCGCGGTCGGCGGGCAGCGCGGTCGGCGTGGCCGTGTTCGGGGCGATCTCGAACGCGGTGATCGCACGCGGGGCGGGCGCCGATGATCCGGCGACCATCGTGTCGGCGTCGGTCTGGGTCTTCATCGCGGCCGCGGTCGTCGGCGTGCTGACGCTCGTCGTGGCATTCTTCATGCCGCGCGACACGGTCGAGGAGTACTCCGCCGAGCCCGCCTGACAGTCGGTTCCGCGTCGCGCGTGTCCCGCGAGTGCACGGGACTCCCGCTCAGCGGGCCAGGCGCTCCGCGATGCCGACGTAGGTGGCGGGGGTCAGTGCGAGCAGGCGCTGCTTGGCCTCATCGCCGATCTCGAGCTTCTCGACGAACGCCGCGAGGTCGGCCGCGCCCACGCGGTGACCGCGGGTGAGCTCCTTGAGCAGTGCGTAGGGGTCGCTGATCGTGGAGCGGCCGGCGACGACCTCGGCGCGGATCACGGTCTGGATGGCCTCGGCGAGCACCTCCCAGTTCACGTCGAGGTCGGCGAGCAGCACGTCACGCGACAGCGAGATCGCGTTCAGGCCGCGGCGCAGGTTGTCGAGTGCGAGCAGCGAGTGGCCGAACGCGACGCCGATGTTGCGCTGCGTGGTTGAGTCGGTGAGGTCGCGCTGCAGCCGCGAGGTCACGAGCGTCTGCGACAGCGAGTTCAGCAGGGCGCCCGAGATCTCGAGGTTCGCCTCGGCGTTCTCGAAGCGGATCGGGTTGATCTTGTGCGGCATCGTCGACGAGCCCGTCGCGCCGGCCACGGGGATCTGCGCGAAGTAGCCGAGCGAGATGTAGGTCCAGATGTCGGTGGCGAGGTTGTGCAGGATGCCGCCGGCGTGACGCACGCGGTCGTAGAGCTCGACCTGCCAGTCGTGCGACTCGATCTGAGTGGTGAGCAGGTTGAAGCCCAGCCCCAGACCCTCGATGTACTCGCGGGCGACGGTCGGCCAGTCGGCGTCGGGGTCGGCCGCGAGGTGGGCCGACCAGGTCCCGGTCGCACCCGAGAACTTGGCCAGGTAGTCGGATGCCGCGATCTGGCCGCGCACGCGCTCCAGGCGCCACGCGAAGACCGCGAGCTCCTTGCCCATGGTCGACGGGGTCGCCGGCTGGCCGTGCGTGCGAGACAGCATGGCGGCGTCGGCGTGCTCGACGGCGAGCTCGCGCAGCTTCGCGATCACGGTGTCGAGGGCGGGGAGCCAGACCTCCTCGACCGCGCGCTTCACGGTGAGCGCGTAGGAGGCGGAGTTGATGTCCTCGCTGGTGCAGGCGAAGTGCGTGAGCTCGGCGATGGCGTCGAGCCCGAGCGTGGAGAGGCGGTCGCGCACGAGGTACTCGATGGCCTTCACGTCGTGCTGCGTGACGGCCTCCTTCTCAGCGAGCCAGTCGATCTCGTCCTGGCCGAAGTCGCGGTAGAGGGCGCGGAGGCGCTCCTTGTCGGCGTCGGAGAGAGGGGAGGTCTCGAACAGCGAACGGTCGGTGAGGGCGATCAGCCACTCGACCTCGACCTCGACGCGAGCCCGGTTGAGCCCGGCCTCGGAGAGGAAGTCGGCGAGTCCGGTGACGGCGCCGCGGTAGCGGCCGTCGAGGGGGCTCAGGGGCTGCGGCGGGAGCGAGGGCTGGAAAGTCAGGGGAGTCCTCCTGATCGGGCCCCTATGCGCGGGGCGTGCGAGGGGCGCGAAGGGCCGGTTCGAGCTGCCGGAACAGGCCGCGGGTCGCCGTCTCAATCATACCGAGCACCGCATCGAACATCTCCGTGCCCGCGTAGTAGGGGTCGGGCACGTCCTGTGTCGCGGCATCCGGGTCGAAGGCGAGGAGCAGCGTGACCTTGCCCTCCTCGTCCTCGTCGTGCGCCCACTCGCGCAGGATCCTCTCGTGCGTGCGATCCAGGGCGACGACGAGGTCGTTGTCGGCGAAGGATGCGGCGGTGAACTGCTTCGCGCGGTGCTGGGAGCCGTCGTAGCCGCGGCGTGCGAGGGACTCGATCGTGCGTTCGTCCGCTCGTTCGCCGAGGTGCCAGTCTCCGGTGCCTGCGCTGCGGGACGCGATGCGCGAACCCAGCCCCTGGCGCTCCGCGAGATCGCGGAAGACCACCTCCGCCATCGGCGAGCGGCAGATGTTCCCCGTGCACACGAAGATCACGCGGAAGGGATCCGGGGAGTTCACTGTTCCATTGTGCCGGTCGATGGCGTATCCCGCAGCCCGTGACGCGGCCCGCGGGTGTCCGAGAGCCTGGTAGGAGGTCTCTCCTCCACAGATCGCGGCTGTCGTGAGCTTTCCACAGAATGCGGCGCGATCGGGGTCGACAGCGTCCGGGCCGGTGGCGGATCGCGGATGCTGGCGGCATGTACTCCTTCGCGATCGCAGACGGCTGGGCGTCTGACGGCCTCATGGCCTGGACCAGGGCGAGCATCGAGATCGACGTCGCGCTCGACGCCGTGACCGATGCCGGTGCCGTACTCGGCGCCCTCGTCGTCGACACGGCGTGGGAGTCCCGCGCCGTGCGGATACTCAACGAGAAGCTCGTCGACATGCGCGACCGCGCCGGCGTGGAGTCGGCGGGCCTCCTCGAGCGGGCCGCCGAACTGCAGAGGGCGGGCGCATGAGCGGCCTGAACATCGACCACGGCGGGGCGATCAGTGTCGACCCCGCGGCGATGCGAGAGGCCGCCTCCCGTATCGCCGCGTTGGCTGCGGACTTCGATCGAGCCCGCGAAGCGGTGGTGAACGCGTATCGGGCGGTCCTGGGCAGCATCGGGGCAGAGACGTGCGTCGACACCGCGGCGCTGTGGACGGCGGGCGAGCGGATGGCGCGACTGCGCGACGAGTGCGAGGACGCGGGAGCCGGGACCCGGCTCATGGCCGACGTGTTCGAGTACGTCGAGCTTCAGGTCGAGGCCGAGGCGATGGCGCTGCACGATCAGGCCGGAGCCGATCGGCTACGCCAGAGGATGGAGGAGCTCGCCGCGTCGGACGCGCGGATCGCCGACATGGCGGCGATGCGGGTCGCCGACTGGCGCGGCGACCGGTTCGAGGGGCTCGATGAGCAGGGCGACTGGGGCGGCCTGCTGGGACCGCTGTTCGGTCTCGTCTCGCTGGTGGGGTCGGGGAGCGGGCGGGGGACGGTGTGGCCGTGGATGCGCCTCTCCGGCACGGCGGATCCGGTGACGGTGACGCCGGTCTCGACGACGTCACCGGCTCGGGCGCCCTCCGGCCTGCGCGACGCCCTGGAGCGGATGCCGAATACGGGCGCCGGCGCACAGGTCGCGGTCGAGAAGCTCGTCATGCCCGGCGGCCGCACGACCTACATCGCCTACGTCGCCGGCACGCAGAGCGCGCTCGCCGGGGGCCGCGAGCCGTGGGACATGACGTCCAACCAGCAGCTGTACAGCGGGCAGATGTCGGCGTCGTATCAGGCGACGGTCGACGCGCTCGCCGCGGCGGGAGCGAAACCGGGAGACGAGGTCGACATCGTGGCGCACTCGCAGGCGGGGATGATCGCCTCCTACCTGTCACACCAGAGCGGGTTCGATGTGAAGCTGCAGATCAGCGTGGGCAGCCCCGTCGTCGACGTGGCTGATGCCGACCAGACCCTTATCCGCCTCGCGCACACCGACGACCCCGTGTACCGGCTGTCCGACGGCGGCACGGCCGCGGCATCCGGGTCACCGGGCAGTTTCGTCGCGACCCGGGAAGACGAGCCGGCGTCCGTGCTCACCGACCCCTGGGATCCGCACCTCATGGAGTCGTACCTCGACCTCGCGACGGAGGTCGAGCTGTCGGGGGATCCGCGGGTTCAGGCGCTCGATACGTTCTGGGACGACTTCGGCCGCGCGGTCTCCGTCGAACGCATCGAATATCACGCGGAGCGGGTGGGGTAGGTGACGATCCTGGTTCGCGTCCCGGCACAGGTGTACGGTCGGTGCATGACACGCACAAACATCGATATCGACGATGAGCTCGTCGCTGCGGTGATGCGTCGTTACGGACTCAAGACCAAGCGCGAAGCCGTCGATCTCGCGTTGCGGAAAGCGGCCCCGCCGCCGGTGACGACGGAGTATCTGTTGAGCCTCTCCGGGGCTGGGTGGGCGGGCCTGAGCCTCGAGGAGATCCGCGGGTACGGACGTGATGCGAGCACCGAGGTTGGCGATGGCGAGGCCGGAGAGTGATCCTCGTCGATTCGTCGATGTGGATCGACTACTTCCGCGCGGCGCCGTCACCGAGGAGGAGCCGTATGGAGGCGCTGATCATCGGAGGTGGGGAGGTCGTGCTCACCGAACCGGTCGTGATGGAGCTGCTCTCCGGCGTCCGCGGCTCGAAGGAGCTGGCGCTGGTCGAATCGGTCGCGGAGCGGGTTCCTGTCGTCGCAATAGATCCGTCGCAGGACTTCCGTGCGGCCGCGGAGCTCGCGCGAGCCTCACGGTCGAACGGGCATCCGATCCGCAGCATGGTCGACTGCCTGATCGCGGCGGTTGCGATCAGGAACGGCATCCCCCTGCTGCACGATGATCGGGACTATGGCTACCTCGCCGAGGTCAGCCCTCTTCGGTTCGCCTGACCCGCGGTTCGCCTGACTCACGGGCCGATTGTTCCCGCACCGTGGCTGGCGTCGTCTCGCGTGCCTGGGATACTGGGGGCGGCGCGTCGGCGCCGACGACGGATCCGGGGGAGAACGAATGATCATCTGGCGCGGCTGGGGAATCCTGGCATTCATCTATGCAGCGGTGGGGATGATCCTGTTCGCGGGCATCGGGTCGAAGCTGGTCAGCAGCACCGCCTTGCCGTTCCTGATCGCGATCGGTCTCCTCGGTGCCGCGGCCGCGACCTGGTTCACGGGAATCGCGATGAACCGCACGGCTCCGCAGCGCAAGATCGACGCCTGGCTCCAGGACCGCAGGGCGCAGCTGACGCATCTCGTCGAGACGGGCCAGTTCTCGCTCGGCCCCGGTCAGCCGCAGCCGTCGTCGATGGCGGAGGCGCAGCAGATGGCCGACGCCCTGTTCGAGCACGAGCGTCAGCAGACCACCCGCGCGTTCAACGGTCACACGCTGTTCTGGATCCCGATGCAGTACTTCGCGTTCGTGTGGGCCGGGGTCGCAGTGCTCGCCGTGGTGACAGGGGTCATCGGCGCTCTTCGCTGAGTCCGGCCCGAGCCGGGCCGAGCAATCTGCTCGGCCCTTCGCTGAGTCCGACCGGACCGAGCGTGCGCTCGGGATGTCGCTCCGCGCTGGTCAGCCGCGGCGTGCGCTCTTGCTCTGCGGACGCAGGACGAAGCCGAAGATGCCGTTGATGACCGAGATGATCAGCGCGGCGAGCACGCCCCACCAGAAGTGGCCCACCGAGAGCCCCCATCCGAATCCGCCGGTGATCCAGGCCGTCAGCCACAGCAGGAAGCCGTTGATGACGAACCCGATGAGGCCGAAGGTGAGGATGTAGAGCGGGAACGCGATGATCTTCACGACCGTGCCGATGATCGTGTTCACGAGCGCGAAGATGGCGGCGACCGCGAGGAGCGTCAGCACGAGCTGCAGCGTCTCCCCGGGCGAGAAGGGCTTGATGGTCACCTGCAGGGCGGGGATGAGTGTCACGACCCAGATGGCGAAGGCGTTCACGATGACGCGGATGATGAAGCGCATAGTCCCTTCAGTCTCACACGCGGATGCGGAGATGTCAGCGGGTTCCGCTTCTTCCCCGGGATGCGTGGGGCTGCGTCGATCGCGGAATCCATAGACTCGACACTGTGACCGAGCCGATCCTGCCCCGCATCCGTCCCGCCATCGCCGCCCTGGCGCCGTATCGGCAGGGCAAGCAGGCCGGTCCCGACGCGTTCAAGCTGTCCAGCAACGAGAACCCCTTCGATCCGCTGCCCTCGGTGCTGGCGGCTCTGGAGCACACGACGCCGATCAACAGGTACCCCGACGCCACGGCCGGGCGGTTGCGAGAGCGCCTCGGCATCCGCTTCGGCGTCGACCCCGACCAGGTGCACGTCGCTGCGGGCAGCGTCTCGATCCTGCACCAGCTGATCCTCGCGACCTCGTCCGTCGGCGACGAGGTCGTCTACGCCTGGCGCTCCTTCGAGGCGTACCCGAGCCTGCCGCTGGTCGCCGGTGCCACCGGTGTGCAGGTGCCGCTGACCGCCGATTCCCGGCACGACCTCGACGCCATGGCGGATGCCGTGACCGAGCGCACCCGCGCGATCATCGTCTGCACGCCGAACAACCCCACCGGCCCGATCATCACGAGCGCCGAGTTCGCCGCCTTCGTCGCGCGGGTTCCCGCCGACGTGCTGATCATCCTCGACGAGGCCTACGCCGAGTTCGTCACCGCGCCCGGCGCCGTCGACGGTCTCGCCGAGCGGATCTTCGAGCGACACCCGAACGTGGTCGTGCTGCGCACGTTCTCCAAGGCGTACGGGCTCGCCGGGCTGCGCATCGGCTACGCGATCGGCGACACCAGGGTGCTCGATGCCGCACGCACCACCGGCATCCCGCTGTCGGTGACCTCGTCGGCCGAGAACGCCGCCATCGCCAGCCTCGACGCGGAGGACGAACTGCTCGCCCGCGTCGCGGTGATCGTCGAGCGGCGCACCCGCCTCGTCGATGGCCTGCGCGCGCAGGGCTGGGACGTGCCGGACGCCCAGGGCAACTTCGTCTGGTTGCCGACCGGCGAGGGTACGGATGCCGCGGCCGCCGCGTTCGTCGCCGGGGAGCTCGTCGTGCGCCCATTCTCGGGTGACGGCATCCGTATCTCCGTCGGTGAAGAGGCGTCGATCGCCCGCGTGCTCGAGGTCGCCGCGACCCTGCGCTGAATCACTCGCCGCGTCCTTCCCCGAAGGGAGGGCGATGTCGCGACCCCGCTGGACATCTGTATCACTGTCGTAATACAGTAAGACGCATGCAGATCGATGACTCCCGTCCCATCTGGGCGCAGCTCGTCGACGAGTTCCGTCGGCGCATCGTCGCCGGGGAATGGGCGTCGGGCGCCAGAGTGCCCTCGGTGCGCGAGCTCGCCCTCGAACTGGGGGTCAACCCCAACACCGTGCAGAAGGCGCTCGGCGAGATCGACCGGCTCGGCCTCACCGCCACCGAACGCACGGCCGGCCGCTTCGTGACCGCCGACGAGAGCGCCGTCGCCGGCGGCCGCGCCGCGCTCGCCGAGGCCACGGCCGACCGGTTTGCCGCCGAGGCCCGAGGCATCGGCATGACGCTCGCCGAGGCCGCCGACCTGCTCGCGCGGCGCTGGGATCTGCACACGAACGTCTCACCGGCGGGGGAGTCGCAGGACACGACCGGAAGGGAAGCGCCATGAACACGCCGCTCGCGATCGAGGTCACCGGCCTCACCAAGTCCTATCGCGGACGACCAGCCCTCCAGGGACTCGATCTGAGCCTCGCTCCTGGGCAGATTGTCGGCCTGATGGGCGACAACGGTTCGGGCAAGACCACGCTGCTGAAGATCCTCGCCGGCGTGCTCGCCGAGTGGGAGGGCAGCGTGCGGATCGCCGGCCAGACGCCGGGGCCGGAGTCGAAGGCGCTGGTGTCGTTCCTGCCGGACGCCTCCTTCCTTCCCGACGCGCACCGCGCCGCCGACTCCATCGACCTGTACGCGCGCTTCTTCGCCGACTTCGACGCGGAGAAGGCGCGGCAGATGGTCGACTTCTTCGCGCTCCCATGGGACCGCACCCTCAAGGAGATGTCGAAGGGCATGCGCGAGAAGCTGCAGATCTCGCTCGCGATGTCTCGGCGGGCGCGGGTGTACCTGCTCGACGAGCCGATCTCCGGAGTCGACCCGGCCTCGCGCGACGTCATCCTGCGCGGCATCCTCTCCAACTTCGACGAAGACGCGCTGCTGCTCATCTCCACGCACCTGATCCAGGACGTCGAGCAGATCGTCGACTCCGTGCTGTTCCTCCGCGCCGGGACCGTGCTGCTGCAGGGCGGGGCCGATGAGCTCCGCGCCGAGCACGGCACCAGTCTCGACGCCCTGTTCCGAAAGGTGTACACGTCATGATCGGCGCACTCATCGCGCAGGACTTCCGCGCGACCAGGAAGAGCCTGTTCGCCGTCGTCGGCATCACGCTGCTCGTCACCGCCGTCTCGCTCACCCTGACCGCGCTGCGGGTGCCGGTGATCGGCGGCATCGGCCTGGTCGTCGGCATCATCGCCGCCCTGGCGTTGACCCTGATCGTGCTCGGACTGCTGATCGAGAACTACTGGCGCACGATGTACGGGCGCGAGGGGTACTTCACGATGACCATCCCGGTGCGCGGACGCACACTGTTCCTGGCGAAGGTGCTCTACGGTCTCGTCATCGCGGTCGCCGGCGCCGCGCTCAGCGCGATCGGGCTGATCGGCGCCGCCATCGCCTTCGCGCTGTCGCAGGGTCTCGAGCCGTTCGACTTTCTGCGTACAGGGCTCGGGATGGTGGAGCCGTGGATGGCGTGGTTCGCCGCGGCCGCTCTGCTGCTGCAGATCGTCTACCTGGTGGTCGTGGGCGCGGGCGTCATGTCGATCGGGGCCCAGGCGCGGTACAACCACCTCGGGTTCGGCGCCCCCCTGCTCGGCGCGGTGATCGTCTACCTCGTCATGCAGGTGATCACGTTCGCCGCGGTCATGGTCGTGCCGTTCGGGGTCGTCCTGGTCGGACCGGATGCCGGGACGCTGGTGCCGCGCGGGATGCTGGACGCATTCATCGCCGCGCTGGGCGACGACCCGGCGACCTCGAACGGGCAGCCGCCGAGCGTGCTCGGCCTCGGATTCGTGTTCACGAGCGTGGCGCTGATCGCGGTGATGGCCTGGTGGGGCGCACGCTCCGTCGAGCGCCGCACCTCCCTGCGCTGACCCTCTGACCGGGCTTTTCTCCGGTTTCCGGGCGGATACGAGGGCGTCCTAGGTATGCGTGACCGGGCATGCGGGCGCGGGTACCGTGGGACCGTGACCCACTCCGAGACCCCCCTCGTACGCGTCCTGGACGCGGCCGGACGGTTCGCCCCGACGGCCGCCGCCGAGCAGTATCTCCCGTTGATCGAGGCGATCAGCGACGCGGAGCTCGAGCAGTTCTACCGCGACATGGTCGCCATCCGCGCGATCGACACCCAGGCCACCAACCTGCAGCGGCAGGGGCAGCTCGCCCTGTGGCCGCCGTCGCGCGGACAGGAGGCCGCGCAGGTCGGCTCCGGTCGCGCCGCCCGCGCTCAGGACACGATCTTCCCCTCGTACCGCGAGCACGTGGTCGCCCGCATCCGCGGCGTCGACCCGGTCGACATCATCAAGCTCATGCGCGGTGTCTCGCACGGCGGCTGGGACCCCACCGACCCGAAGAACGGCAACACGCGGCTCTACACGCTCGTCCTCGGCTCGCAGACGCTGCACGCCGCCGGGTACGCGATGGGACTCTCGTTCGACGGCCGCTCCGGCACGGGCGACGTCGACCGCGACGAGGCCGTCATCGTCTACTACGGCGACGGCGCGTCCAGCCAGGGCGACGTTCACGAGGCGATGGTCTTCGCCGCCAGCTACCAGGCGCCGACCGTGTTCTTCCTGCAGAACAACCACTGGGCGATCTCGGTCCCCGTCTCCACGCAGTCGCGGGTGCCGCTCGTCGAGCGCAGCGCCGGCTACGGCATCCCCAGCGTCCGCGTCGACGGCAACGACGTGCTCGCCAGTTACGCGGTCTCCCGCGTCGCACTCGACGAGGCGCGGCTCGGCGGAGGTCCGCGGGCGATCGAGGCCGTCACCTACCGCCTCGGTGCGCACACCACCAGCGACGACCCCACCAAGTACCGCGGCTCCGACGAGGAGCAGGAGTGGGCGGAGCGCGACCCGATCACCCGCATGCGGGCGTTCCTCGAGAGCAAGGGCGCATCCGAGGCGTTCTTCGCCGAGGTCGACGTCGAGGCGGCGGACGCGGCGGAAGACCTCCGTGCGCGCACCGTCGAGCTGGGCCCGCCCAGCGCCGACAAGATTTTCGACCACGTGTACAGCGAGCCGCACCCGCTGATCGCCGAGCAGAAGGCCTGGCGGGCACAGTACGAGGCGTCGTTCGAGGGAGGGAACTGAGATGGCTCTCGAGACGATGCCGTTCAGCAAGGCTCTGAATGCCGGTCTGCGCAAGGCCATGGAGGACGACGACAAGGTCCTGCTCATGGGCGAGGACATCGGCAAGCTCGGCGGCGTGTTCCGCGTGACCGAGCACCTGCAGCGCGACTTCGGCGACCGCCGCGTGCTCGACACCCCGCTCGCCGAGTCGGGAATCGTCGGCACGGCGATCGGCCTCGCGATGACCGGCTTCCGTCCGGTGATCGAGATCCAGTTCGACGGGTTCGTCTTCCCCGCGTTCGACCAGATCACCACGCAGCTCGCCAAGCTCACCAACCGGCACGAGGGCGCGCTCAGCCTGCCGATCGTGATCCGCATCCCCTACGGCGGGCACATCGGCGCCGTCGAGCACCACCAGGAGAGCCCCGAGGCGTACTTCACGCACACCCCCGGTCTGCGGGTGGTGTCGCCGTCGACGCCGAACGACGCGTACTGGATGATCCAGGAGGCGATCGCGTCGAACGACCCCGTGATCTTCATGGAGCCGAAGAGCCGGTACTGGCCCAAGGGCGAGGTCGAGCTCGAGGCATCCGCTCTCCCGCTGCACGCCTCGCGCGTCGTGCGCACCGGCACCGACGTCACGCTCGTCGGACACGGCGCCATGGTCACGACCCTGCTGCAGGCGGCGGCGCTCGCCGAGGCCGAGGGCACGAGCTGCGAGGTCGTCGACGTGCGCTCGCTGTCGCCGATCGACTACGAGCCGATCCTCGACTCCGTGCGCAAGACCGGCCGCATGGTCTACGCACAGGAGGCGCAGGGCTTCACGAGCCTCGGCAGCGAGGTCGCCGCGACCGTCATGGAGCGCGCGTTCTACGCCCTGGAGGCGCCGGTGCTGCGCGTGTCGGGCTACGACACCCCGTTCCCGCCCGCCAAGCTCGAGGGCGCCTATCTCCCGGATGCCGACCGCATTCTCGAGGCCGTCGACCGTTCGTTGGCCTACTGACCCCGCTCGTCCGAGAGGATCACTCATGAGCACGCAGAACTTCACCCTCCCCGACGTCGGCGAGGGCCTCACCGAGGCCGAGATCGTCACGTGGAAGGTCGCCCCTGGTGACACCGTCGCGATCAACGACGTCATCTGCGAGATCGAGACGGCCAAGTCGCTCGTGGAGCTCCCGTCGCCGCACGCCGGCGTGGTCGGCGAGCTGCTCGTCGCCGAGGGCACGACGGTCGAGGTCGGCACCCCGATCATCACCTTCGTGACGGATGCCGCGCCGGCGCCTCCGGCGGCGCCCGCAGCTCCGGCGGCCGAGGAGGGCGGCGGCTCCGTGCTCGTCGGCTACGGGTCGGGCGGCGGCGCGACCTCTCGGCGCAAGCGCCCGGCCGAGCGTCCCGTCCGCTCCTCGGTGGGCGTGATCGCCAAGCCCCCGATCCGCAAGCTGGCCCGCGACCTCGGCGTCGACCTCACGGCCGTCACGCCCACCGGCGCCGACGGGGAGGTCACCCGCGACGACGTGGTGACGCACGCCTCGCAGGCGAGCGTGTTCCGCAACATCCAGACTCCGGAGTGGGGCGAGGTGCGCGAGGAGACCGTGCCGGCGCCGCAGACCGCCCCGGTCGGCCTCGCCCGCGGGCTCGCGCCGTCGCCGGCGCCGGCATCCGATCCCGGTCGCACCGAGTCGATCCCGGTCAAGGGCGTGCGCAAGGCGACGTCGTCGGCGATGGTGCAGAGCGCCTACTCCGCTCCCCACGTGACGGTGTGGAAGGAGATCGACGCCACCCGCACGATGGAGCTCGTCAAGCGTCTCAAGGCCGCGCCGGAGTACGCCGACATCCGCGTCTCTCCGCTGCTCATCATGGCGCGCGCCGTGATCTGGGCCGCCCGCCGCACGCCGATGGTGAACGCCGCCTGGGTCGAGTCGGAGGGCGGCGCCGAGATCCTCGTGCGCCACTACGTGAACCTCGGCATCGCGGCCGCCACGCCGCGCGGTCTGCTGGTGCCGAACATCAAGGACGCGCAGGACCTCGGCATGAAGGACCTCGCCCGTGCCCTCAACCGCCTCACCGTGACGGCTCGCGAGGGCAAGACGAGCCCGGCCGATCAACAGGGCGGCACCATCACGATCACCAACATCGGAGTGTTCGGAATGGATGCCGGAACGCCGATCATCAACCCGGGCGAGGCGGGCATCGTGGCGATGGGCACGATCAGCCAGAAGCCGTGGGTCGTCGACGGCGAGGTGCGTCCGCGCTGGGTGACCACGGTCGCCGGCTCGTTCGACCACCGCGTGATCGACGGCGACGGCATGAGCCGCTTCATCGCCGACGTCGCCTCGGTGCTGGAGGAGCCCGCGCTGCTCGTCGACTGACGCGGCGCCGGACGGTCATGCCCGCCGCGTTCCCGACGCGCCCGCCGCATTCCTCCGATACGGATGCACGACCGGGACACGGATGCACGACCGAAGACCGTCCGGCGGTCGTGCATCCGTACCAGTGTCGTGCATCTGCACGGCTCGGGCTGCGCGTGCAGACGCGGGCTGCGCGTGCCGGTGCAGTCGTCAGGGCTCGGCGAACGTGATGGCGACGTCGTCCCCGTCGACCGTCACGCGGCCGGGAAATCGTGGCACGTAGGTCTCCACAGCCGACGTGTCGTCCGCGGGGGTGAGCGTGAACGAACCGCCGGTGACGAAGAACGCCGTGCCGTCGTCGGCGAGCGTGATCGTCGGAAGCTCGACGACCGTCCAGCGCGGCCGGTCCTCCCAGAGCTCCCAGTTCATGTCGCGCGGGCACTCCGCCGCCACGGCGGTGCGGTCGGCGCAGTTGCGCAGAAGCGCGTCGGACAACGCCTGGACCTTCTCGCTCAGGGCGGCGGTGGGAACCATGTCGATGTCGTGCGCCGGGTATGGGTCGGTACCGAGCACCATCGCGTCGGGCCTCGGCGCGAAGAACGTGGACAGCGAAGCGAGGGGGTACACGGCCGGATAGAGGGTGACCTCGTGTGAGCCGGGACGCTCGGTCGAGACCTGTTCGAGTGCGACTCCGGAGAGGGAGACCCGGGCGCCGCCGGCGACCTGCAGGGTCAGGGTCTGCACCAAGGGGGTGACGACGGTCCATGCCGCGGGCGCCCAGCCGGACGATCTGTCCTCCAGTTCGAGCGTGCCGCTGTAGTCGTTCCCGGCGAGCCGGTACGTGACGTCGAACGTCGCCGAGCCGTCGTCGGCGCCCGATCGTGGCGTCACCTCGACCTCGCTGATGCGCTCGACCGCGGACGACAGGACGTCGTCGGTGAGCAGGGTGGCCAGATCGGCATCCGGTGGCGCCATCTCGTTCGCCGCAGCGGCCTCGCCGCGCGCGATGTGCTCCAGGTACTCCTCGGCGACCTCTTGCGCGCTCGGTGCACCGACATGGGTGGCGATCCAGACCGCCGCACCCGCCGCGATGAGCGCGGCCACCACGGCGCCTCCGACCCACGGGATGCGACGGGGTCGCCGCATCCCCGACGCGATCGGAGTCCGCGGGCGGTCGTGAGTGTCTTCGCTCATGTCCTGTTCCCCCTCCTGAAGTTTGTATCACCCGAGGGGGAGGAGCGGCGAGGCGAAGGACGACGACAGGTTCGCCATGGTCACCCTGATCGAGGGGGCGACGGGTCACACCTGCTTCGCGAGCCGCCTCTCCGCCAGCAGGGGCGGGCCCTCGTTCGGTTTCGGTGCGAACGGCTCCTACCTGCCGCAGCCGGAGTGGTTCGGGGGCCACTCCGTCGAGGTGGAGCTCGGCGTGCCGTCGTCGACGCTCCAGCTGTATCGTCGCGCACTGCGGATGCGTCGGCGGCTGCAGACGGAGGAGGGCCTCGCGTGGGTGGAGACGGGCCGCGCGGATGTCCTCCGTTTCGTCAGGCCGAACGGCTGGGAGATCGTGACCAACTTCGGCGTCGAGCCGTTCGATCTCGGTGCGGATGCCCGCCGCATCGTGCTCGGAGACGTCGACGGCCACGAGCTGCCCGGTGACAGCACGGTGTGGATCGCTCCCCAGGGTCCCGCCGACTGACACGGGGCGGGCCCGGACGTGGGATCCGTCTGTGCGGCAGTGCTCGTCGAGTACTCGGAGTTGATAATGGTTCTCATTAGCGTTTAGAGTGGAGTCATGAACAAGCCCCTCGCCGCCCTCGCGCTCGCCTCCGCCGCCGTCCTCGCTCTCGCCGGATGCTCGGCCGCGACCGGGACGGAGTCCGGCACCGGCGGTGGGGGAGCGATCCAGGTCGTCGCCTCCACCAACGTCTACGGCTCGCTCGCCGCGCAGATCGGAGGCGACCACGTCGAGGTGACGAGCATCATCGACAACGCCTCGCAGGACCCGCACTCGTACGAGGCCAGCGCCCGTGACCGTCTGGCCGTGCAGAAGGCCGACCTCGTGATCGAGAACGGCGGCGGCTACGACGCGTTCATCGACTCCCTCATCGGCGATGCGAAGACCCCGGTCGTGACTGCGGTCGAGTACTCGCACGACTTCCCCGGTGACGAGGGCCACGGAGCGAAGGCCGAGGACCACGCCCACGACCACGCCGACGGCGAGGGTCACGACCACATCGAGGGCTTCAACGAGCACGTGTGGTTCGATCCGCACACGATCAGCCACGTGGTCGAGGCCATCGCCGCCGAGTTCACCGAGCTCGACCCGAAGGGCAAGGCCGACTTCGAGGCCAACGCCGCGAAGATCAACACCGAGCTGGAGGGCTTCGAGGCCGACCTCGCCACGCTGAAGACGGATGCCGCCGGCGCCAAGGTCTTCATGACCGAACCACTGCCCGGCTACCTCGCCGAGGCCGCCGGTCTCACCGACGCCACTCCCGAGGGGTTCGCGGAGTCGGTCGAGGAGGGCACGGACGTCGCCCCCGCGACCCTGCTCGCCGCGCTCGACGTGATCAAGAGCGGCGAGGTGCGCGCCGTGCTCGTCAACGCCCAGACCGGGGGCTCGGAGACTCAGCGCGTGGAGGATGCCGCGAAGGATGCCGGCGTCCCCGTCGTCTCGTTCTCGGAGCTGCTGGAGAACGGATCGTCGTACGCTGAGTGGATGCGTGACGCGATCAAGAGCCTCGCCGCCGCCGTGGCCCCGTGAGCGGGGCCCCCGCGCCTGTCGCCGGAGCGTCGAGCACCCCCGTGCTCGAGGTCTCCGGCGCCGCTCTGCACCGCGGTGACCGGGAGCTGTGGTCGGGACTCGACCTCACCGTGAACGCCGGCGAGTTCATCGCCGTGCTCGGCCCCTCCGGCTCGGGCAAGACCACGCTGCTGCGCAGCATCCTGGGTCTGCAGCCGCTGTCGGCCGGATCGATCCGCGTTGCGGGAGAGCCGGTGCGGCGGGGAAACCCACGCATCGGCTACGTGCCCCAGCAGCGGGCCATCGGTCCCGACACCAGCATGCGCGCGCGCGACCTCGTCGCCCTCGGCGTGCAGGGCAGCCGCTTCGGGCTCCCGCTCCCGCACCGCGGAGACCGCGCGAAAGTCGATCGGCTGCTGGAGTCCGTCGGCGCATCGCACTACGCCGACCGCCGGGTGGGTCTGCTCTCCGGTGGCGAGCAGCAGCGCCTGCGGGTGGGTCAGGCGCTGGCCGACGAGCCGTCGCTGCTGCTCTGCGACGAGCCGCTCTCGGCCCTCGACCTCGCCAACCAGGTGGCGGTCACCGACATCATCGACCGGCAACGGCGCGAGCGCGAGGCCGCGGTGATGTTCGTCACGCACGATATCAACCCGATCCTCGGCAAGGTCGACCGCATCCTCTACATCGCCGGAGGCCGGTTCCTGCTGGGGACTCCGGACGAGGTGCTCCAGACCCGCGTGCTGACCGATCTCTACGGCACCCCGGTGTTCGTGCTGCGCGCCGGCGACCGCCTCGTGGTCGTCGGGGTGCCGGATGCCGAGCCGCACCACCCGCACGACGAGGAGCACGAGCACGGAGGTGCCGCATGAACTGGGGCGACATCTTCTCCTTCCAGGACTACGGCGAGCTGGTCGCCCTGCTCGCGAACTCGATCATCGCCGGCGCGGTGCTCGGCATCGTCGGCGGACTGATCGGCGTGTTCGTGATGCAGCGCGACCTCGCCTTCGCCGTGCACGGCGTGAGCGAGCTGTCGTTCGCCGGAGCCGCCGCCGCGCTCCTGTTCGGCGGCAGCGTCGTCGCCGGGTCGCTCGGCGGGGCCCTCGTGGCCGCGATCCTCATCGGCCTGCTCGGCGCGAAGGCCCGCGACCGCAATTCGATCGTCGGCGTGCTGATGCCGTTCGGCCTCGGCCTCGGCATCCTGTTCCTGTCGCTGTACCAGGGACGCAGCGCCAACCGCTTCAGCCTGCTCACCGGGCAGATCGTGTCGGTGTCGAGCCCCGACCTCGGGTGGCTCATCGGCATCAGTGTGGTCGTGCTGATCGGACTGCTGCTGATGTGGAACCCGCTGCGCTTCGACTCGCTCGATCCCGAGTCTGCGGCGGCACGCGGGGTGCCGACCCGCGCAGTGAGCCTGATCTTCATGGTGCTGCTGGGGCTGATCGTCGCGGTCAGCGTGCACATCATCGGCGCTCTGCTCGTGATGGCGCTGCTGGTGACGCCCGCGGCGGCTGCCATGCGCGTGACGGCCGGCCCGGTGGCCGTACCGCTCTTGGCCGCGCTGTTCGGCTTCGTCGCGGCGGTGGGCGGCATCCTGCTGGCCCTCGCCGGCACGCTGCCGGTGAGCCCGTACATCACCACGCTGTCGTTCCTCATCTACGGCGGATGCTGGCTGGTGCAGCGTCTCCGATCGCGCGTGCGACGGGTGTGAGCTCGTCCGGAGTTTCAAGTCGCGTGAATGTCGCGAAAACCGCGCCGGAGGGAGCCATTCGCGCGACTCGAACGCGGAGAGGGACTCCCAGGGCTTCGACAACACAGGACGCCTAGAATCGGGGACATGGCTCAGCGGAACACCTGGCAGCGCGAACGCGTGCGCGAAGCGCTCGCCGACGCGCGCGGATTCGTCAGCGCGCAGAGCCTGCACGCGACCCTCCGCGACGACAACACGGGCATCGGCCTGGCCACCGTGTACCGCGCGCTCGCGGGTCTCGCGGCCTCGGGAGACGCCGACTCGCTGCAGAGCCCAGAGGGTGAGGCGCTCTACCGCGCCTGCACCACCCAGGGCCACCACCACCACCTGATCTGCCGATCCTGCGGGCTCACTGTCGAGATCGAGGCGAAGGACGTCGAGCAGTGGGCGCACCGCACGGCGGCGCTGCACGGATTCACGGATGCCGCGCACGTCGTCGACATCTTCGGACTGTGCACCCCTTGCACCAACAGACGAGACGCCGAGGCTGCGGGCGCGTGAGCTCGACGACCGTCCGCACGGCCACGGAGCCGCGACCGCACTCGCACGGTTCCGCGAGGCCACCGCGCTCGCCATGGGTGGGCGTGATCGTCGGCGCCGTGATCGTCGCCGCGCTGTTCGCCGTCGACCGGTTCGTCCCCACGCTCTACACGGCGTCGCTGCCGCATCGCGTGCAAGACGGTCTGACCCTCTCGATGAGCGTGCTCATCGAGGCGCTGCCCTTCGTCGTGCTCGGCGTGCTGCTCTCGATCGTCGTGCAGGTGTGGCTGCCGGCCGACGTCATCCACCGCTGGCTGCCGAAGCGCGCCTGGGCGCGCCGTGCCGTGCTGTCGCTGCTCGGCATGCTGATCCCCGTGTGCGAATGTGGCAACGTGCCGTTCGCCCGCGGACTCATGATGCGCGGCCTCGCGCCGGCCGAAGCGCTGACGTTCCTCATCGCGGCGCCGATCGTGAACCCCATCGTCATCCTCACCACGCATGCGGCATTCGGATTCGACGGCGGCATCCTCGTGGCGCGTCTCGTCGGCGGGTACCTCATCGCCAACCTGATCGGCTGGATCTACAGCCGGCATCCGTCGCCCGACTCCCTGCTCACGCAGCGCTTCATCGACACCTGCGAGCGGGTGACGCACGAGCCGGGCACGCCGGTGCGCCGCAGCCTCACGCAGTTCCTCGTCGAGCTGCGCGCGGTGATGCCCGCCCTGGTGATCGGTTCGGCGCTCGCCGGAGCCGTGCAGGTGCTGATCCCCCGCGACGTGCTGCTCGCGATCGGATCGAACCCCGTGCTGTCGATCGTGGCGATGATGGCCCTCGCCATCACCGTCGCGATCTGCTCCAACGTCGACGCGTTCTTCGCGCTGTCGTTCGCCTCGACCTTCTCCTCGGGCGCGATCATCGCTTTCCTGCTCGTCGGGCCGCTG
>JAGIAK010000029.1 GCA_017744855.1 Microbacterium sp.
GTCGTTGACCGCGGCGAACCGCTCGAGACGGTGGATGTCGAGCTCGAGGTCCTCTCGGATGGTGAGATGCCGGCGGATCCGGGCGATCGCGAGAGGCAACATCATGATCACGGCGATGGGGATGAGCACTGTGATGCCGTAGCGCCCGCCCGCCATCAGGTACACGGCGTTGAGGAACAGCAGCGCGAGGACGCCGACGAGCACCACGAGCACCACCGTCTGCAGCCAGTTCCACACGCTCGCGCGTCGCAGCTCGACGCCACGCCCCTCACGGGCGATGCGCTCCTCTGATGCGGCGACGGCGACGGCCCGATCGACGGGTTCCCGCAGCACCGACGTATCGAATCGCTCCGACATCCCGCCCCCTCCCTGCCCGCGCAGCGGGCGCAGAGACGATCATGACAGGATTCCCGGCGGTGTCGGCGCCCTGACGTAGGGTGTCGAACATGATCCAGGAGTTCGGAGCCGGCGTGCGCACTCTGCTGCGCGGCTTCACGCTGTTCCGCACCCGGCCCCGGCTGATGACGCTGGGCCTGCTGCCCGCCGTCATCGCGATCCTCGTGCTCGGCGCGATCCTCGTGCCGCTCGTTCTCGGCATGCCCTCGATCTCGGCCTGGATCACGCCATTCGCCGACGAATGGCCCGCACCATGGCAGGGGCTGCTGCGCGCCGCCGTGGGCTTCGTCGTCGCAGCCGCGGCGATCGCGTTGGCGAGCGCCGTCTTCACCGCCCTGACCCTCACCATCGGCGACCCCTTCTACCAGCGCATCTGGCGCGCCGTCGAAGTCGACCTCGGCGACCCCGCGCCCGCCGACGGCGGGCGGTTCTGGACCACCGTCGTCGAGGGATTGCGCCTCGTCGTCCTCGGCGTGCTCATCGCGATCCTCGTGTTGATCATCGGCCTCATCCCGGTTCTCGGCGGCGTGCTCGGACCGGTGACCGGAGCGATCCTCTCGGGTCGGCTGCTGGCGCGCGAGCTCACCGGCCGTTCGTTCGACGCCCGAGATCTGACGTCGGCGCAGCGTTCGGCGCTGTACTCCCGCAGCCGCGCTCGGGTGCTGGGATTCGGTGTGGCCACGCAACTGTGCTTCCTCATCCCTGGCGGGGCCATCGTTGTGATGCCCGTCGCCGTCGCCGCGTCCACCGTCCTCGCGCGCGATCTCCTCGCCCGCGCCCGCTGCACCCGCTGCACCCACCCCGCCTCCTCCACCGTCATCCGGAGCGAGCTGATGCCCGAGGGCGATACCGTCTTCCGCACGGCTCGACGTCTCGACGACGCTCTGGCGGGCGCGGACGTGACGCGCTTCGACCTTCGTGTCCCTCGCGCCGCCACCGTCGACCTCACCGGGCAGCCCGTGCATGGAGCAGCCGCCCGCGGCAAGCACCTGCTGCTGCGCATCGGCGAGAGCACGCTGCATTCGCATCTGCGCATGGAGGGCGCGTGGTTCGTGTACCGACCGGGCGAGAAGTGGCGGCACCCGGCGTTCAAGGTCCGCGCGATAGTCGGCACTGCCGCGCGGGAGGCCGTCGGCGTCGACCTGGCCGAGGTGGAGGTGGTCCCCACTCGTGAGGAGGAACGCCTCGTCGGACACCTCGGCCCCGATCCGCTGTCTGCCGAGTGGGACGCCGCCGAGGCGATCCGTCGCCTCGGGAGTGACACGCGCGCCATCCACGTGGCTCTGCTCGACCAGCGGAACGTCGCCGGCTTCGGCAACGAGTACGCCGCAGAGCTCCTGTTCCTGCGGGGGATTCTGCCGACGACGCCGACGCCCGAGGTCGATGTGGCCGCCCTGCTCGACCTGGGTGCGCGCACGATCCGCGCGAACCGCGACAGAGCCGACCGCACGTTCACGGGCATCAACCGCCCGGGCCAGACGACATGGGTCTACGGACGGGCAGGACGTCCTTGCCGTCGGTGCGGCACCCTCATCCGCCGCGGTGAGCTGGGGGCCGACCCGACCCGGGAACGGATCACCTTCTGGTGCCCGTCCTGCCAACGCTGACCCTCATCCCTGTCCGGGAATGAATCGACCCCGTCCGTGGTTGTTGCTATATCCGGAGAACTCCGGGACACGGGTTTCCCGTGGTCAACATCCGGTCCGAAACACGGAGGAACGGTGGGCAAGAACTACGTCGACATCGAGAACGACCAGGGCGACACGCTGCGGTATCGCAAGCATGCCAACGGTCGTGGTCTCGTCGCGCACGGCGCGAAGGTGCATCCCAAGGCGCACATCGAAGCGGGCGCCTACATCGAACCCGGCGCGCGCGTCGGCGCCGGGGCGACGATCGCCCGCGGCGCGTGGGTGGATGCGGATGCCGTGATCGGCGAGAACGCGCACATCGAGGCGCACGCCCACATCGGTCAGGGCGCGGCCGTCGGTGCCGGCGCGACCGTCGGAGTGCGCACGGAGGTCGGCGCCGGAGCCCGCATCGTACGAGGAGCGCGCATCGGCGACGACGAGACCGTCGCCGCGGGCCTGACCGTCGCCACAGACCCCAAGGGCCTCTGGCTGGCGGCCTGACCGCTCTCTCGTGTCGGCTTCGCGCGTGGGGAATTGTCCCCATCGCGAGTGTCCGTGGCCTTCCGTTCGCCCTCAAGCCCGTCGCCGAAAGCGGGCAGGGCCTGCTCGCCGCCTCGCAGACGGCCTCGAAGCTCCCCGTCTTCGCCAGCGGCGTGCGCACGGCTTCGATGCCTCGACTCGGAGGTTTCGTGAACCCGTTCTCCACGCTCGCCCGTGGTGGTGAGTGGGCCGCCCTCAACAAGCGGGGCACTGCGCTCGCCGATTGGACATCGAAGACGGGGCCACGCAGCGCGACCATCGCCGACGCGTGGGCGGACGCCGTGCTTGAGGCGGTTCCGAAGATCGGCGGGGCGGGTGTCACGGCTCAGGGTTCGTGGTGGGGAGGCGTGCTCGGCGGACTCTTCAGCGACAGAGACAACCCCTTCGGCTTCTCGTTCGGACGTCCATAGACTGACGCCGTGCCTTTCTCGACGCTGCCCAACTTCGGGCTGAACAGGAGCGGGCTGCCTCTGCGGCTCGGCGTGCTGCGTCTGATCGCCGTGATCGCCACCCTTGCGACCTTCGCGCAGTGGATCCTGCCGGTCATCGCGCGGGGAGTGTTCAACGGCGGACGGATCTACTACTCCAACGCGCCGTCCTCGCTGTACGACTCGCTGCTGCCGTGGCCCGTCCTGTCGATCCCCGCATGGCTCACGATCACGACAGGACTGCTTGCGATCGGGTGCGCCTCGGCGTATCTGCTCTTGGGCGGTCTGGAGATCTCTTCCGACATCTCCTTCATGTTCTTCGCGACGTCCCTGGCGGGGGTCTTCCCGATCTTCATCGCCGCGTTCGAGAAGGACACCACAGGCGTGATCTGGACTCCGGGGCCGGACGGATACCCTATCGGTTGGCACTGGGTGGTCGCTCCGTTCCTGGTCGTCCTCCTCGCCTCGACGATCATCGCCGCGGTCCGTATGAGGAGACTTCGTGCGGAGCGGAGACGACGGAGGGCCGAACGTGTCGCTGCGCGATGAACTGCGGGGCACCGTCGCCCCCGCTCCGAAGGGCTACACACTCCTCGTGCCGCCCGACTGGGTCGCTTCGTCGCCGATGAAGCCGGCCGCGATCGGCTGGTGGAACGCATGCGCGCGCTTCCTCGCGGCCGAGGAGCTACCCGGTTTCGTCGACGGTGACGAGGCCCGTACCGCGATGGCCGCCGCGATCTCACGGCCCCCCGTGACGAACGACGTCATCGGGCGGGTCTGGCACGTACTGGGGCCCGAGGCCACCGGAGCTGTCGTCGATCTCAGCGTCGGCGGTGCGGCCGACTCCCCGTTGCCCCATAGCCTTCCGCAGCGCACCGTGCCGTTCGAGGGTGGCCGAGCCGTGTTCTCCCTCGTCGCGCCGCGGGAGCGCGCTGTCCCGGCACTGCTCCTGCGGGTCCAGAGGACAGACGGCGAGCGCACCCTGATCGCCGATGCAATCGAGTCTCCTGCCGTGCTCGGTATGATCCTCGACGACGTGATCACCCTGGTCGGGGGTGCGCCAGGACGCGCGTCCTAGGCCCCGGCTACCCTGGACTCATGGCGAAGAAAGCGCGACGACCCGGCAGACCGAGCGGTCCCGCGCCCTCGGGGCGGCGCAACAAGGCCGCGCCCGCCGAGCGCTTTCCTCCGCGTAAGGCTCCGAAGAAGACGACCCCGGTGGTGTTCGACGCCCCGGCGCCCGCGCCCGAGGAGCCTCGCACCTTCCGCCTCGGTGCGGTCGAAGGAGCGACTCCGGGCAAGTGGATCGACGCGTGGAAGCAGCGGATGCCGCACGTGCCGCTGGAGCTGTTGCCGATCGCGCTCTCCGCTCAGCGCGCGGCGATCGGCGAGCTCGATGCTGCGCTCGTGCGGCTCCCCCTCGACGACGACGCGGTGCACGTCATCCGGCTCTACGACGAAGTCCCCGTGGTCGTCGCAGCGGTCGACTCCCACCTGCTCGCGGTCGACGAGCTCACCGTCGACGACCTGGCCGGCGAGGTCGTGATCGGCGTGGTCGACGCCCCCCTCGGACCGCTCGCCTTCCCCGGCACGGAGCCCGCGCGGTTCGCCGCGCTCCCCGCCGCCGAGGCCATCGCCACTGCGGCGTCCGGAGTCGGCGTCGTCGTCGTGCCCATGTCGATCGCCCGGCTGCACCACCGGAAAGACGTCGACCACCGCCCCCTCGCCGACGGCCCGACGTCCACCGTGGCCCTCGCCTGGCCGCGCGCACGCACGACCCCCGACGTCGAGACCTTCGTCGGCATCGTGCGCGGGCGCACCGCGAACTCGTCGCGCTGACGGCGCTCTCGTTAGAATCGCCGGATGGCCTCGCTTCTCTACGTCTGCGTGCGCCCCGAGGTCGGGGCGGCGGATGCCGAGCACGCCTCGTTCCGGCGGGCGCTCGGCGCAGACGTCGTCGACCGGCTGAACCTGCTGGATGACCCCCTCGACGAGAAGAGCCTCGCCGGGTATCGCGGGGTCGTCGTGGGCGGATCGCCGTTCAACGTGAGCGACACCGCGAAGTCGCCGCTGCAGCTGCGCGTCGAGCGCGATCTCGAGCGCATCGCCCGCCTCGCGATCGACGGCGAGGTCCCCGTCTTCTTCACCTGCTTCAGCATCGGCGTCGTGACGCGGATGCTGGGCGGCAGCATCACCGTCGACACGCCGGAGTCCGCCAGCGCCACGGTCATCCGGACGACGCCCGACGGCGCAGCCGACCCGGTATTCGGTCCGAGCGGTCCGGCGCTCACGGTGTTCACCGCGCACAAGGAGAGCGCGGCGTCGCTGCCGGAAGGTGCGGTGCTGCTGGCGACGAACGACGTCTGCCCCGTGCAGGCGTATCGCGTGGGCACGCACCTGTACGCCGCGCAGTTCCATCCCGAGCCCACGCCGCGCGACTTCGCCGACCGGATGACGTTCTACCGCACGACCGGGTACTTCGACCCCGAGGAGTTCGACCTCGTGCAGGGCCAGGTGCTCGCAGCATCCGTCACCGAGGGTGCCGCCCTGCTGCGGCGCTTCGCTGAGCACTTCGCCTGAGCCCCCTGGCCCTCCGCCGCGCCGCCGCGCCGCCGCGCCGCCCCACCGAATTTCGGACGGATGCCGATGTCTCGGAGGATCCGGCGCATATCGTCCGAGAAACGTGCATCCGTCCAGAAACGGAGCGCCCGCAACGCGCCGGCGCGAGCTCAGCCGCGCAGCAGCTCGATCCGCTCGCGCAGGTACGACTCGAGCGGCATGAACCCGCCGGCCGCGCTCCAGCGCACCGACGGCACTCCGTCGATCGTCGCCAGCGGTCCCGACGAACCGCCGGCGTCCACCGCCGCGAGGTCGATCACGCTCCACCCGACGTGCACGACCTCCCCCTCGTCGAACCCGCCGCGCAGCGCCTCCTGCCGTCGCACCGCCCGCTCACGCGCCGACTCGGCGGTGTAGCCGCGCCGACCGGGGTCAGCGGCGCGCAGCACCTCCCCCGTCGCGAGCGCGTGTGTGTCGGTGAGCAGCAGCACGCCGAGGTGCCAGGCCTCGCCGACCCGCACGATGCGACGTCCGCGCCATCGCGAGTCGCGCTCCTCGCCGAGCCCCTCCTTCGGTGCATCCGCCAGCCGCTCGACGGCGGCCGCGACCAGCGCCGAGGCGTTCACAGCTCCCCCTGCGGTGCGCCGACGGCCGCTCGTCCCACGATCGGCGCACGGTCGCCGCGCAGCAGCATCCCCAGCAGCGGAAAGAGCAGCACCGACAGCATCCCCGCCGCGACGAGCGCAGCCGCCGTGCCGGAGTCGATCATGCGGTGGTCGACGCCGATGGCGGTGACGGCGACGATGATCGGCAGGCCGGTCGCCGCGAGGAGCCCGAGGGCCATCCGGTCTCGACGACCGAGCCCGGCCGGCGCCGAGAGCTGCGCCGCCGACCCGCGGATCAGGAGCAGCGCCACGAGGAAGAGCGGCACCAGAGCCAGCGCCGCTGGCGAGGCCACGAGCGCGGAGAGGTCGAAGTTCACTCCGGTGTACAAGAAGAACACCGGGACGAGGAAACCGAAAGCGATCGCTTCGACCTTGCTCTCGATCTCCTCGGCATCCTTCTTCGGTGCGCGGGCCATGATGATGCGCCACACCGCGCCGGCCACGAAGGCGCCGAGCAGCATGTCGAGGTCGAGCATCACGCTGAGCCCGACGAGCGCCGCGATCAGCAGCAGAACGAATCGCACGCCGAACTGATCGGAGGTGTGCAGAGTGGCCCGCACGAACGCGTGCAACCGCCCGTGCGGCATCCGGCGCGCGAGCAGCACGGCGGCCCCGGCGAGCACCACGAACGTGAGCAGCACGGCTGTCGCTACCGGGGTCGTGCGCGTGCTGAGGAAGATCGAGATCGCGATCAGCGGCAGGAACTCCCCCGCCGCCCCGATCACAGTGATCGCCTTGCCGAACGGCGTGCCCAGCTCGCCGGCATCCCTCAGGATCGGCATGAGCGTGCCCAACGCCGTGGAGCTCAGCGCGATGCCGATCACGACCATGCCCTCGCCGGGGGCGACGGCGAAGCCCAGTCCCACGCCGAGCACGACGCTCAGCACCCATCCCAGCGAGGCTCGTGCGAGCGGCCGCCCGGCGACGGCGCGGAAGTCGATCTCGGACCCTGCGATGAAGAACAGCAGTGCGAGCCCGAAGTCGCTGAGCTTGTCGAGCACGGGTCCCGGCTGCACCCACCCGAGCACGGCAGGTCCGACCAGGATGCCGAGCACGAGCTCGAACACGATGATCGGCACCCGGACGAGCGGACGGATGCCACGGGCAAGGAGAGGCGCGGCGACGGCGAGCAGCGGTATCAGCACCAGTCCCAGATCGCCCGCGGTCACGCTCTCAGGGTAGCGAGTCGCCGTGGATTCGCCCGACGCCGCGCATCCACGGCAGAATCGATGGACACACCGAGGAGATCCGATGCCCCAGCCTGACACCGCCCGCCTGCTGATCGCCTGCGACGACCAGCCCGGCATCGTCGCCGCCGTCGCCGGTGTGCTCGCCGAGCACGGCGCGAACATCATCTCCCTCGACCAGCACTCCACCGACTCGGAAGGCGGCCGCTTCTTCCAGCGCACCGTCATCCACCTCCCCGGTCTCGCCGCCGCCCGACCCGCGCTCGAGGCGTCGCTCGACGAGGTCGCTCAGCGCTTCGGCATGGAGTGGTCGCTGCACGACACCTCGCGCCGCAAGCGCGTCGCGATCTTCGTGTCGAAGTACGACCACTGCCTGATGGAGCTGCTCTGGCGCACGCAGCGCGGACAGCTCGACATCGACGTCACGATGGTCGTCTCCAACCACCCCGACCTCGCCGAGGCCGTGCGGTCGTTCGGCGTGCCGTTCGTGCACATCCCCGGTGGCGACAAGGCCGCGATGGAGGCCCGCCAGCTGGAGCTGCTGCAGGGCAATGTGGACCTCGTCGTGCTCGCCCGGTACATGCAGATCCTCACCGACGGCTTCATCGAGCGGCTCGGCGCACCGGTCATCAACATCCACCACTCGTTCCTGCCGGCGTTCATCGGCGCGAACCCGTACGCGAGGGCGAAGGAGCGCGGTGTGAAGCTCATCGGCGCGACCGCGCACTACGCCACGGCCGACCTCGACGAGGGGCCGATCATCGAGCAGGACGTCACGCGCGTCACGCACTCCGAGTCCGCGGCCGAGCTGCAGAGCCGCGGCGCCGACGTCGAGCGCCTGGTGCTCGCCCGCGCCGTGCAGTGGCACGCCGAGGACCGCGTGATCGTGCACGGCCGCTCCACCGTCATCCTCTAGCCTCCGGCATCTCGACTCGTCGGCCACTGCCTTCGGGCAAGCATCCGAGAACAGGAAGACGGCCCCTGCCGTCGGGCGGGCATCCGAGAACAGGAAGACGGCCCCGGAACAGGATGCTGCGGCTCAGGACTCCTGATCTCGAGCGGAACTCCTGATCTCGGCCGCGGCCCGGTTCGTGCACGCCGGGACTCGGGCGGGCATCCGAGAACCGGAAGACAGCCCCAGAACAGGATGCCGTGGCCGAGGACTCCTGATCTCGAGCGGAACTCCTGATCTCGGCCGCGGCGCGGCGGCGGCGCGCCGGGACTCAGACGGGGACGCCGGCCACGAGCTCGGCGAAGGCGTCGGATGCCGTCGTGTACCGCGCGAGCGGCGCGGCCTGTCCCATCCACAGCGACTGGAGGTCGCCGAGCTCCTGCTCCCCCGCCGCGGCGCGGAAGCGACCGGTGAGCCAGTTCTGCATCGGGAACGGCGCGATCGTGCCGCTCGCCTCGATCGCGCGCACGGCCCTGTTGCGCGCGCCGCGGGCGAGCCGGCCGCTCATCGCCCTCGTCAGCACGGTCTCGTCTGCCGGGGTCGCACGGATCGCGGCGCGGTGAGCGTCGTTCGTCGCCGACTCCGCCGTGGCGAGGAACGCCGTTCCCACCTGCACCCCCGAGGCGCCCAGGGCGAACGCGGCGGCGACGCCCCGACGATCGGAGATCCCTCCGGCGGCGATCACGGGCACGTCGACCGCGTCGACCACCTGCGGCAGCAGCGCGAACAGACCGACGAGCGAGTCCTCGGCGGGGCGCAGGAACGAGACCCGGTGCCCGGCGGCCTCCGCACCGGTCGCGACCACGGCGTCGACGCCCGCGTCGGCGAGCGCGACCGCCTCGGCCACGGTGGTGGCGGTGCCGACCACGCGGATGTCGCGGCGGTGCGCCTCGTCCGCGACCTCCGACGACGGCACCCCGAACACGACGCTGAGCACCGCGGGGGCGCCCTCCCAGATCGCGTCGAGCTGCTCGTCGATGCTCGGCAGGTACCGCTCGGGGCGTGAGGGGACCTCGACGCCCACCGCCTCGTAGAACGGCTGCAGCGCCTGCGCGAACACGGTGTGCTGCGTGGCATCCGGTTCGACCTCGTCGCCGGTCGGCAGCCAGATGTTCACGGCGAACGGCTTCGACGTCGCCTCGCGCAGAGCCGCCATCGTCGAGCGGATGCGGTCGCCGTCGTACCCGTACAGTCCGTACGACCCGAGCCCGCCCGCCTCGCTCACGGCGGCGGTCAACGCCACCGACGACAGGCCGCCGAACGGGCCGAGGACGATCGGATGCTCGAGATCGAAGAGGGTCATGCCCTCGACGTTACGCCTGCAGCGCACAGCCCCGGCGGACTATGACTTCTGTCAGCGGCCGGTGATAGCCTCGGGCCGGAAAGGGGTGCGCGCATGGGCGACGTGATCGGTCAGATGCTGACGTTCGTCGCGACCGCGCTCGGGCTCGTCTCGATGCCGGATGCCTCGGCCCTGGGTGTCGCCATCGCCCTCCTGGCGCTCGCCACCCTCACCATCGCCGTCGCGTTGACCGTCGCGCCCGCCGCGGATCGCGGTGCGCCTCATCCGTTGCGCGCCATCGACGTCGGAGCCCTGCTCAGCCAGAGCGATCCCGATGCCGCCGGTCACCCGCGCCCTCGTGCGCCGGGAGTCGCCGTCGCCGCGTAGTCCGTCATCGAGCGGGACTGCGCGGCCTTCGCCGACCCTCCCGACTCACGAAACGGACACCATGGACATCTTCGCCTTCCCACCCCTCGCCTGGCTCCTCGACACCGCCTACCGCGGCCTCGCCGGGCTCTCCGCCCTCCTCGAACCCCTCGCCGGGGCATCCGCCGCCGCCCTCGCGGTCATCCTCGTCACGCTACTCGTGCGAGCCGTCCTGATCCCCGTCGGGATCTCACAGGCCAGGGCCGAGCAGACCAGGGCCAGGCTCGCCCCGAGGCTGCGAGCGCTGCAGAAGAAGCACAAGAAGAACCCGGAGCGGCTGCAGAAGGAGATGATGGAGCTCTACCGCTCCGAGAACACCTCCCCCTTCGCCGGCATGCTCCCGGTGCTCGCACAGGCCCCGGTCGTCGGCATCCTGTACACCCTCTTCCTCCGACCGGAGATCGCAGGGCACACCAACGCGCTGCTCTCGCACGACCTCTTCGGCGCACCGCTGGGCACGAGCCTCGTGCACATGCTGACGGGCGGCCCGTTCTCGGCGCCGACGCTGCTGGTCTACGCGGTGCTGTTGCTCATCATGCTCGTAGTGGCGGACATCACGCGGCGGGTGTTCCAGCCCGCCCCGGTGGACGACTCGCCGATGTCGTCGCCCGGCATGCTGCGGGTGATGAACGCGCTGCACTACCTCACCGCCGTCTTCGCCGTGTTCGTGCCGCTGGCCGCCGCGCTCTACCTGACGGTGACCGTGATCTGGACGCTGGTGCAGCGGGCGCTGCTGCGCCGCCGCTACCCGCTGCCGGTCGCCGTGGCGGCCTGACCCCGCGCGGTTCGAGTAGCGTGAATGGCTCGGTTTCCAGGCTGTAGAGAGCCGTTCACGCTACTTGAAACCGGGGGCGTCAGTCGGGCAACGGGATCGGCGCCGTGAACGGGCCGTCGCCGGAGCGGCGATCGCGGCGCACACCCAGCGTCGTACCGACGCTCGCCGCGATCACGAGGGCGATCGCGACCATGCGCAGCGGTGTCGCGCTCTGCCCCAGCACCAGCCACCCGGCGAGGGTCGCGAAGGCCGGCTCCAGGCTCAGCAGCACGCCGAACACGCGCTGCGGCAACCGGCGGAGAGCGGCGAGCTCGAACGTGTACGGGATCACCGACGACAGCACCGCCGTGATCGCGGCGAGCACCAGCAGCTGCAGGTCGCCGGCCACGGTGACCGAGGCGGGCACCCCCACGGGCAGCAGGAGCACAGCCGCGACGAGCAGCCCGATCGCGAGCCCGCTGGTACCGGGGATGAGCGCGCCGACGCGGGCGCTCATCCGGATGTACATGACCCAGAAACCGGCCGCGACGAGGATGAACAGCAGCCCCAGCGGGTCCAGCGGCTCGGCGCCGATCATGCCGTCGAGCCCCAGCAGCGCCATGCCGACCAGGGCGACCCCCACCCACGCGGCATCCGCCAGGCGTCGGGTGAGCACGGCGGCGAGCACCAGCGGTCCGAGGAACTCGATGGCGACGGCCGGGCCGAGCGGGATGCGGTCGATCGCGGCGTAGAAGAACCCGTTCATCGCGGCGAGCGAGACGCCGAACAGGATCGCCGCCGTCCACTGCGGTCTGGTCCAGCGGCGCGGCCGCGGACGCACGATGACGAGCAGCAGCAGGGCGGCGATCGCGACGCGCAGCGAGGTGACGCCCCACGGGCCCAGCACGGGGAACAGGTGCGCGGCCACCGCGGCGCCGAACGGCAGCGAGGCGCAGGACCCGACGACGAGGGCGACGCCCACGAGAGGGCGGGACGACGCGGACTGCTGCACCCGTCCAGCCTAGGGCGTCGGCCCGCTCAGAAGAGCGTCGTTCCCGGGGCGGGAGCGGCGCGCCGAAGGCTCAGACCGGCGGCGTGACGGGCACCTCGTCGGAACCCGGAGCGTCGCCGGACTCGGCGGGCTCCGGCACGAGGTAGAGACCGCCCGGGGAGTTGGCGGTGAAGGCGAGCGCGTCGACCCACGCACGGTTGATCGAGGGCTGGCGGCTCCCGAAGTACTTGAAGACGAGCGAGCTGCCCGGCTGCATCCACACGGTGGTCCGTCCGCCGCCGACGCTGGCATCCTCACGCCAGCTGAAGGGGAACGGCTCGCCACGACGCAGCTTCGCCGTGATGACGAGCTGCAGGTGGGTGAGAGCCCTGTCCTCGATCTCGGTCTTCACTCCGCCTTCGTAGATGAACTTGCCCATCTGGTGTACTGCTCCTCGGTCCGATCCTCGATCCCCAGTCCGACAAGGCCTGTCGGAATCATCCCCATCTGCGTAGCGTAAGCCCTATGGGCATGCTCTATTACGACGACGCAAAGACCCCGATCCAGATCGAGGATCTCACGCTCGCCCATCTCAAGGTCGTCATCGCCACCAAGCTCAGGCGCAACGAGAGCTTCACCCTGTCGTGGCGACACCCCGAGGGGAGTCCGGCCGGCCGATCCACGATCTGGCTGCATCCGTCGATCCCGCTGCGCTTCGTGTTCGACGACCCCGTCACCCCGCCCCTGCAGCCGGAATGGATCGCGGCGATGGCGAACTCCGCCAACACGAGCGGCGGCATCACGCTGGTCACCGCGGACATGATCGCGGAGGGCGCGGCCGAGGCGCACCGCATCGACCAGGCGTGAAAGTCAACCCCCTCGGCATCCGCTCACCGCGGCCCTAACGTCGGGAGCCGATATCCGAGGAGGTCTGCGCTCATGAACGCCCGACACATCGATGACCGCCCCGACGAGGGCTACACCCCTGGAACCACTCACGCCGCCTGGGGAGCAGGGAACCCGCGGCTGCGGATCACCCGCGACGACGACCGGTTCGAGTTCCGCCTCGACGCGGACGAGGTGCGCATCGGCTCGGCCGACGGGGCGGAGCTGCGGCTGCCCGACACCGAACCGCTGCACGCCACGATCACCCACGACGACCGCGACGAGTACGTGCTGCAGCTGCACGCCCCCGGCGAGATGAACTCCAGCAGCGGCACGGACGCCACGCACCCGGGCGAGAACAGCGAGACGCTGCGCACCGGCGCACGCTTCGCCCTCGGCCCGTGGACGCTCGTGTTCGCCCGCGAGGAGTACGCCGACCACGGACGCCCGTACGGCGGACGCCAGGGCGGGGAGTACTCGGACCAGCCGCTGCAGCCGCCGCGCCCCGACTACGCCGACGACGCGGCAGCGGCTCAGTCCGACTCCACCGACGAGACGTGATGCGGCACGCCAACGGGCTTCGACTCCGACGAGCCGCGCTGGCGGAGGTAGATCGAGAACGCGACCATCGCCCCGACGGCGAGGAACTCCGACTGCCAGTTCTGCAGGGTGCGGTCCCAGAAGTCCGCTGAGCCCACGTAGTCGAGCCAGGTCATCGCGGCGGTGCCGTGCATCGCGTTCTCCTCGTTCATGACCACGACGCCGGCGATCGACTGCGCCAGCCAGGAGAACACGAACACGGCCCCCATCACGATCAGCAGGGAGTTGCCGTACAGCACCGTCCGCCATCCGCCGGCACGCGCCCACCGCGGCGAGTCCTGGCGTGCATGACGCCCGACGAGCTGATCGGCATCGCTGCCCACCCCCTCGTCACCGGGCTTCTTCGATTCGGGCGACCCCCGCTGCACGAACCAGATGGTCGCGGCGATGAACAGGAAGAACTGCAGGAACTCCGACTGCCAGTTCTCCGCGACATCGACGAGAAAGTCCGGGGATGCCAAGTACGCGCCGAAACCGAGCGGCGGAAGCCCGTGGTCGGTCAGGTCGGAGTTCGTACGGAAGAAGCCCGCGACCGACTGGCCGGCGAGCGCCAGCAGGAACAGCGCGAGGAAGAACAGGCTGAGGCCGTTGTCGCGGATCGCCCTGCGCATGGTCAGCTCCCCACCAGAGGCAGCGCGATCATCACTGCCAGCCCGCCGCCGATGATCACCGCCCACGTCCAGAACACCACACGCATCCCCACCGTCTCCGACCGCCGTTCTGCCATGAGCCGCTTCCTCCCGCCGCGGGGTCGATCCCCGCGATGAGCGTGCCGCGCGCAGTCGAAGGGCGCCAGGGGCTTGACGACCGCCGCGGGTGTTGTCAATCCCCTCGGTGTTCTCCCGCGCGCGTGCGTAGCGTGCCGTCACGGAAGAAGAAACACATACCGGAGGAGAACGCTGATGACCACCGCACGCGAGATCATGACTCCCAGCCCCCGCTGCATCGGCGAGAACGATTCGCTGCGCATCGCCGCATCCGTGATGGCGGATCTCGGCGTCGGCGCCCTGCCGATCTGCGGCGAGGACAGCCGCCTCAAGGGGATGCTCACCGACCGTGACATCGTCGTCGACGCCATCGCGATGGGCATGGATCCCGAGACCACCCCTGCCGCGGCACTGGCGAAGGGCACGCCCGTGTACGTGTCGGCCGACGACGACGTGAGCGTCGCCATGGATCTGATGAGCGAGAACCAGGTGCGCCGCCTCCCCGTGATCGAGGATCATCTGCTCGTCGGCATCGTGAGCCAGGCGGATGTCGCGCTGTCGTTGTCGGCGGCAGCCACCGGCAAGACCGTCGAGAACATCTCCCGCTGAGCCCGGAGATGGAGGAGCTGCGCAGACTCGCCGAGCTCGCGGGCGACCGCGGGCTGCGCATCTGCGTCGCCGAGTCACTGACCTCCGGGCGCCTGGCGAGCACGGTCGGCGCGGGCGAGAACGCGTCGGAGTGGTTCGGCGGTGGCGTGGTGGCGTACATCACCGCCGTGAAGGAACGGGTGCTCGGGCTCGTTCCTGGCACCGATCCGTATTCCCCGGCGTGCGCCGAGCAGCTGGCGACAGGAGCGCTCGCGCTGTTCGACGCGGACGTCTGCGTCACCACCACCGGCGTCGGCGGGCCCGGTCCCGAAGGAGGGCACCCCGCGGGGACCGTGCTGCTCGGGTGGGCGACGAGCGAGGCGGTCGGCCACAGGTCGTTCGTCTTCTCCGGCTCCCCCGACGAGGTGCTGGACGCCACCGTCGAGGCCGCCGTGCGCCTGCTGGCATTCCACGTGGAGACCCTGCGCCCTGCCGGGCCGCGCCGCGGCGGAACTCAGGAGGGGATCAGCCCGATCCGCAGCGGCGCTCCCGGAGCGGATGCCGCGGCGAGCGCGGCGTCGAGGTCGGCGAGCTGACGCACCTCGCCGACGGCGTCGGCGAACGGGTACGCCCGGCCGCGGCCGGCGAGGAACGCGACAGCGTCGGCGAGCTCGGAACCCGTGTAGTTGTGCACCCCGGTGATCGTGAGGAGCCGTCGCACGATGCTCTCCGCGTCGAGGGGCACCGGGTCGGCAGGGAAGACGCTGCCGACCAGCACGACGGTGCCGCCGACCGCGACGCCGTCGAGTGCCTGGGCGACGGCGTGACCCGACGCCTCGATGACGACGTCGGGCTCGCGGTCGAGAGCGGTCGCCCCGAAGCGCGCGGCGAGAGCGCGTCGCTCGGGGTTCGGGTCGAGCACCTCCACGATGGCGCCCTGGTCGACGGCGATCGCCGCCGCCGACAGACCGACGAGTCCCGCGCCGTGGATGCGCACGGCCGCTCCGTCGAGGGAGCGCCCCGACCGCGCGACGGCGGCCCAGGCGGTCGCGGTCGCGCAGGATGCCGGCGCGAGGGCGGCCGCGGGGAGCGCCTCGGGCACACGCACGATCGCCGTTCCGGCACGCAGCTGCACGTGGCTGCCGAACGCTCCGGTGAGATCGCCGTGCCCGCCCACCCTGTCGTGACCGTACTTGCCGAGCGTGCGGCACTTCTGCGACAGTCCGGCGAGGCAGCGGTCGCAGGCGCCGCACGAGATGGTCACCGACCACACGACCCGGTCCCCGATGCGCAGCGGAGTACCGTCGACGGCGACGGCGCCGTCGTCCCCGGTCGCGATCACTCGGCCCACGCTCTCGTGCCCGAGCACCAGCGGCGTCGGGGCCGCCCTTCGTCCCTGCACGGTGTGCACGTCGGAACCGCAGATCGTCGACATCTCGACGGCGACGAGCACGTCGCCGTCGCCGAGGGCCACGCCGGGCACGGCGATCATCTCGTGCGGGTGTCCCTCGCCCAGCCAGACCATGGCCGTCGCTGCGGGACGCAGCGCGACGTCCCTCCGGTGTCCCGGAGGGCGGGTCAGCAGCGTGCCCATGCTCCGCGCCCGTTCAGGAGACGGGGACGCGGGCGAGCAGACCGCGCTCGGCGAGCACGCCGGGGAGGGCCGTGACGTCGGCGATGACGGCATCCGCCCCCGCCTCGCTGAGGGCGTCGAACCCGTGAGCGCCGCTGAGCACGCCGGCGACGAAGCCGGCGCCGGCGCGACGGCCGGACTGCACGTCGCTGGTCGTGTCGCCTGCGACCGCGACGGACTGCACGCTCGAGGCGCCGGTGCGCAGCAGCGCGGTGAGCACGAGGTCCGGTGCCGGACGCCCTCGCCCCGCGTCGACCGGCGAGAGCGCGAGGTCGACGAGGTCGCGCCAGCCGAGACCGTCGAGCAGCGCGTCGCGCGTTACCGGGGCGAAGCCGGTGGTGAGCACGACGGCGAGGCCGGCGTCCTTGAGCGCGCGGATCATGTCGCCAGCGCCGGGGATCTCCGATACGCCCTGCTCGGCGACGATCTCGGCGTAGGCGCCCTCGAACGCCGCCGTGGCACGCTCTGCGGCCTCGCGGTCTCCGCCGGAGAGGTGTGTGAAGACGTCGATCTTCGACTGGCCCATGGTGACGCGCACGTGGTCGAGCGCGTCCTCCCACGGCATCCGATCGGCGACGCCCGTGCGCTCTGCGGCGCGCTGGAAGGCCTGCTCGACGACGCCGTCGTCGAGCACCGTGGTGCCGGCCATGTCGAGGACGAGGAGTTCGAGTGCAGTGGTCATGGGGTTCCTTCCCGTACAGGTGCCGCCCCGAGGACGGCGGTGAGATTCTCTTCGGCGAGCCCCAGACCCGTTGTCATTCCGATGCCGGTGGTCGCGGCGAGCACCAGCACCCCCTCCTCGACGCTCTCGACGAGGAACTCCCCCGGCCCCTTGGCGTAGACGCCCTGCCAGCGCTCGATCACCCGCGGCGTCGGCATGTCGAACAGTGCCTCCGCCTCGTCGAGGAAGGCCGCGAACGCCGCCTCCGGCTGGAACGGCGCCGGCTGCACGTCCGTGGCATGCGAGTCGCCGATCACGAGAGTGCCGTCGGGGAGCTGCGTGTACATCTGATTGAGATCGAGCGCCGCGAGATCGGGCCGTTCGGCATGCAGGCGCTCGCGGAGCGTCGCAGCCTCCGGTGACCCGGCGAAGTGCCCGTAGCGCACGAGAGACCAGCCGGTGAGCAGCGGTGCCGAGAGCGGATGCGGCAGCGACACGGCGGCGCGCATCATGTCCAGGGCGCAACGCACGACCCCTGCGCGCTCGGCGACCTCGGGGAGCAGCTGGTCGACGTCGTGGTTCACCGCGACGACGACCTGCCCTGCCGTGAGGGGGCCGCGGGTCGTGTCGACACGACCGCTCCGGACGGCAGCGACGGCGGTGCGGAAGCGGAACTCCACGCCCAGCGCCGCGAGATGCCGCACGATGGCGGAGGCCGCGGTGCGCGGATCGGTCTGCAGGTCGGTCTCGATGTGCGCGCCTCCGACGAGTCCCTCCGCGCGCAGCGGGGCGCGGCGCAGCAGCTCGTCGGCGTCCAGCATCCGGATGCCGTCTCCCGCAGCCTCGAGCACGGCGAGCTCGTCGGCGTGCCTGGCCGCGACCAGCGTGCCCGACTCGCGCAGCCAGAAGCCCGCGTCGGTCGACAGTCGCAGCCACAGCTCGCGCGAGGCGTCGGCGTAGCGGCGGGCCTCGCCGGTCTGCGCGCCGATGCAGAGGTGTCCGAAGTTGCGGATCGTGGCTCCGACCGGAGCCTCCGTGCGGTCGACGACGATCACGCTCAGCCCGCGGCGCACCGCGGCGTAGGCGGCGCCGAGCCCGACGATGCCCGAGCCGATGACGACGACGTCGGCGCGGCTCATCGGAACACCTTCCGCATCCACATCGCGAGCCCCTCGACGACGAGCACCGTGACGAGGATCATCAGCACGATCGCGGTGACGGTCTCGTAGCGGGAGCCCTGGCTGGCGTTGAGCAGGTAGTAGCCGACTCCTCCTCCGCCGACGATGCCGAGGATCGTCGCCGCGCGGATGTTCGTGTCGAGCATGTAGAAGCTGTGGCCGATGAGGGCGCGCATGCCCTGCGGCACGGTCGCTGCGGCGTACGTCTGCAGGCGGGTGGCGCCGACGGCGCGCAGCGCCCGCTCCGGCCCCCGGTCGACCTCTTCGAAGGAGTCGGCGATGAGCTTGCCGAGCAGTCCGATGCCGCCGATCGCGAGGGCGATGACGCCGGCCTGCGGACCGAGCCCGGTGATCACGACGAGGACGATAGCGAGGATCAGCTCGGGGATGCCGCGGATGCCGACGAGCAGGAAGCGTGCGACCCCGCGGGCTCCGGAGTTCGGGGCGACGTTGCTCGCGGCGAGCGAGCCGAGCAGCAGCGAGGGCAGCAGGGTGAGCACGGTGGCCGCGAGGGCGATCGCGACCGTGTCGCGCATGGCGCCGACCATCGCGGCGGTGTCGTAGTTGCCGAAGGAGGGCGGCCAGAACTTGGCCGCGACCTCGGGGATGCGTCCCCAGAAGGTGACGAAGTCGAGCCAGTTGATGTCGCTCACCACGACGCCGCCGATCACGACGAGCGCCGCCACGACGCCGGCGATCGCGTGGCGGACGCGCTGCGCGGTCCACGGGCGGCGCACGGCCGACTCGGGGGTCGCGGCCCAGACCGGACGGGAGGGGGCTGCGGCCTGCGGCAGACGCGGGTGGATGATGCGGTCGATCCACGAGCGGGTCTGCTTCTGCTGCCCGAGCATCGCGCCGCGCACCAGGCTCGACACGATCTCCATCACCACGCACAGCGCGAAGATGACGAGGGCGATGCCCAGGCCCTTGCCGTAGTTGAGCGCCTTGAACGCGTACGACATCTCGAGCCCGAGGCCGGCGACGCCCACGTAGCCGAGCACCACGCTGCCGCGCAGGTTGATGTCGTTTCGGTGCAGCACGGTCGCCACCCAGCTGGGCAGCACCTGCGGCAGGATGCCGGAGGCGAACTCCTGCATCTTCGATCCGCCGGCGGCGCGGATCGCGAGCCGGGGACCCTCGTCGATCTGCTCGATCGCGTCGGCGAACATCTTCGAGATCATCCCGATCGAGTGGATGCCGATGGCGAGGATGCCGGGGAGCGTTCCGAGCGAGAACATGAGCACGAACGCCATGGCGAGCACGACGTCGGGCAGGGCGCGGGTGAGCACGCCGACAAAGCGGGCCGCGGCACGCCAGCCGGTGCCCGGCGTGGTGTTGGACGCGGCGAGGTAGGCGATCGGCACGGACAGCACGGCGGCGAGCAGGGTGCCGGTGAGCACGAGGCCGACGGTGAGCGCGATCAGCCAGAGCAGGTCGCCGGGCTCGGGGAAGGAGAGTCCGCGCACGCGGGCGATGAAGTTCTCGGCGTTGCCCCAACTCTGCACCATGGAGGGGATCGAGATGCCCACCTCGTTCACGGCGAGGATGCCGACCACGACGAGCACCACCAGCGTGAGCGAGGCCGCGATCCGCTCGGGCGAGAGGCGCCGGCGCGGTGCGCGCTCGGCGACCGAGCCCTGCCTCGGCGGCGCGGCGCTCGTGGACGGGCGTCCGGCGACGACCGTCACGATGCCGCCACCTCGGCCACGGCATCCGCGAGCTCCACCTGCACGGCCGTGATCTCGGCCGTGGTGGTCGCGACGCGGCCGTAGATCTCCATGACCTCGGTCTTGGTGAGGTCGGTGGTGGGGGTGTCGAGCACGACCTCGCCGTGGCGGAGGCCCACGATGCGGTCGGCCCAGGAGATCGCGAGGTCGACCTGGTGCAGGCTGCACACCACGGTCAGCCCCTGGTCGGCGGCGATCTCGCGGATCAGCGCCATCACCTGATCGCTCGACTCGGGGTCGAGGGAGGCGACCGGCTCGTCGGCGAGCAGGATGTCGGGCTCCTGCATGAGCGCGCGGGCGATCGCCACGCGTTGCTGCTGCCCGCCGGAGAGGGTGTCGCTGCGCTGGTAGGCGCGGTCGAGCAGTCCGACGCGGTCGAGGTGGCCGAGAGCGCGCAGCTTGGCGGCGCGCGAGTAGCCCCAGAGTCCGAGGCGAGGGCCGCGCACGGTGGAGAGCGAGCCCGTGAGCACGTTCTCCAGCACGGTGAGCGAAGGCACCAGCTCGAACTGCTGGAAGATGAAGCCGACCCGGCTGCGGAGGCTCCGCAGCGCACGACCGCTGAGGGCCGGCACCGCGGAGCCGAGCACCTCGACGGCGCCGGAGGTGGGGACCTCCAGGCCGTCGAGATGCCGCAGCAGGGTGGACTTGCCGGAGCCGGAGAGCCCCAGCAGGACGACGATCTCACCACGGGAGACCTCGAGCGAGACATCCTTCAACGCCGTGGTCGACCCGTAGGTCTTCGTCACGCCGTCGAGTCGGATGAGGGCATCGGATGCCGCGTTCATGTCAGTGTCCTTCAGATCGTCTGTCGTTGAGCGAGGGGCCCCCGACCGTTGAGCGAGGGAGCCTGCCCCGTCCCGGTCGTTGAGCGAGGGAGCCTGCCCCGCCCCGGTCGTTGAGCGAGGGAGCCTGCCCCACCCCGGTCGTTGAGCGAGGGAGCTTGCGACCGCCCCCGGTCGTTGAGCGAGGGAGCCTGCGACCGAGACGAAACGCCTCGCCTCGTCTCGCTCCGCTCGCTCGACGACCAGCACAGGGAGGGCGTCAGGGCATCAGCCCTGGCACTGCTCGGCCTTGGTCTCCTTGCAGATGTCGCGGATCAGGTCGTAGTACTTGTCGTCGACCGGCTTCGTGGCGTAGAAGACGCTGCGGAAGGCCTCGGTGTCCGCCCCCTTGACGCCCTTGGCGATGATGTCGTCGATGGTGATCTCGCTGAGACCGTCCACGAGCTTCTTCGAGACCTCGCTGGGGAGCGTCGACGAGTAGACGAGCGGGGCGCCGGGCACCATCGTCTGGTCGATGACCTTCACAGCATCCGACTTCTCGACCTCGGAGTCCTCGGCGAAGCCCGCCTCGCACTCGACGCCCTCGCCGACCTTCTGCACGCTGACGTCGTGCTTGCCCGCGAAGACCGGGGTGATGTCGGTCTTGGGGTCGATGCCCGCCTTGAGGAGGTTGTACGAGGGGAAGAGGTATCCCGAGGTCGACGACGGGTCGACGAAGCAGACCTTCTTGCCCTTGAAGTCGGCGAGGCTGGAGATGCTGCTGCCCTTGGGCACGATGGCCTGCGAGTAGTAGCCGGGCTCCTGGCCCTCGGCGGTGACGATCGAGGCGATCGGGGTGAGCTTGGCGCCGTTGTTGGTGGCGGTCACGTAGGTGAAGCCCGAGAAGGAGGCGACGTCGACCTTGCCGGCGACGGCGGCCTCGATGAGCGCGGCGTAGTCGGTGGACTCGTGGTACTCCACCTTCTTGCCGGTGATGTCGGCGATGTAGTCCATCAGCGGCTGGTAGTTGGTCTCGGTGTCGACCGAGTCGGGGACGACGCCGAAGACGAGGGTGTTCTCGTCGACCGCGAAGCCGGAGGCGGCGGCCTGGCCGTCGGTGGAACCGCCGTCGGTGGCGCCGGCGGTTCCGGAGCAGGCGGCGAGACCGAGCGCGAGGACCGCGGCGCCGGCGAGGGCGGGGAGAGCACGGAGCTTCATGGAGGACCTTTCAAGGGTGTGAGGGGTGATCCAGAGAAGACTCTGTCAGGCGAAAGGCCGAGAAATATACCTAACTCGGAAGAGTTCAGCCCTCGTTTACCCAGCATTCCCCTGGGTGAACACCGCAGGAACGCGCTCGCGCCCCGAGATGGGTGCAAGTAATATGCCTATGTGGCCGAAGCTGTGTACACCCAGATCGCCGACGAGCTGCGGCAGCAGATCGCCGCAGGCGTGCTGCGCCCAGGAGACGACGTGCCGACGGAGGCGGAGCTCGCCGAGCGGTGGAGCACCTCGCGCGGCCCGATCCGCAATGCCCTGGCCGCCCTGCGCGGCGAGGGTCTGATCGAGACGAGCAGGGGCCGACCGGCGCGGGTCGTCGCACGCAAGGCCAACCAGGCCGTCGACGTGTCGGTGCCGTTCACACGGTGGGCGCGCGACCTCGGCGTGACTCCTGGCGCGCAGACGCAGGAGTTGAGCCTGCGCAAGGCGGGCTCGAAGGCCGAGCTGCTCGGCGTCTCCCCCGATGACACGATCGTCAGCGTGGTGCGCCTCCGCCTGCTCGACGGCCGACCCACCATGCTGGAGCGCCTGTTCTACACAGAGGTCGCCGGCCGTCGCCTGTTCGAGGTCGACCTCGACGCGGTGTCGATCACCGAGTACCTGGCGTCGGTCGGGCACCCGATCGTCGGCCTGCAGCACGTGATCGACGCGGTGGCGGCGGACGAGCAGGATGCGGCGCTGCTGCGGGTGCCGCAGGGCACGCCCATCCTGCGGCTGAGCCGTATCTCCCGCGACGCAGAGGGTCGCATCTTCGAGGCGTCGGAAGACCGGTACCTCAGCGAGGTCGTGCGCTTCACGGTGGCCGCATCCGGCATCTCGACCGATGGCCACTACATGCGCGCCGTGGGCGGCTGAGCCCGGGCGCACGGATGGCGCGGACGGTTGGGCGTTCCGGCCGGGAGAAGGCCCCGTACACAGAAACGCGATCGCGAGCGCAGTGGTTCAGAAGCCTTAGAAGATCGCGCTCGCGATCGCAGCGCTGGGGACGCTTTATCTGGGGAGATTCCAGGATATTTCTGAGGGCGGCCTCTTCAGTAGGGCCGAACGTAGAGACTTTGTATAGACCTTTGTCTAGGGTGTGTCGCGGAGAGTCCAGGTCCGCAGCCTCATCCTCACGACATCGGCAGCTTCGCGAGCACCTGCCAGCCGTCGTCGACAGGTCCTGCCGAGAACTCGCCGCTCGCGCCGATGACCCGCTCGGCCATGCGGTTGAGTCCGGTCCCGCTCGACGGCAGGTCGCGGCGGGGGGTCTGCGGCAGCGGACTGCGGATCGTGAGGGTGGCGGCGTCGTCGTTCACGTCGAGCATGATCGCGACCCGACCGGGGCCGGCGTACTTCAGGACGTTGGTGGCGGACTCCCGCACGATGCGGGCGAGCACGATCTCCGCGACGCGCGGGATGCGATCGTCCTGCGGATCGCCCTCGGTGAGCACCGGATGCCCTGCGGCTTCGAACTCGGCGCGCGCCTCGTCGATGGCCGCTCCGAGGTCGCCGGTCTGCGGCCCCTCGGACCGCGGTCCGTCGTCGGCGAGCTCGATGACGAAGCGGAGGTCTGCCATGGCCTTGCGGGCCGCGACGCGGATGGCCTCCTGCGAGTCGGCGCTCACGGATGGATCGTCGAGCATCTGCACATGCAGCGCGACCACGGTGAGGTGGTGCGCGATGCTGTCGTGCAGCTCGCCGGCGATCCATCGTCGCTCGGCGAGGACCGCCTCGTGCTCCTTCTCGACCTGTTCGGCGAGTCGGCGTTCGAGACGGCGCCCTCTTTCGGCCGCGAGCCTGAGCGCGTAGCCGATGGCGCCTGACACGGCGGCGAGGATCATCTGCACGCCGACGTTCACTGGCACCCTCGTGTCCCCGAACGCGATGAGCGATGCGGACAGAAGGAAGACTCCCGTGTAGGAGAAGATCAGGGACCCTCGTCCCAGTCGCATCACCATGCCGGCCGCGAAGGCGGCTGCGGTGAGGACCTGGGTCTCGGTTCCGGAGAGGAAGGAGAGGCCGAAGATGACGGCCAATGCGACGGTCGCCCAGAGGGGCGACCAGAGGTAGAGCGCGAAGACCGCGGTGGAGGCGACGCTGATGAGCGCCGCTCCGAACTCCACACCGGGCGGGAGGAAGAGACCGATGATGTCGAGGGAGACGATGATGCCGATGATCGCCAGAACAACGATCCGTTCGACAGCACCCAGCTTCTCTCCGCGACCAAGGCGTAGTGCGCCGGCGTCTTCTCTAGCCGACTGGTCGTACGCCATGGGTTCAGTATCTCCTTTTAGCCAGGTACGCTTAGCGATAGACGCCGAAGAACTTACCAACCTGCTGCCAGAAAGTCATAGTAGTTCACCTCCGTGATTAGGTCTTTTGTCGGGGGGACATATTGATCTTCGCGGTTGGCCAGAGATTGCACATCGGACTTCCGACCAGACCTGACTAGACGAAGGTCTATACCCATACGGGGCGGCCCGCACTTCGCCGTTAGGCTTCCTACATGCCGGAAATCCGCGTTCTCATCGTCGACGACGACCCTCTGGTGCGGTCCGCGCTGTCGCACTTCGTCTCCCGCGACCCCGACATCCACGTGATCGGTCAGGCGGAGACCGGGCTCGAGGCCATCGACTTCGTCTCCCGCGACAAGCCGGACGTCGTGATGATGGACGTGCAGATGCCGGAGATGAACGGCATCGAGGCCACCGCGGCGATCGCGGAGCGCTGGCCCGAGGTGCGCATCCTCGCCGTGACCACCCTCGACGGCGCCGACACCGTGCTGCCGATGCTGAGCGCCGGCGCATCCGGATACCTGCTCAAGGACTCCAGCGCCGAGAGCATCGTCACCGGAGTACGGGAGGTGTACAGCGGCGCGAGCTCCCTCTCTCCCCGCATCGCCTCCATGCTCGTGAAGCACGTGCGCGAGGCCGGCCCTTCGGCATCCGAACGCGCCGAGGCCCTCGAGGCCCTCACCGACCGCGAGGCCGAGGTGCTGGAGCGGCTCGCCCAGGGCATGTCGAACGCCGAGATCGCCCAGTCGCTGATCGTGTCCGAGGGCACCGTCAAGGCCCACCTGGGCCGCATCATGTCGAAGTGGCAGGTGCGCGACCGCGTGCAGATCCTCGTCACCGCCGCTCACGCCGGACTCGTCGACTTCCGCTGACCCCTGGCCGTCCCGCGACAGGGCGGCGAGGGCTACAGGGCGAGCAGCAGGATGCCGCCGGCGACCACGACCGACGCCCCCAGGCGCCACGCCGGACGGCTCTCGCGCAGCACGAACACGCCGAACAGGCTGACCAGCACCACGCTCACCTCCCGCAGCGGCGCGACGAGGGCCACCGGTGCGATCTGGATCGCCGTGAGCACGAGGATGTACGACAGCGGCGACAGGACGCTGAAGGCGGCGATCCGTCGCCACTGCGTGCGCCAGAGCGCCCAGACGGCCTTCCAGCGCCTGCCGACGGTGAGCGAGTAGAACGGCACCTCCAGCACCATCGTGCCCACCATGAACGCCACGGGAGACAGGCTCCAGGTGCGCACCGCGTTCGCATCCCAGATCGTGTACACGGCGATCGCGACGCCCGTCAACAGCCCGAACAGCAGCCCTGGGTCCATGCCCCGACGCGACGATCCCCGACCGCGGTCGACGAGGCCGATCGCGACGACGCCGGCGATCACCGCGGCCACCCCCACGAGCGCGATGGGCGTCGGTCGCTCGCCGAGCAGCAGCACCGCCACGATCACCGACAGGAACGGCCCGGTGCCGCGCGCCGTGGCGTACACCGTGGAGAGGTTGCCCTCCCGGTATCCGCGTTGCAGCACGGCCATGTACACGACGTGCAGCACCGCCGAGACGCCGACGCCGAGCACGAACGCCCCCAGGTCGTCGGTGCCGAGCCCTCCCGTGAACGGGATGGCTCCGATCCACACGACCGTGCCGCCGACGGCACCCCACCACAGGAACGGGGCTCCGGCCTTGCTGACACCGTGCGCGATCACGTTCCAGGCGGCGTGCGCGAGGGCGGCTGCGAACACGAGGGCGAACGCGAGAGCGGACATGACGAGAACCCTTCCCTCCGTCGCAGGCGCGACGGACAGGGTTCCTCCGGGCTTTTGTCCTGTCAGATGACGCCTCCCCTGCGGAGGGGAGCCGTGGCGCCGCTCGGACCAGACGGGACGGACCCCGGAACCCTAGGCGCTATCGCGGTACACCATAGCCCATCGATGTGAACGGTCCTGTTCACCGGCATCCGCCCACCGCGTCCGGTGATGCGCACGCCCCGCACATGCGGAGGAGCCCGGCGCGTTGCGGCGCCGGGCTCCTCCCGTCATGCGGTCGTCAGCCGATCACGCGGCCTCGGCTTCCCGACGACGCACCCGTGCGATCAGCAGCACCAGGGCGCCGACGGCGAGCAGGGCGAGCGCCCAGCCCAGACCGGTGATCACGCCGCCGGTCGTGGCGAGCACGCTCAGGTCGACGGATGCCGTGGCCGCCGCGGTGACGGTCACCGCTCCGGCGACCCCGCTCACGGTGGCGACGTTGACGACCGTGCCCTTGGCGACGTCGGCCGCGGTGAGCACGTAGGTCACGGGGCCGCAGTCCGCGCTCTGGCCGGGGGCCAGCGCGGGAATCGTGCAGTCGATCGCGCCGCCGAGCATCGGGTCGCTGATCGCGACGTCGGTGAGGGTGCGCGCGCCGGTGTTGGTGACGGTGAAGCGGAACTTCACGGTGTCGCCGGCGTTGACCTTGCCGTTGGCGTCGGCGTCGGCGTAGTCGCCGCCCGTCTTGGTCAGGCCGATGGCGGGCTGGGCGGTGATCGGCGTGGTCACCGTGTCATCGGTGGTGGGCGGGTCCTCGCCGGTGCCGGTGCCGGTGGCGGTCGCCGTGTTGACGATCTCTCCCGCATCGATCTCGGCCTGGGTGAGCACCGCCGGCTCGCCGTGGCACACCGTGCTGCTGCCGGGGGCGAGCTCCGTGGCGTCGCAGACGATGTCGCCGGTGAGGCGCGGGTCGCTGACCGAGATGCCCGTGAGGGTGGTCGTGCCGGTGTTGGTCACGGTGAACGTGTAGGCGATCGTGTCGCCGGCATCCGTGCGTCCGTTGCCGTTCGCATCGACGATCGCCGCCGCCGACTTGAGCAGGCTGAGGCGGTCGGTGCCGGTGACGGTCACGTCGGCCTCGGCCGTGGCGTCGGCGGGACCGACGTTGGACTGGGCGTTCACGGTCGCGGTGTTGTGCCGCGTGCCGCGGTCGATGTCGGCCTGCGTCAGGACGTAGTCGATCGGACCGCAGGTGACCTCGTCGCCGGGCTGCAGTTCGAGCCCGTCGAGCGCGGCGCAGTCGATGGCGCCGCCGAGCAGCGCGTCGTCGAGCACGATGTCGCGCAGCACCGAGGTGCCGGAGTTGCGGATCGTGAACGAGTAGCCCACGGTGTCGCCCGCGCCGATCATCCCGTCGCGGTTCGCGTCGACCGGCGTGCCAGGCGTCTTGGTGAGCTCGACCGCTGACGTTCCTCGCAGCAGCACGTCGGCCGAGCCGTCGTCGGTCACCTCGCCCAGCGGGCTGGTGCCGATCACCCTGGCCGTGTTGTGCACGCGCTGGTTCTCGATGTCGTCCTGCGTGAGCCGGTACGGGACCTCCGCGCACGTGGCGCTCGCGCCGGGCGCGAGCGTGACGATGGCGCACAGCGGATTGATACTGAGCATCCCGTCGCTGACCGTCATCGCGGAGAGCGTCGTGGTGCCGGTGTTCGTCACCACGAAGGAGTAGCGCACGGTGTCGCCGGCGCCGATGCGGCCGTCGCCGTTCGTGTCCTCCACCGCGCCGGCAGTCTTCACCAGATCGATCCCTGCCGTCTGCACGATGTCGGCCGACGCCGAGGCCTTGTCGGTCACGGTGCCGACCGGAGCGTCGGCGTTCACGGTCGCGGTGTTGCGCACCACGCCGCCGTCGATGTCGCTCTGCTTCAGCGTGTAGGGCACGGGGGCGCAGGTCACGGTCTGACCCGGCGCGAGCGCGACGCCGTCGAGGGCCGCGCAGGTCACGGCGCCGCCGAGCATCGGGTCGGTGATCTTCGCGTTCGTCAGCGTCGTCGTGCCGGTGTTGGTCACGGCGAAGGTGTAGGAGATCTCCTCACCCGCATCCGGCACGCCGTTGTTGTTCGCGTCGACCACGGTGCCGGCCGTCTTCCGCAGCGAGATGCTGTTGGTCGACGGCACGATGACGTTCGCCTCGGCGGTATCGGTCGCCGTGCCGCGCGGCGAGGTCGCGAGCACGGATGCCGTGTTGTGCACGGTGCCGCGGTCGACGTCGGCCTGGGTGAGGGCGTAGGTCACCGGCGCGCAGGTCACCTCTGCGCCGGGGGCGAGCGGGGCGAACTCCGCGCAGGCGACGGCACCGCCCAGCATCGGGTCGGTGATCGTGGCTCCCGTGAGCGTCACGTTGCCGGTGTTGCGGATCGTGAACGTGTACGAGACGCGGTCTCCGGCGTCGATCCGGCCGTTGCCGTTCGTGTCGGTCGGGCCGGTCGCCTTCTTGACGAGCTCGACGGCGGGGGTGCCGGCGATCGGCACCTCGACGGTCGAGGTGTTGTTGGCGGGGTTCGGGTCGGGGGTCGATGACGTGGTCGTCGCCGTGTTCGACAGCGTCCCGATCGCCGCCGGGTCGACCGTGCCGGAGACCGTCGCGGTGAACGTGGCGCCGACGGCGAGCGTGCCGGCCGCGCAGCTCAGCTGACCGGCCGTGAGGGTGCATCCGGCGGTGCTGGTCGTCGGGTTCTTCAGGGCGGCGGGGAGCGTGTCGCTGACGGTGGCGCCCACCGCGGGGCTCGGCCCGTTGTTGGTGACCACGATCGTGTAGGTGATCGGCCCGTTCGAGGGGGCGGGGTTCGCGGACGCCGTCTTCACGATCGACAGGTCAGCCGACGGCGTGCCCTCGATGGTCGAGGTACCCGTGTTGTTCGACGGGTCGGGGTCGGGCGTCTGCGAGGAGCCGGTCGCGGTGTTCGTCACCGCGCCGGTGAGCACGACGCGCGCGGTGACCTGGAGGGTCGCCGACTCTCCAGGCAGCAGCGTGCCGACGGTCCAGCGTGCGTCGGCGGCCGACCAGGTGCCGACCGACGGCGTGGCCGCGGTGATGATCAGACCGGGCGCTGCGGCCTCGTCGACCACGACGCCTGCCGCGGCCGAGGGGCCGTCGTTGCGCACGGTGACCGTGAAG
>JAGIAK010000002.1 GCA_017744855.1 Microbacterium sp.
GACTCGTACTGCGCGGCGACGCCGGCGACGAGACGCTGGCGCTCGGCCTCGGGGATGCCGAGGCGCTCGTACGTCTCGCGGATGTCGGCGGGGAGGTCCTCCCACGACTGCGCCTGCTTCTCCGTGGAGCGGACGAAGTACTTGATGTTGTCGAAGTCGATCTCGCTGAGGTCGGCGCCCCAGGTCGGCATCGGCTTGCGGTCGAAGAGGGAGAGACCCTTGAGACGGGTCTTCAGCATCCACTCCGGCTCGCTCTTTAGCGCCGAGATGTCACGCACCACGGCCTCGGAGAGACCACGACGAGCGCTCGCGCCGGCGGCGTCCGGGTCGTGCCAGCCGAACTCGTACACCCCCAGCCCCTCGAGCTCCGGGCGGTCGATCAGCACATCCGACATCACACACTCTCCTTATTCGGGCCTCTAACGGTGTCATCCGCCCCGACACACCTGTCCCCGTCGAGTCTGCGGGAGCGGGTGCCGTTGGTGGGGCCCTCATCATCGGCGCTTCCATCGCGCCTAAACTGTCAGGGATGCGTACCGCGCTCGCGCGGCCATCCCAACACCCCGATTCTACAGGTTCCCTCCGACATGCGGGCCGCCGCGTCGCCGCTCGGAGGGAGCGGAGGACCCATGCCCGAGAGTTCCGCCCCGACCGTCCAGACCCACCGGATCGCGTTCGGCCGCCCGCTGCGGGTGCTCGCGTGGCTGTCGTTCCTCGCCGAGGTGGTCATCATCGGCACAGGGGGCGCGGTGCGTCTGACCGGCTCGGGACTCGGCTGCTCGGAGTGGCCGCTGTGCACCCCGGAGTCGCTCGTGCCGATCTACGCGGTGCAGGGGGTGCACGGGATCATCGAGTTCGGCAACCGCACCATGACCGGTGTCGTCGGCCTCCTCGCGCTCGCCGTGCTGCTGCTCACCGTGCACGCGCTCGGCGGACTCCGCCTCGTGTTCCGCGCGCTGTGGTTCGCGCTCGGCGGCGTGGTCGTCGCCGTGGCCGTCTACGCCGCTACCGACCCCTTCGGACTCCCCTCCGCCGGCCTGATGTCGGCCGTGCTGCTCATCGCTGTCGTGGTCGGCGCCGTAGATTCGCTGCGGAGGACGACCGAGCGCCGCGACCTCGCCCTGCTCGCGTGGATCGTTCTGGCCGGCGTGATGGCTCAGGCCGTCGTCGGCGGCTTCGCGGTGCTCACCGATCTCAACCCGTTCATCGTCGGGTTCCACTACACGTCGTCGCTGCTGCTCGTGTGCGTGACGGCCGCCTTCCTCGTGCGCCTGTACGGCGTGCCGGGTCCGCGGGAACGCGCCGTGCCGCGCTGGTTCGCGATCCTCTCGCACGTGACGGGACTCGCCCTCGCCGCGACCATCTTCTTCGGAGTGCTCACCACGGGCTCCGGCCCGCACTCCGGCGACGCGAACATCAAGCGCGAGGGCTTCGACGCGACGGTCCTCGCCCACGTCCACTCGTGGCCCGGCTACATCCTTGCGACGCTGGTGCTCGTGCTCACGATCAGCGCCTGGGTGCTCCGCCTCGAGCCGCGTCGCTGGCTCCTCGTCCTGGTGTGCGCGATCCTCGTGCAGGTCGGCGTGGGTGTGTGGCAGGCGCGGGAGGGGCTCCCTGAGATCCTCGTCGGCATCCACATGGTGCTCGCATCGCTGTCCGCGGCGGCGTACACCGTCGTGATCCTGAACCTGAAGCGCCCCGTCGCCGACTGACCCACAGCCCATCCACAGCCCGCGCATCGCGGGCTCATCAGGCCGTCGCGCATCGTGGCCGTCATGAACAAGTCACTGACACGCAGCACCGGATTCTGGCTCCTCCCCGTCCTCTCCCTCGCCTCGGCGGGAGTCGGCGGATGGCTGATCGCCGGCCAGATCGGCACGATGACGACCACGCTGGTCGCCGGGACGGCGACGGGGGTCGAGGTCTACGTCGGGCAGTCGCTCGTCGTCGTCGGCGCGGCGCTCTTGGGCGCGGGCGTGCTCGGAGTGCTGCTCACCCTCGCCCTCGTCGCCGTGCAGGCGATGCTGCCTGCTCCGGCTCCCGTGGTCGTGGAGCCGATCGATTGGACGGCGGAGTCGGCGGCGCCGGCGAACCTCGAGACATCGCCTACCGATGAGGCATCGAATGCCCAGCCGGCAGTCGAGACGGATGAGCCCGCGGGAGACACGGTCGCCGTGCAGACGTCCTCAGACGCATCCGTCGACGATGAAGACGAGAGTCAGAACGGGAGCAGCGGATCGACCGCGACCGCCACGAAGATCAGCGTCAAGTAGGTGATCGAGGCGTGGAAGACCCGCATCGGACGCGCCTCGGTCCCCCGCACCGCACGGTTGTACAGGCGGTGCGACTCGTAGATGAACCATCCGCCGAACACCACGGCGGAGACGGTGTAGACGAGGCCCATGCCGGCGATCGGGATGAGCAGCAGCGAGCAGGCGACGGTCGCCCAGGCGTACAGGATGACCTGGAGGCCGACCTGCGACGCGTTGCGCGTGACGCCGAGCATGGGCACGTCGACGTCGTCGTAGTCGTCCTTGTACTTCATGGAGAGCGGCCAGTAGTGCGGCGGCGTCCAGAGGAAGATCAGGGCGAAGAGGATGAAGGCCGGCCAGTCGAGAGAGCCGGTGACGGCCGACCAGCCGATCAGCACAGGGAAGCACCCGGCGATGCCGCCCCACACGATGTTCTGCTCAGTGCGGCGCTTGAGGATCATCGTGTAGATCACGACGTAGAAGAAGATCGCGGATGCCGAGAGCGTCGCCGCCAGCCAGTTGGTCGTGAACCAGAGCCAGACGGTGGAGACGACGGCGAGTGTCCAGGAGAAGATCAGCGCGCCGCGCGGGGTGACCTCACCGGTCACCAGGGGGCGGTTCTCCGTGCGGTGCATGTGCGCGTCGATGTCACGGTCGAGGTACATGTTGAACGCGGCGGCGGAGCCGGCGCTCAGCGAGCCGCCGATCACGGTAGCCAGCACGAGCCACATGTCGGGCAGTCCGCCCTGAGCGAGGAACATCACCGGGACGGTCGACACGAGGAGGAGCTCGAGGACACGCGGCTTGGTGAGGGCGACGTAGGCCTTCACCGTACGACCGATGGACTTGTTCACAACGGTCTGATCAGACATCGTCGAGATCTCGATCGCCTCCTCCGCGCACGTGTAGACAGCCCTTCCAGTCTAGGGCACCGCCCGCGCCGTTCCTTCCGCGGCACGGATCGGAGCGCGCTCGACGGTGGGAAACGGAGTGTGCGCGAAGCCCCACGAGGGTGGTCTCTGCGGATGCCGGCATGCACGGCGTGCATGCCCGTGTTTTCGGGGGTTTTGGGGGGTGTGGTGTCGGTGGGTGGTGGTGGGGTGGTGGGTATGGACGCTCTTCTTGATGCGACGGATGAGCAGATGGCGGTGCTCGCTGATCTGGTCGCCGCGTTGTGCGCCGCGGACGCGACGGTGAACGCGATGATGGCCGCGCGTGACGGGTTGCTCGCTCTCGCGGGCCGCCTCGCGGTCGATATCGCCGCCCAAGGGGATCACCCGGATCGGGGGGATATGACGATCCGCACGATCGCGGCGGAGATCGGTCAGGCGCTGCGGGTCAGCGACCGCACGATCGAACGACGCATGGGACAAGCGTCCGCGCTCGTGGACGCGTTCCCCGGGGTGTGGCGGGCGCAGGGCGCAGGGCGGATCACCGCCGCGCACGCGCACGTGATCATCGAGGCCGGCGCCCACCTCACCTGCCCGGCCGACCGGGAGGGATACACGGCTGTGGTGCTGCCTCTCGCCGAACGGGAGTCCCCGAACCGGTTACGCGCCCTCGCAGCCCGGGTCGCGGACCGGTTCCACACCCGCACGATCGATGACCGACACCTTCAGGCCCGCACCCGCCGGCGGGTACGGGTCACCGACACCGACGACGCGATGGCCGACCTGCACCTGCACGCACCCGCCGTACTCATACACGGCATGTGGGACCGGCTCACCCAGATGGCGCACACCATCCACACCGACACCCGACGCGACACCACCGCCGCGACCACCGCCGGGATCCCTCACGACCCCGACACCCGCACGATCGACGAGATCCGTGCCGACCTGCTCACCGACCTCGTCCTCTCCGGCGCCCCCACCGGCCACGACAGCACCGACGGGCTCCTGCACGACATCCGCGGCAGCATCCAGATCACCATCCCCGTCCTCACCCTCCTAGGCGACGACCTCCACACCACCCACACGGAGGTGCCCGTCACCGCCACAAAAGCCGACACCACCTCCGGCACGGACCTCCACGTGAGCGCCAGCACCGAACCACCTGCTCCCGCGACGACCGGCCTCACCACCCCCTACCTGCCATCAGCCGTGCTCGACGGCGTCATCCCGATCGACACGCACACCGCCCGCCTCCTCGCCGGCACCACCACCGGATGGGACCGCGTCCTCACTCACCCGATCACCGGCACCCTGCTCGCCGTCGACCGCTACCGCCCCACCCACCGGCTCCGCCGCCACCTCCACACCCGCGACCAACGCTGCCGCTTCCCCACCTGCACACACCCCGCCCACACCAGCGACCTCGACCACCACCACCCCGCCTCCACCGGAGGCCCCACCCACCACCACAACCTCAGCACCCTCTGCCGCCGACACCACACCCTCAAACACCACTCCCCCTGGCACGTCCACGCCCAACACAACGGCACCCTCCACTGGACCAGCCCCACCGGCCACACCTACACCGACCACCCACCCCACCCCCACACCACCACCTTCACCACACCCACCACCCACACCCCCTGGACCACCGCAAACGACATCATCAACGCCGCCCGACCACCCTTCTAGCGATGTCGCTGATCCCCAAGGGCGTATCTCTGGCCCCACCGCTGTCGCTGAAGTCGCTCTTACTGTCATCCTGCGCAAGAGGCTGTGGAAAACCGGAACGGCGGATGGCAGGTCCGAGCTACCGTGACCGGATGCCTCGACACCGACCTCTCCCACGACATCGTCCAACTCGCACGCTCTGGGGCGTCATGGTCGCCTTGTTCGCGGCGACCGGACTCCTCACCGGATGCACAACAGAGCCGCCCCCCACACCCACTCCGACACCACTGTTCGCCACAGAAGACGATGCCTTCGCCGCCGCCGAACAGGTCTACCGCGACTACAACGATGCGAGCAACGACGCCCGAAGCCAGGGAGCACAGCCAAACCGCAGTCGTTTCTCACGGGTAGTGCGCTCGACGGGTTCCTTCAAGGTCAGGACCTCTTGAACCGCAACGGGATTCACCTCACCGGGATTGCACAAATCACCTCCTTCCTGAGGCAAGACGCAGACCTCGCCACCACGACGGCAACTGTGACCCTCACGGTCTGCTTCGACCTATCAGCAACTCGCGTTCTTGACGGCGCTGGACAGGATGTGACCCCCACCGGGCGCCCCAGTCTCGTTGCGCAGCGCGCGACACTTGTCGGCGATGCGAAGGGGTTTCTGATCGAGTCCGAAGTGGAAGGAGATCGAGCCTCATGTACCGCCCCCTGATCTTCATCGCGACGATGGCCCTCACGGCTCTCTCGCCTACGGACCTCCCGTCATCAGGTATCGCGCCTTGTTCCCGAGAGGTTCTACAAGCACTCGGCACATGTGCAGCGCTTTCCGGCGACGGGACGACGCTCGACGTTGCGATCCAGAAGTCGCTTGATCGCAAGCGCCCTCCCACATCTACGTTGACCAACACCAACACCATTCCCTCCCCCTCCTCTTCCACCAAGCCGTTCGACTTCGCCACGTGTCTCAGCGGATGGGACAACGCGCGCCCGTGCTTCCGTGCCACGCCCACCGCCGACCCCGCGGCCCCGAAGGCGCCCACGTCCTCGCCCGCCCCGGGTATCACGATCGCCGACCTCGCGCAGTTCGCGCCCGCACCCACCGTCATCGCCGCGGAACCCGACGGCGCGGGCGTCGCCCGGCTCCCCGTGAACTTCACGACCGCCGCAGAGACGCACACCCAGACCGGCACACTGCTGGGCGCGCCCATCACCGTGCGCTTCTCCCCCGTCGCATACGACTTCGATTTCGGCGACGCAACCAGCGCCACCCTCACCCACTCGGGGCGCACGTGGACTGAGCTCGGTCAACGTTCCCTCACCCCGACGCCGAGCAGCCACAGCTACGCCGCATCCGGCACGTACACCGTTCACCTCGGCATCCGATACGCGGCCGAGATCGACGACGGCGCGGGGTGGACCCGCGTGCCCGGTCTGCTCACCGTCGAGAGTCCGCCGCTCGACATCACCGTCTACGAGGCGCACACCGCCCTCGTCGCCCAGACCTGCACCGAGCGCCCCTCCGCCCCCGGCTGCTGACATCAGACGTACGTACACACGCAAGAGAGAAAGAGAAAGGCCGCCCGGACCATCAGGTCCGGGCGGCCATGCTTTCCCCAGAAAGCGTCGTGACTTACTGCTGGTACGACTTCACGATCTCGAGCAGGCTCGGGACGTTCGCGTACGCCTCAGCAGCGTTCTCCTTGGTGACGATGATCGGGTCGAGCAGGTACGCCGGCACGACCTTCTTGCCGTTGTTGTACGACTTCTCGTCGTTGACGTCGACCTTGTCGCCCTTCTGCAGCTCGCCGACCATCTTGATGGCCTGCTGCACCAGCAGCGTGGTGTCCTTGTTGATCGTGGAGTACTGCTCGCCCTCCATGATCGACTTGACCGACTCGACCTCGGAGTCCTGACCGGTGACGACCGGAACGGTCTTGCCGGCCTGCTTCACCGAGGTGATGATGGCGCGAGCCAGCGTGTCGTTCGGCGACAGCACGCCGTCGAGCGTCTCGGTGCTGTACGACGAGGTCAGCAGCGAGTCCATGCGACGCTGTGCGTTCTCGGCCTTCCAGCCGTCGGTCGCCGTCTGGGCGATGTCGGTCTGACCCGACACGACCTTCAGGTTGCCCTTGTCGATCTCCGGCTGCAGAACGCTCATGGCGCCCTTGAAGAACACGGCCGAGTTGGCGTCGTCCGACGAGCCCGAGAACAGCTCGATGTTCCACGGAGCCGCGTGACCCGAGCGCTCCTCGAGACCCTTCAGCAGCGCCTGACCCTGCAGCACGCCGACCTTGAAGTTGTCGAACGCGACGTAGTAGTCGACGGCATCCGTGTTCTCGATGAGACGGTCGTAGGCGATGACGGTCGCACCGGCGTCGTGAGCGGCCTGCACCTGCGTGGTGAGCTGCTTGCCGTCCTTCGCGCCGATGATGATGACCTTCGCACCACCGGTGACCATGGCCTGGATCTGGTTCTGCTGCTCGGCGACCGTGTTGCTGGCCGGCGCGTACTGCACGTCGGGCTTGAAGCCCGCCTTCGTGAGGCCGTCGGTGAACAGCTGACCGGCGAGCACCCAGTTCTCACTGGTCTTGTCGGGAAGCGCGACGCCGATGGAGGCGTCGGCGGCGAAGCCCTTGGCGCCCTCGGTCTCGGTGCCCGCACCCGTGCCGCCGCCGCGCTCCGAGGAGCAACCGGTGAGGGACAGGGCAGCCGCTGCGACAAGCGCTGTCGCGGTGACGATGATCTTCTTCATGTGATCTCTTTCTCTGGTGGGTAGGACGGCTCGGGCGTGCTACTTCTGCGCGGGAGCCTGGTACTTCTGAGTGGGGTCGAAGGTGTCGGTCGCGGGATCCCCCTTGCGGCCGAACTTGCGCGTGAGGAAGCCGATGACGGAGGGACGGCCCTGCTGCTTGTTCCAGACGTCGATGCCGACGGCGAACAGCAGCACGAGGCCCTTGATCATGGCGACGACGTCGGCACCCGCGCCAAGGAGGGCGAGGCCGTTGTTGAGGAACGCCATCACCAGACCACCGATGATCGAGCCGATCACGGTGCCGATGCCGCCGGAGACCGCCGCGCCGCCGATGAAGACCGAGGCGATCGCGTCGAGCTCCCAGCCGTTGCCGTCCTGCGGACCGGAGGCCGTCGCCCTCGCCACGTAGATCATGCCGGCGAGAGAGGCGAGCACGGACATGTTCATCATCACGAAGAAGTCAACCCAGCGGTCCTTCACACCCGACAGGCGAGCCGCCTGACGGTTGCCGCCGACCGCGTAGATGTGCCGGCCGAAGACCGTGTTGTTCGTGACGAACGAGTACAGGATGACGAGCACGAGCAGGATCACACCCGAGATCGGGAAGCTCGTACCCGGGCGGCCGGTGGCGAACAGCCACCCGGCGACGAGGATGACCGCGGAGATGAGCACGACCTTCGTGATGCTCACCCACAGCGGAGCGCTCGCCGAGCCCATCTTCTTCTGCACGCGGCGGGTGCGGATCTCCCAGAACACGATCCATGCCGCGCCCAGGATGGCGAGGAGCATCGTGGGGACGTTGAACGGCACCGCGAGCGCGACCTCGGGCAGATACCCCGCGCCGATGATCGAGAAGCCGTCGGGCACCGCGATCGTCATCGACTGGCCGATGAACTGGTTCGCGCCGCGGAAGAGCAGCATTCCCGCCAGCGTCACGATGAACGCGGGAACCCCGACATACGCGACCCAGAACCCCTGCCAGGCGCCGACGAGCACGCCGATGCCCAGACCCAGGAGGATCGCGAGCGGCCAGGGGAGATTCCAGTCGGCCATCGCCTTGGCGACGATGATGCCGGTGAACGCGGCGACCGAACCGACCGAGAGGTCGATGTGGCCCATGATGATGACCATCACCATGCCGATCGCGAGGATCAGGATGTAGGAGTACTGGTTGACGACGTTGATCAGGTTGCCGGACGACAGCGTCAGCCCCTGCCCCTTCACGACGAAGGTCAGCACCTGGAACACGATCAGGATGACGATCAGGCTGCCCAGGATGCCGAACTGGCGCAGCGTCGACTGCCCGCCGCCGAACATCTTCGTGATGTCGCCGAAGCGGAACGACCGCTTCGTGGGAGTGAGATCGGTGCTCATGCGGATGCCTTCTGAGTCGAGGAGGTCATGCTGCGCATGAGAGCCTCCGGAGTGGCCTGTTCAGCGGGGATGCAGTCGGTGACCCGACCTTCGAAAACCGTGTAGATGCGGTCGGAGATGCCCAGCAGCTCCGGCAGCTCGCTGGAGATGACGATGACGCCCTTGCCCTGCGCGGCGAGCTGGTTGATGATCGCGTAGATCTCGTACTTCGCTCCGACGTCGATGCCGCGGGTGGGTTCGTCGAGGATCAGCAAGTCGGGGTCGGTGAACATCCACTTCGCCAGCACGACCTTCTGCTGGTTGCCGCCGGACAGCTTGCCGACGCCCTCCTCCACCGACGGGGTCTTGATGCGCAGCGCCTTGCGGTACTCCTCGGCGACCGCGTACTCGGCGCGGGCGTCCAGCACGCCGCGCGGCGCGATCTTCGACAGCTTCGCCGCCACGACCGACCGCTTGATGGTGTCGAGCAGGTTGAGGCCGAGCACCTTGCGGTCCTCGCTCACGTAGGCCAGGCCGTGCTTGATCGCCGACGACACGTCGGGCAGCACGATCTCCTGGCCGTCCTTGACGAGCGTCCCGGAGAGGAACGTGCCGTAGGAGCGCCCGAAGATGCTCATCGCGAACTCGGTGCGACCGGCGCCCATGAGGCCGGCGATGCCGACGACCTCGCCGCGGCGGACCTCGATGCTCGAGCCCTTCACGACCATCCGCTCGGAGACGGTCGGATGCTGCACCCACCAGTCCTTGACCTGGAAGAAGACCTCGCCGATCTCGGGCGTGCGATCGGGGTACCGGCTCTCCAGCGAGCGGCCGACCATGCCGCGGATGATGCGGTCCTCGTTGATCTCCCCACGGGAGATGTCCAGCGTCTCGACGGTGCGGCCGTCGCGGATGATCGTGATCTCATCGGCGATCTGCTCGATCTCGTTGAGCTTGTGGCTGATGATGATCGACGCGATCCCCTTGGCCTTGAGCCCGAGGATCAGGTCGAGCAGGTGCTGCGAGTCGTTCTCGTTCAGCGCGGCCGTCGGCTCGTCGAGGATGAGGAGCTTGACGTCCTTGTTGAGCGCCTTCGCGATCTCGATGAGCTGCTGCTTGCCGACGCCGAGCGTCTTGATCGGCACATCGGGGTTCTCCGACAGACCGACCCTGGCCAGCAGCTCGACCGCACGCTGCTTCTGCGCCTGCCAGTCGATGCGGCCGCCGCGGCGGATCTCGTTGCCGAGGAAGATGTTCTCGGTGACCGACAGCTCGGGGATGAGCGCGAGCTCCTGATGGATGATCACGATGCCGGCCTGCTCGCTCGCCGCGATGTCCTTGAAGCGCTGCTCTTCGCCGTAGAGCAGGATCTCACCCTCGTAGGTGCCGAACGGGTAGACGCCCGAGAGCACCTTCATGAGGGTGGACTTGCCTGCGCCGTTCTCGCCGCAGATGGCGTGGATCTCGCCGGACCGCACGGTGATCGATACGTCGGACAGCGCCTTGACGCCAGGGAACTCCTTGGTGATGCTGCGCATCTCCAGGATCGGGCCTGACACGACCGGCAACGTTGCTGTGGTGCTCACGGATCTTCCTCGCGACGTGCGGTCACCTTCGATGTGACCGTTCACATTGATAAATAGTCCACTCTGGGCGGGGCACTGTCAAGCCCGCTGTCGAATTTGTGATGTCAGCGCGCGGCCGACGACTCGCGCATGCGCAGGGTCGTGTGCAGGGCGCCGAACGCCGGCGCCGCCTCTCCGCGGATCTGCGCGAGCAGGATGCGCACCGCCCTCCGGCCGAGCTCAGGGAAGTCCTGATGCACGGTGGTGAGGCTGGGGGCGACGTGTGCGGCCACGGGGATGTCGTCGAACCCGACGACGCTGACGTCGTGCGGCACCCGCAGCCCCGCCACGCGGAAGCCGTGCATGAGCCCGATCGCCATCTGGTCGTTCGCCGCGAACACCGCGGTGAAGTCCCGCCGCCGCGACAGCTCCTGCCCAGCGAAGAAGCCGAAGTCCGCCGTCCAGTCGCCGCGGATCGGCGGGAAGGTGGGCAGGTCGGCCTCCCGCAACGCGTCCAAATACCCCCGCATCCGGGACTCCGCCTCGATCCAGTCCTGAGGCCCGGCGAGGTGCAGGATGTCGCTGTGCCCCAGCGAGATCAGGTGCTCCGTCGCGGCCCTGGCACCCGCGACCTGGTCGGCGGAGTGGCTGACGCCGTCGGACCCCGACGCGGTCTGCAGGGTGACGAAGGGGAGGTCGACGGCCATGCCGCGCAGCACATGGAACACCCGCACCTGCGGCGCGAGCACGACGATCCCGTCGACCTGCTCCCTGGCCAGCTGACGCACCGCCGCCCCGATCGCCTCCGGCGTCGTCTCCGGAAGGTTCAGCGTCGAGACCGAGTACCCCTCCTCGCGTGCCGCGTCCTCGATGCCGACGATCGACGAGGTCGGACCGAACTCCCCGATCGTCGCGGACAGGATGCCGAGCATGTTCGACTTGCTGGTCACCAGGGCGCGGGCCGCGAGGTTGGGCCGGTAGTCGAGCACGGCGATCGCGTCGAGCACCTTCGCCTTGGTCTCCGGCCGGATGCTCGGATGATCGTTGAGCACTCGCGACACCGTCTGGTGGGAGACGCCGGCGAGACGGGCGACGTCGCGGATGCTGGGCATCCGGGCACGCTCGGAGGCAGTGGGCATCACGGCCTCCTCGCTTGTGCACGGTCACATCGGTAGCTCTCATTATGTACGTCCTCGCGAATCGACGCACTCCGGGGTGATTATTCGACGATTGGTCCGGGGGCACCAGCGGCGTTCCGAGATTCGTCGCAGCGCACCGAAGACGCCGTCGCCGACCTGGCACTGTGGAGCCGTGGACACTCTGCTGCGCGGCGGGCGCATGATCGACCCGAAGACCGGATCCGACCGTGTCGCCGATGTGCTGATCTCGGACGGACGGATCGCCGCCGTCGGAGACGCCGTCACGGTGCCGCCCGGCGCGCGCGTCGTCGACGTCGCCGGGATGATCGTCGGCCCGGGGTTCGTCGATCTGCACAGCCACGTGCACTCGATCGCCGGCCAGCGGCTGCAGGCGATGGACGGGGTCACCACCGCCCTCGACCTCGAGGCCGGTCTGATGCCCGTGGCCGAGGCGATGGCGCGGGCTGCCGCGCAAGGGCGTCCACTGAACTACGGCTTCTCGGCATCCTGGGCCCAAGCCCGCGCGTACGCCCATCTCGACCGCGTGCCCGTGCCGGACTTCCGCGGGTCGATGGACCTGCTCGGCAAGACCGAGTGGCAGCGCACCTCCTCGCGCACGGAGCGCACGCGCTGGCTCGGGCTGCTGGAGAACGAGCTCGGCGCCGGCGCCCTCGGCATCGGCGTGCTGATGGGCTACGCGCCGCACTCCGACCCCGACGAGTACCTCGATCTCGCCCGGCTCGCCGCATCGGCCGACGCCCCCACCTTCACGCACGTGCGCGAACTCATCGAGGCCGACCCGAGCACGCCGATCGACGGTTCGGAGGAGCTCGTCAGGGCGGCCGCCGAGACAGGGGCCGCGATGCACCACTGCCACGTGAACAGCACCTCGCTGCGGCACATCGACCGGGTGCTCGCGCTGCTCGACCGCAGTCGCGCCGCAGGCTCCCGCGTGACCGTCGAGGCCTACCCGTACGGTGCGGGCAGCACAGCGATCGGAGCGTTCTTCCTGGCACCGGAGAAGCTCGCCGGCCTCGGCATCACCCCGGCCTCCCTGGTCATGGTCGACACCGGCGAGCGCATCGCCGACGTCCGCCGCCTCCAGGAGCTGCGGGCCACCGATCCCGGCGCGACGTGCATCGTCACGTTCCTCGACGAGGCCGATCCGTTCGACCGGGCCGTGCTGCAGCGCTCGCTCGCCTACCCCGACTCGATCGTGGCGAGCGACGCCATGCCCGTCTCCTGGCCGGACGCCGCCGGTGCGATGACCGTGCACGAGCAGCGCGAATGGCCGCTGCCGCCCGGCGGGCAGACCCATCCCCGCACGTCCGGGACGTTCGCGAAGTCGCTGCGGCTCATGGTGCGCGAATCCGGGACGTGGAGCTGGGTCGAGGCGTTCCGGCGCTGCTCGTACCTGCCCGCCAGGGTGCTCGACGAGGTCTCGTCCGCGATGCGCGGCAAGGGGCACCTCTCGATCGGGGCGGACGCCGACATCGTCGTGCTCGACCCGCTCACCGTCGCCGACAGGGCGACCTACGCCGATCCCACGCGCCCCTCCCAGGGCGTGCGGGAGCTGTACGTTCACGGCACCCCCGTCGTGAGCGCCGGACAGATCGTGGCCGACGCCTACCCCGGCCGCGCCGTACGAGGAGATGCATGATGCACGAGAACCTGCAGGACTTCCTGACCGCGACCGCCGCAGAGCTCGGCGTGCCTGGCGCGATCATCGGCGTGCTCGACGGCGAGCGCGAGATCGTCGCCGTCACCGGTGTCGCGTCGACCGAGACCGGCGCGCCGGTCACCGAGCGCACGCTGTTCCAGATCGGGTCCACGTCGAAGACGTTCACCGGCACCGCGGCGATGCGTCTCATCGAAGACGGCCTGCTGAACCTGGACGACCGGGTCGTCGACATCCTCCCCGACTTCCGCCTGGCCGATGCCGCCGCGCTCGCAGCGCTGCGCGTGCGTCACCTGCTCACCCACTCCGGCGGCTTCCTCGGCGACTCCGACGAGCGTCCTGGCTGGGACGACGAGGCCCTGGCCCGCAACATGAAGGAGTACGCCGAGCTTCCGCAGTTCTTCGCCCCCGGCACCATCGCGTCGTACAGCAACGCCGGCGTGCGCCTCCTCGGACGCGTGATCGAGAAGGTGACCGGTGAGACCTACGAGCAGGCGGTGCAGCGGATCGTGCTCGACCCGCTGGGCCTGAAGGACACCCTGTTCTTCCCGTGGGAGGTCATCGCCCGCCCCCATGCGCTCGGTCACGTGCCGGCGGAGGACGGCACCCTCGCGCCGATGGGACAGTGGCCCCTCACCCGCGACATCAACGCCGAGGGCGGCATCGTCTCGTCCGTCGGAGACCAGCTGAGGTACGCGCGGTTCCACATGTACGGCGATGCGCTGGGCGCCGAGCGCGCTCCCGTGAACGAGGAGACCCGACTGCGGATGCAGCAGCCGCAGATCCCTGCCGGCCCTCCCGTCGACGGCATCGGCTTCCCGTGGCTGCTCTCCCACCACGGCGACGCGCGCCTCGTGATGCACGGCGGCAACATCGCCGACACCCAGCTCAGCGAGTTCGTGCTCGCTCCCGACCACGACCTCGCCATCGTCGTGCTCACCAACAGCGGTGCGGGCAAGGCGCTGGGCACGAAGGCCATCGCCTGGTGCCTGGAGCACTTCCGCGGCATCACGGCGACCCCGGAGCCCGCCGAGCTCCTCGCCGAGGACATCCTCGACGACGTCGTCGGCCGCTACGACGCCGGTCAGTGGCATTTCGACGTGACCCGCGAGGACGACGCCCTCTGGTTCGAGATGGTGCTGCGCGAGGACATCGCCGCCCTCGGCATCCCCCCGCGCCCGCCCGTACGCCTGCGCGTGCGTGCCGACCGGGCGCTGATCACCGACGACGACACCGCCATCGGCCGCCTCCTGAGCGCCGACGAGGGCGGTCCCGATCTGCTGCACGTCGGCCTGCGCGCCGTGCGCCGAGCCTGACCCCCCGACGGTTCGTCGGGACGCACCAAGCGTGCGGCAAGTCTCGTAGCCGACCACCAACGGCCCGGGCCGAGGCGCGAATAGTCTCGGCCCATCGCCGTCGCTCCCCCGACCGACGGCCCACTCGATGAAGAGGAGCGCTCATGTCCGGATTGAACGAGATCGGCACCTGGGTGCGGGAGAACCTGCCCGCCCTGCTGACCGACGCGCACATCCCCGCCGCCTCGGTGGGGATCCTCGCCGGCGGAGAGGTCTTCACCGCCGCCGCGGGGATTCTCAACAGGAACACCGGGGTCGAGGCCGACGAGGACTCGGTCTTCCAGATCGGATCCATCACCAAGACCTGGACGGCGACGCTCATCATGCAGCTCGTCGACGAGGGTCTGCTCGACCTCGACGCGCCGGTGCGCAGTGTCGTGCCGGAGTTCGAGATCGCCGACGACGCCTCCGCCGCCACGATCACCACCCGTCAGCTGCTCAGCCACGTCAGCGGCTTCGAGGGCGACCTGTTCAACGACACCGGCGTCGGCGACGACGCGGTCGAGAAGTACCTCGCGACGATCGCCGACGCCCCGCAGCTCTTCGCACCCGGCGAGCGCTTCTCGTACAACAACGCCGGCTTCGTGGTGCTCGGCCGCATCATCGAGGTGCTGCGCGGAACCTCCTTCGACGTGGCCCTGCGCACGCACCTGGCGCAGCCGCTCGGACTCACGCACGTCGCGACCACCGCATCCGAGGCGATCATGTTCCGCGCCGCCCTCGGCCACATCCCCGCGGAGGAGGGCGACGAGCCCGTCGCCGCTCCGGTGTGGAGCCTCGTCCGCTCGAACGCCCCGGCCGGCTCCATGCTCGCGATGACCGCGCGCGACCTGCTCGGCTTCGCCCGCATGCACATGGCAGACGGCGTCGCCGCCGACGGCAGCAGGGTGCTCTCGGCGGAGAGCGTGGCGGCGATGCAGGAGCGCCAGGTGGAGCTGCCGAACCTCGGCGTGCTCGGCGACGCCTGGGGTCTGGGCTGGGAGATCTTCGACTGGGCCGGCGGCCCGGTGTACGGCCACGACGGCGGCACGATCGGCCAGAACGCCTTCCTGCGCTTCGTGCCGTCGGCGGGCGTCGCCGTCGTGCTGCTCACCAACGGCGGCGAGACGGTCGGCCTCTACCAGCTCCTGATGTCCAAGGTCCTCTCGGCGCTCGCCGGGGTGACGATGGCCGAGCTGCCCACGCTCCCCGCCGAGCCCGCTCCCGTCGACCTCGACCGCATCCTCGGCACCTACTCGTCATCGGTGTCGGACTCCACCGTCCGCCTCGACGACGACGGACGCATCTGGCTCGAGCGCACCATGAAGGGCATCTTCGCGACGCTCGGACCGGCGCCGGAGCCGATCGAGCTCGTCGGATGGTCGGGCGACAGCCTCATCCCGCTGTCCTCCGACCGCGGTATGCGCATGCCCCACGCCTTCGTCGGCGACGACGGCACCGGCCGCGCGCTCTACATGCACACCGGACGGGCCGACCGCCGGATCGACGCATGAGCACGGCCACGGACCCGGCCACGGACGTCTCGGGCGAGATCTCGGAGATCTTCGCCGAGGCGGGCACCGCCGGCTTCCTGTATGCGCGCGAGATCGGCGACGACGGCGGACCGGAGGTGAGCATCGGCGGCGACGAGCCGGTGGTGCTCGCCTCGGTGTTCAAGATCCTCGTGCTCACGGCGTACGTGAGGGCGGTCGCCGCCGGAGAGCTCGACGAGCGCGAGCGCACGACCGTCACCGCCCGCTACCGCATCGGCGGCGTCGGCACGGCCGGCTTCGCCGACGACGTGGAGATGAGCTGGCGCGACCTCGCCCTGAACATGATGACGATGAGCGACAACGCCGCCACCGACGTGCTCTACCACCGGCTCGGCGCCGATGCGGTCGACCGTGTCATCGCCGATCTCGGGCTGGACCGCACGCGGCTCATCGGATGCTGCGAGGACCTGTTCGCGTCGGTGATCGCCGATCTCGGCGGTACCGCCGACAGCGACCTGGACGAGCTCTTCACCTCGGCGACGCCCGCGCAGGTCCTGGCGATGCGGGCCGTCGACCCCGAGCGCACCTCCGCGTCGACGCCGCGTGACGTGGCGACGCTCCTGAACGCGCTCTGGACGGATGCCGCCGCTCCCGCGGAGGCGTGCGCCGCCGCCCGCGCGATCATGGCACAGCAGATCTGGCCGCACCGGCTCACCTCCGGATTCCCCGGCGATGTCACCATCGCCGCCAAGACGGGGACGCTCCCGTCGTGGCGCAACGAGGCAGGGGTCGTGACCTATCCCGACGGCCGGCAGTACGCCGTCACCGTGTTCACCCGCGCGCACTCCCTGGCCGACCGCCAGCCCCGCGTCGACGCGTCGATCGGACGCGCCGCCTTCGCCGCCGTCGAGCACCTCCGCGCTCTGACGGCCTGACCCCATCGCTCACCTGCCCGACCCGAACTCCTGGAGGATTCGATGCGTTCTCGTACCCCGTTGATCGCTCTGCTGTGCGCATCAGCGCTCGCCCTGACCTCGTGCGCCGGCGGCGCGAAACCCGGCGGTTCGACGGGCGAGGGGGTCCTCGCCGACGGCAAGACCTTCGCGACCGCCGTGCCGTCAGACCCGGGGAACCTCGATCCCTTCATCACGGTGATGTCCGTGGCGAGGAGCATCGACCGCTTCCTCTACGGCCGGCTGGTGGAGGTGCAGGCGGACGGCAGCGTCGTGTCCGGCCTCGCCGAGAAGTGGGAGGCCGACACCACGAGCGCGGTGTTCACGCTGCGCGACGGCATCACCTGCGAAGACGGCACCCCCCTCACGGCGAGCGATGTCGCGGCGAACTTCGCCCACATCACCGATCCCGCCAGCGGCTCGCCCCTGGTCGGGCTGCAGGTGCAGCCGGGCACGACGGCGACCGCCGACGACGCGACCCGCACCGTCACGGTGACGAGCGGCCAGCCCGACTCCTTCCTCGTGGAGAACCTCGGCAGCGTCTCGATCGTCTGCGGCAATGTCATCGACGACCCGGACGCCCTCTCCCAGGGCAAGGGTGCGACGGGCATGTTCACGCTGGCCGAGAGCGTGCCCAACAGCCAGTACACGCTCGAGCGTCGCAAGGACTTCACGTGGGGCCCCGGCGACTGGGACCCGACGCAGAAGGGCCTGCCGGACAAGGTCGTCTTCCGCGTCATCGCGAACGAGACCACGGCGGCCAACCTCCTGCTCTCCGGAGAGATCAACGCCGCTCTGGTGCGGGGCCCTGACAAGAAGCGCCTGCAGGATGCCGGCTTCTACCACACCGAGCTGCCGATGCCCATCGGCCAGTTCTACTTCAACCAGAAGGAGGGGCGGCCGACGGCGGACCCGGCGGTGCGTCGCGCGCTCGCCCAGGCCCTCGACCTCGACGAGCTCCGCCAGGTGCTCGGCGGCGGCGACGCCACCGTCCCGACGGGACTGGTCACCGTGGCCCCGAACCCGTGCCGTGCCGACGTCGTGAAGGGCCACATCCCCGAGCACGACCTGAAGGCGGCCGAGAAGGCGCTCGACGACGCCGGCTGGGCCGTCGGCTCCGACGGCGTGCGCGAGAAGGACGGCACCCCGCTCCAGCTGACGCTCATGTACCCGACCACCCTCGGGGAGACGGCCGGCGCCCTCGCCGAGCTCGTGCAGTCGTCGTGGAAGAAGCTGGGCGTCGGCATCACGCTCACCGCGGTCGACGGTCCGAAGCTCAGCGAGACGCTGTTCTCCACCGGCGACTGGGACATCTCGGCCGCACCGCTGACGGTGTCGCTGCCCAGCATGCTCGTGCCGTTCTACGCGGGAGCGACCCCGCCGAACGGCACCAACTTCGCCTCCATCGACAACGCCGCCTACAACGAGCACATCGCCGCGGCCTCGACGAAGTCGGGAGCAGAGGGATGCGACGACTGGGGTGCAGCGGAGCAGGCCCTCTACGACGACACCGCTGTCGTGCCGTACGCGAACCTGATCATCCAGACCTTCGCGAACAAGGCCACGTACACGGAGAGCGACGGACTCGACCCCACGTCGATCCGGATGTTCGAGTGAGCACGAGGGCGTCGCTCCGCGGAGCGACGCCCTCGTCCAGATGTCAGTGAGACCGGAAAGCAGCCGATGACCAGCACCACCGCCACCCAGGCGATACTCATCCGTTCCGCGCGGTCGGGCAGCCCCTGGCTGTCCTTCCTGGTCCGCCGCGGAGGACTCTTCGTCCTATCGATCTGGGTGCTGGTCACGGCTGCCTTCCTCATGATCCACCTCGTGCCGGGCGACCCTGTGCGCACGGCGCTGGGCATGAACGCACCCGTCGAGCTCGTCGAGGCGCGCCGCGCGGCGCTCGGCCTCGACCAGCCGCTCATCGTGCAGTACTTCCGGTACCTCGGCAACCTCCTCCACGGCGACATGGGGGTCTCGATGCTGACCAGCCAGCCGGCCGCCGAGATCATCGCCACCCGGCTCCCCGCGACCCTCCAGCTCGCCGCGCTCGCAGTGCTCGTCGTGCTGCTCGCCTCGGTGCCGATCGGCGTGACGATGGCCGTCGCGACTCGAGGCGGACGGCGACGCGGTCTGGAACTGGGGTTCGCCGTCGTGAGCGTCATCCTCGCCGCGATCCCCGAGTTCCTCCTCGCCGTCGGCCTCGTGTACATCTTCGCCGTGTCCCTCGGCTGGTTCCCCGTGGCGGGCTCCAGCGGCCCGCTGTCACTCGTCCTCCCCGTCGCGGCGCTCGCGGTCGGCCCGATCGCGGTGTTCTCCCGGCTGATCAGGGTCGAGATCCTCTCGGTGCTCAGCCAGGACTACATCCGCACGGCCAGGGCCAAGCGCCTCCTCCCCCGCCGCATCTACACCCGCCACGCGCTGCCGAACGCGATGACGTCGACGCTCACCCTCACCGGACTGCTGCTCGCCGGCATGGTGACCGGTACCGTGCTCGCCGAGAACGTGTTCGCCTGGCCGGGCCTCGGCACCATGATCGTGCAGTCCATCCTCACCAAGGACTTCCCCGTCGTGCAGGCGATCGTGCTCGTGTACGGCATCGGCGTGCTCCTGGTGAACCTCGTCATCGACATCGCCCTCGCGCTGCTCGATCCCCGCTCCACGATCAGGGAGGCCTGATGTCGGCGTCGACCACGATCAAGACCGTCGTGCGCACCCCGCTCGGTGCGACCTCGCTCGCGCTGGTAGGGCTGCTCGTGCTCACCGCGGTGTCCGCGCCCCTGATCTGGGGCGCACAGGCCGAGGCGATGAACCCCGCTGCGGCGTACGCGCTGCCGTCCGCCGAGCATCTGCTCGGCACCGACGCGCTCGGCCGCGACATCCTGGCCAGGGTGCTCGTCTCGACCCAGCTGACCCTGGGCCTGGCGCTGGCCGCCGTCGTCATCGGCGTCGTCACCGGCACGGTGCTCGGCACCGCGCCCTCGGTGCTGCCACGCTGGGCGGGGCGGATCATCTCCACGTTCGTGAACATCGCGGTCGCCTTCCCCGGTCTGCTGCTCGCCCTCTTCTTCGCGGTCATCTTCGGCGTCGGCACCACTGGCGCGATGCTCGCGATCGGGTTCGCGATGGCGCCCGGCTACGCCCGCCTCACGCAGACCCTGTCGGCGGCGGTCGCCGGACGCGACTTCATCGCCGCCGCACGGGTCGCCGGCGTCTCCCGGATGCGGGTGCTGCTGCGCCACATCCTCCCGAACATCGGCGAGCCGCTCGTCGTCAACGCCACGATCGGCGCTGGTGGCGCTCTCCTCGCCTTCGCTGGGCTCTCTTTCCTCGGCATCGGCGTGCAGGTCCCCGCGTACGACTGGGGACGCCTGCTGGGCGAGGGGCTGAACCGGATCTACCTCAACCCCGCCGCAGCCCTCGGTCCCGCCCTCGCGGTGATCATCGCCGGGCTGGCATTCAACCTCCTCGGCGAGACAGCGGCGGCGGCGCTCGGCGGACGCTCCTCGCGCCGTCGTCGCCCGCTCCCCCGCACGGCGCTGCCGAGCGCTCCAGACCACGTGCAGGTCGGCGGTGACGACGTGGTGCTCCGAGTCGCCGACCTGCGCGTCTCCTTCCCCTCCGCAGAGGGCTGGCTCACGCCGGTGCGCGGCGTGAGCTTCACGATCTCGCGCGGCGAAGCGATCGGCGTGGTCGGCGAGTCCGGTTCGGGCAAGAGCCTCACCGCGCTGGCCGCAGCGCAGCTCATCGAGACGCCTGGACGGGTGACGGCCGCAGGACTCGACTTCTGCGGCACCCCGCTGCTCACCTCGCCGGACCGCGTCACGCGCGGTCTCCTCGGCACCTCGCTGGCGATGGTGTTCCAGGACCCGATGACCTCGTTCAACCCGACAAGGCGCATCGGCTCGCAGCTCGCGGAGGCGGCGACCGAGCACCAGGGCCTGAGCCGACGCGATGCGATGGCCAGGGCGATCGACCGTCTTCAGGCCGTGCGCGTGCCGGCCGCGGAGCGCCGTGCCCGCCAGTTCCCGCACGAGTTCTCCGGCGGCATGCGGCAGCGCGCCATGATCGCGATGGGACTCATGAACCACCCGCGCCTGATCATCGCCGACGAGCCGACGACCGCGCTCGACGTGACCGTGCAGCGCCAGGTTCTGCAGCTGCTGGCGGGCGTGCGACGGGACACGGATGCCGCGATCCTGCTGATCAGCCACGACATCGCCGTGGTCGCGCAGACGTGCGACCGCGTGCTGGTGATGTACGCGGGGCGCATCGTCGAGGACCTCCCGGCCGACCGCCTGCACACGGGTGCGCAGCATCCGTACACCAGGGCGCTGCTCGATGTGATCCCCGAGCTCGACACCGATCGCGACGCTCCGCTGAAGATGATCCCCGGTCGTCCGCCGGCGCCGAATGCGTTCCCCGCCGGATGCGCGTTCGCCGACCGCTGCCCCCTCGCCACGGAGCTCTGCCGCGAGCGCGACCCCGAGCTCGTCGCAGCGGGCGACGGTGATGACCACCGGGTCGCCTGCTGGAATGCCGTGACTGTGCGAGAAGGAGCACTTCGATGAGCGAACTCCGCTTCGACAGGGTCAGCGTGCGGTACGGATCGCACAGATCGGGCCTCACGGCCGTCGACGATGTGAGCCTGGTCGTGCCGTCGGGATCGGTCGTCGGGCTCGTCGGCGAGTCGGGCTCCGGCAAGTCGACCCTCGCCCGCGCCGCGATCGGCCTGGCGCCGATCAGCGAGGGCTCGATCACCCTCGACGGCGCCGACGTGCGCTCGTTCCGCAGGAACCGCCCGATCCAGATGGTGTTCCAGGACCCGTTCTCCTCGCTCGATCCGCGCATGACCATCGGCGAGTCGATCGCCGAGGCTCTGCCGCGCGAGCTCCGCCGCCCCGCCGACCGCCGGGCCGAGGTGGCGCGCCTGCTCGACCTGGTGAGCCTCGACCCGGAGCGGGCGGCGTCGCTGCCGGCTGCGCTCTCCGGCGGCCAGCGCCAGCGCATCGCCCTGGCCAGGGCCCTCGCCGCGCGTCCCGAGGTCATCATGGCCGACGAGATCACCTCAGCCCTCGACGTCTCGGTGCAGGGCTCCGTGCTCAACCTCGTGCGCGAGGTGCGCCACGAACTCGACCTGACGATGCTCTTCATCTCGCACAACCTCGCCGTCGTCCGCTACCTGTGCGACAGCATCGCCGTCATGTACCTCGGCCAGATCGTGGAGACGGGGCCGACGGAGCAGGTGCTGTCCGACCCGCAGCATCCGTACACGAAGGAGCTGCTGCAGGCCGCCCCGACCCGTCACGGCGACCTCCTCGCGCTCGACCCGCTCGCGCCGGTCGGCGTCGAGCCGGCGGATCCGCACGCCCCGCCCACCGGATGCCGCTTCCATCCCCGCTGCCCGATCGGCCCCGCAGCACGTCCCGACCGGCAGATCTGCGTGATCGCCGAGCCCGCCCGCCCCCAGGGCGCGCACGGCGCCGCCTGCCACTTCGCCGGCACCGGTCCGGACCTCCCGATCGGTTCTGTGCCAGAACCCCAAAGCGCCCCCGTGGTTTAGGGGCCGCGCACAATACGTCCCGCTGCGACAGCGGACACCATGAACTGACCTTCCGATTGGAGCCCTCATGACCCGCGTCACCGTCGACGACCTGCTCTCGATCCCGCTGCCGGAGCAGCCGGCCCTCTCCCCCGACGGCTCTCGCGTCGCGTTCGTGCTCCGCACGACGGACCGCGACGCCGACCGCGACACCCGCGCGCTGTGGCAGGTGGGCGCCGAGGGCGGCGACCCGCTCCCGCTCACCCGCGGCACCGCGGACACCACCCCGGTGTGGAGCCCCGACGGCACGCAGCTCGCGTTCCTCCGCGCACAGGACGGCCCGGCTCAGGTGTGGCTGCTCCCCACCACCGGCGGAGAGGCGCACGCGCTCACGACCCTGCCGCTCGGCGCCGGCGCGCCGGTCTGGAGCCCAGACGGCGCCCGGATCGCGTTCACCGCCCCGGTCGACAGCGCCGCCCTCCCCGACGAGGGCGCGGAGACGATCATCGCCCGCCGCAGTGCGCCCACGGCATCCGACCGCCTCGGCTACAAGATCGACGGGGCGGGGCACCTCGGAACGCTCGTGCAGCAGCTGCACGTCGTCGACGTCGCGACGGGCACGACCACCGTTCTCACCCGCGGCCGCGCGCACGCCTCGGACCCGTTCTGGTCGCCAGACGGCTCCCGGCTCGCCTTCTCGATGTCGGCGGACGACGACGCCGACCTGACGCTGCGCATCCAGGTCTTCACGACCTCGTCCACCGACCCCAACGAGGCGCCTTCGCTCCTCGGCCCCTCCGACGTGCAGGCCACGCCGATGGGCTGGACCGCCGACGGCCGCAACGTGCTCGTCGCCGGCAAGCTCGGCACCGCGGTCGGCAACGACTCCCTGCTGCTGTTCCCGCTCGACGGCTCCGCACCGGTCGACCTGATCTCGGCCCTCGACCGCAACGTCATGCCGGGCGGTCCAGGGTACCCCGGCGGCATGCCGCAGTTCAGCGACGCCGACACCCTCGTCTTCTGCCTCCGCGACAACGGCTACTCGCACGTCTACCGCACGGCGATCGACGGCTCCGACGCACGCCCGCTGCTCGACGGCACCGCCAACGTGTCGGGCCTCTCCGTGGCCGGCGGGACCGCCGCGGTCGTCGTGGCCACCCCCGACTCCTTCGGCGACGTGGCCCTCCTCGACCTGTCGGACGGCTCGACGCGCACCCTCACCTCGTACGGCACGACGGAGCTCGAGCTGTTCCCCGCGGAGGAGCGGCGCTTCACGATCAGCGACGGCACCGTGTTGACCGGGTGGCTGCGCCGTGATCCCGCGGCCCAGGGGCCCCTGCCGCTGCTGCTCGACGTGCACGGCGGGCCGCACAACGCCTGGAACGGCGCGGCCGATCTGATCCACCCGTACCATCAGGTGCTCGCCGCCCGCGGCTGGGCGGTGCTCACCCTCAACCCGCGCGGCAGCGACGGGTACGGCGACGCCTTCTACAGCGCCGTCGCGGGCGGCTGGGGCGTCAACGACGCCAACGACTTCCTCGAGCCGATCGACCAGCTCGTCGCCGAGGGTCTCGTCGACGCCGACCGCCTCGCCGTCACCGGCTACAGCTACGGCGGATTCATGACCTGCTACCTCACCTCGCGCGACGATCGCTTCGCCGCAGCCGTCGCCGGCGGTGTGGTCACCGACCTGTTCTCCATGGGCGGCACCTCCGACTTCGGGCACTTCCTGTCCCTGAAGGAGAACGGCGGGCTGCCGTGGCGCGACGAGGAGCTCATCTCGGCCCAGTCGCCCTTCACGCACGTCGACAAGGTGACCACGCCGACGCTGATCCTGCACGGCGCGGCCGACGACCGCTGCCCCGTCGGGCAGGCGGAGCAGTGGTTCGCCGCGCTGCGCGAGCGCGAAGTGCCCGCACGCCTGGTGCTCTACCCCGGCGGATCGCACCTGTTCCCGCTCTCGGGCCCGCCCTCGCACCGCGCCGACTTCTCGCAGCGTGTGATGGACTGGATCGAGCAGTACGCGCCGGCGAAGGGCCGCGCCGGCCGCGCCCGTCTCGACGCCCGTCACTGGCAGCAGCGCCTCAGCGCCCTGGCCACCGCGCACAAGGTGCCAGGCGCCACGCTCGGCATCCTGCGCCTCGGCGAGGAGCCCGTGTTCGCCCGCCACGGCATCCTCAACGTGCGCACCGGCGTGGCCGTCACCGACGACTCGCTGTTCCAGATCGGCTCGATGACGAAGGTGTGGACCACGACGGCCGCGATGCGGCTCGTCGACGACGGGCTACTCGACCTCGACCGCCCCGTGGTCGACTACGTGCCGGAGTTCCGCTCGTCCGACGACGAGGTCACCCGCACCGTGACCATGCGCCACCTCCTCAACCACACCAGCGGCATCGACGGCGACGTGTTCACCGACACCGGCCGTGGTGACGACACCCTGGAGAAGTACGTCGGGATCCTCGACGGCGTCGCCCAGAACCACCCCATCGGCGCCACGATGTCGTACTGCAACTCCGGATTCGTGCTCGCCGGCCGCGTGATCGAGAAGATCACCGGCACCACGTGGGACCAGGCCCTGCGCGACCTGGTGATGACTCCGCTGGGGCTGGAGCACTCCGCCACTCTCCCGGAAGAGGTGCTGATGTACAGCGCCGCCGCCGGCCACACCGAGATCGGCGACGACGGACCGGTGCTGGCGCCGGCGTGGATGCTGCCCAGGGCGATGGGCCCCGCCGGCCTCGTCTGCTCGACGACCGCCGACGTGCTCGCCTTCGCCCGCATGCACCTGGAGGGTGGACTGGCCGCAGACGGTACAAGGGTCCTCTCGGAGGAGAGCGTGGCGCGGATGCAGCAGCGCGAGGTCGAGATGCCCAACCCGTACACGCTGGGCGACGCCTGGGGTGTCGGCTGGATCCTGCTGGACTGGGACGGTCGGCGGCTGTACGGCCACGACGGCAACACGATCGGACAGGCCGCGTTCCTGCGGGTGCTGCCGGACGAGGGCGTCGCCGTCACGATGCTGACCAACGGCGGCAACGCGCACGACCTCTACCTGGAGCTGTTCGACGAGATCTTCTCCGAGATCGCCGACCTGCATCTCCCCGCGCAACTCGTGCCACCGGCCGAGCCCTACGAGGCGGACTTCTCCGGCATCCTCGGCTCCTACGACCGCGAGGGCGTGAGCTCCGAGGTCTTCCAGGGCGATGACGGCCTGCGGCTGCGCTTCACGCTCACCGGACCGCTCGCGGCGCTGCTGCCGAACCCCGTCGAGGAGCACGCGCTGATCCCGGTCCGCGAGAACGAGTTCGTGATCCGCCAAGAGGGCTCGCAGAACTGGGACGCCGTCGTGTTCTACCGCCTGGCGACGGGCGAGCAGTACATGCACTACGGCGTCCGCGCCGCTCCGAAGGTCTCGTGATGGTCGCCGGGACCGCCGTCGGAGTGGAGCAGCTGCTCTCCGACATCGGGGAGCTCGTCGCCTGCGAATCGCCGTCGGACGACCTGGATGCCGTCGCGCGCAGCGCCGACGTCGTCGCCGGCCTCGGCGAGCGCATCCTCGGTGTCGCCCCCGAGCGGATCGTGATCGAGGGCCGCACGCATCTGCGCTGGCGCTTCGGCACCCCGCGGGCGCTGCTGCTCGGCCACCACGACACGGTGTGGCCGCTCGGCTCGTTGGACCGGCTCCCGTTCTCGGTCGCCGACGGCGTGCTGCGCGGCCCCGGCTGCTTCGACATGAAGACCGGCGTCGTCATGGCGTTCCACGCGGTCGCCGCGCTGCAGGACCGCGACGGTGTCAGCATCCTCGTGACGGGCGACGAGGAGCTCGGCTCCCCGACCTCGCGCGAGCTCATCGAATCGGAGGCCGCCGGCTGCCGCGCCGCCCTGGTGCTGGAGGCGTCGGCCGACGGCGGGGCGCTGAAGATCGCGCGGAAGGGCGTCTCGCTGTACCGCGTGCACGTCGAGGGCCGTGCGGCGCACGCCGGCCTCGAGCCGGAGCGCGGCGCGAACGCCTCGATCGAAGCCGCGGGACTCGTGCTCGGCGTCGCCGCCCTCGGCGACGCCGACGCGGGGACGACCGTGACGCCGACCCTGCTGCGCGCGGGCACCACGACGAACACGGTGCCGGCCGAGGCGGAGTTCGCCGTCGACGTCCGCGTGCGCACCGTGGCCGAGCAGGACCGCGTCGACGCGGCGATCCGCGCTCTCACCCCGACGGTGGCCGGCACGGTCGTACGGATCGACGGGGGCCCCAACCGGCGCCCCATGGAGACCTCGTCGTCGCAGGCGCTCTTCGCGCGGGCGGCGGCGATCGCGGAGGCGGCGGAGCTCGCACTGTTCGACGGCGTCGCCGTGGGCGGAGCCTCCGACGGCAACTTCACCGCGGGGATCGGCGTGCCGACCCTCGACGGGATGGGTGCGGTCGGCGGCGGGGCGCACGCCGACGACGAGCACGTGCTCGTCGCCATGATCCCCGAGCGGCTCGCGCTTCTCGAGCGGCTCGTCGCCGCTGTCCTGTCGGGAGAAGGAGCATGACCATGACGGATGACATCGCGCAGCGCTCTGCGCAGGAGGACGCCGACCTCGCGGCGAGGGCCGCGGCGGCCGCCGCGGGCGTCGAGATCAGGCTCCTGTCCACCGTCGCGGAGTTCGCGATGGTCACCGCGCTGTTCCAGAGCATCTGGACGGCCGACGACGATCGCGCCCCGGTGAACGTGGAGACCCTGCGGGCGCTGTCCAAGTCGGGCAGCTACGTGGGCGGCGCCTTCGACGGCGACGAACTCGTCGGCGCCTGCTTCGGTTTCTTCGCCGCCCCGGAGCGCCGCGCCCTGCACAGCCACATCGCGGGGGTGTCGCAGCGCATGCGAGGGCGCAACGTCGGCTTCGCGCTCAAGGCGCACCAGCGGTCATGGGCGATCGGCGAGCAGCTGGACGAGATCTCGTGGACGTTCGACCCGCTGATCAGCCGCAACGCGTACTTCAACCTCGTGAAGCTGGCCGCCACGCCCGTGGCATACCACCGCAACTTCTACGGACAGATGAGCGACGCCCTCAACGGCGACGACGACACCGACCGGATGCTGGTCACCTGGTACGTGCACGACCCCAGGGTCGCGGCCGCCTGTCGCGGCGAGCACCCGGCCGCCGCGGAGCTCGACGACCTCGCCGCGGACCCCCTGCTCACGGTCGGCGAGGACGACGGACCCGTGCGGCACGCCTCGGCGGCGCGCTTCGTGCGCGTCTCGCTGCCCCACGACATCGAGCGCCTGCGCGCGACCGCACCCGAGCACGCCACCCGCTGGCGCCTCGCGCTCAGGGAGACGCTCGGCGACCTGCTGGACGGCGGAGCGCGCGTGCTCTCCTACGACCGCTCCGGCGCCTACACCATCGACAGAGGAGAACAGCAATGAAGCTCACCGGAATCGAGCTCCGCGTCATCGAGATGCCCCTGGTATCGCCGTTCCGCACATCGTTCGGCGTGGAGACCACCCGTGAGGCCGTGCTGGTGCGCGCCGTCACCGATGAGGCCGAGGGCTGGGGCGAGGGCGTCGCGATGTCCGACCCGCTGTACTCCTCCGAGTACGTCGAGGCCAGCGTCGACGTGATCACACGCTTCCTCCTGCCCGCGCTCGCTCGCGTCGACGACCTCGATGCGAGCAAGGTCGCTCCGGCCCTGGAGAAGTTCAAGGGACATCGGATGTCGAAGGCCGCCGTCGAGCTCGCCATCCTCGACGCCGAGCTGCGGGCGAAGGGCGTGCCCCTCTCCCGCGAGCTGGGCGCCGTGCGCGACCGCGTCGACTGCGGCGTCTCGGTGGGGATCATGGACTCCATCCCCGAGCTGCTCGACGCCGTCGGCGGCTACCTCGACGAGGGCTACGTGCGCATCAAGCTCAAGATCGAGCCGGGTTGGGACGTCGACCCCGTGCGCGCCGTGCGGGAGAGGTTCGGCGACGACGTGCTGCTGCAGGTCGACGCGAACACCGCCTACCGCCGCGGCGACGCCCGCCACCTGGCCCGTCTCGACCCCTTCGATCTGCTCCTCATCGAGCAGCCCCTCGACGAGGAGGACCTGCTCGGGCACGCCCAGCTGGCCGAGGTCATGACCACGCCGATCTGCCTCGACGAATCGATCGTGTCGGCGCGCGCCGCCGCCGACGCGATCGCCCTCGGAGCCTGCTCGATCGTGAACATCAAGCCCGGCCGCGTCGGCGGCTACCTCGAGGCCCGCAAGATCCACGACGTGTGCGCGGCCAACGACATCCCGGTCTGGTGCGGAGGGATGCTGGAGACGGGGATCGGCCGCGCCGCGAACGTCGCGCTCGCTGCGCTCCCCGGTTTCACCCTGCCCGGCGACACCTCGGGGTCGAACCGCTACTACACCAGCGACATCACCGAGCCGTTCGTGATCGAGAACGGCACGCTCCCCGTGCCGACCGGACCGGGCATCGGCGTGGTGCCGGATGCCGACGCGCTGGCCGCCGTCACCACCCGGACCGAGTGGATCACGCTCTGAGCTGACGGATCCGTCCGGAGGTCAGGACGCCCCAGACCCTGTGGGGCACGACGAATCATCGATACGATTTCGTCGTGCCCCACAGTCCTTCCCTCGACCGCCCGCGCGTAGCCTGGGTGCCGTGCTCATGTCAGTGACGACAAGGCCCCGCGCCAGCCTGGGCCGCGTGATCGAGGATCTCGGCAACACCCTGCTCGAGGTGGTCAGCGGCGCCACCGACCGCGACGCCGAGATCGAGACCGTCGTGATCCACGACGTGCTCGACGACGCCATGCCCATGCGCAACGCCCTCGTACTCGGCGTCGGGCTGAGCGACCCCGACGAGATCACCGAGCTCCTGCGCGCCCTCGCCGTCCAGCGGGGCGCCGCCCTGGTGCTGCGCGCACCGGTGCGCGCAGAGAAGCGCATCCTCGACGCCTCCGCCGAGACCGGCATCCCGGTGCTCGCCCTCACCAGGGGCGCATCCTGGGCCCAGCTCACGGCGATCCTGCGCTCGCTGATCGCCGAGGGCGATGTCGGCGATCAGGGTGCGCAGACACTGGGCGGGATGCCGTCCGGCGACCTGTTCGCCCTCGCGAACGCCATCGCCACGCTGCTGAACGCCCCGGTGACCATCGAGGACCGGAACTCCCGCGTCGTCGCGTTCTCCGGCCGTCAGGACGAAGCCGACCCCGCGCGGATCGAGACCGTGCTCGGCCGCCAGGTGCCCGAGCGCTTCGCCCGTCAGCTCGAGGAGCGCGGCGTCTTCCAGGAGCTGTACCGCAGCGAGGATCCCATCCACGTCGGGCCCGTCCTCACCTCGCAGGGCACCCCCTCCTTCCCCCGCGTCGCCCTCGCCGTGCGCGCGGGCGACGAGATCCTCGGATCGATCTGGGCCGCGGTGCGCGAGCCGCTCTCCCCCGACCGCGCCAGGGCGCTCAAGGACTCCGCCGGCCTCGTCGCCCTGCACATGCTGCGCCTCCGCGCCGGCGCCGACGTGGAGCGCCGGCTGAGGGCCGACCTGCTGGCGACCATCCTCGAGGGCGGCCCCGGTGCCGCAGACGCGACCTCGCGTCTGCGGCTGAACGACCACCGCTGCGTCGTGCTCGCCCTCTCGGCGGCCGAACAGCTCGGCGACGAGCCCACCGCCGACGCGAGGGGCATCGCCGAACGGCAGCGGATCGCCGATGCCTTCGCCGTGCACCTCGGCGCCGTCTACCTGCGCTCCGCCGTCGCTCTCATCGGCAACATCGTGTACGCGATCGTCGGCATCCGCTCCGACCACAGCGACGCCGACGTGCGGGCCGCCAGGGTCGCGGTGGACTTCCTCGGTCGGCTCGGGGCCAGCAGCGAGATCCGCATCGGCGTCGGCACCGTCGTCGACGACAGCACCAGCATCCCCGAGTCCAGGGCGAACGCCGACCGCGCCCTGCGGGTGCTCCGCCAGGCGCCGCAGCGCGAACCGGTCGCGCTGTTCACCGCCGTGCAGATGGAGGCGCTGCTCGTGGAGCTGCGCGACCTCGCCCGCTCCCGCGGCGACCAGCCGACGGGACCGGTCGCGCAGCTGCTGAAGCAGGACCAGGAGCGCGGCACGCACCTCGTCGAGACCCTGCGCGCGTGGCTCGACGCGTTCGGCGACGTGAGCGCGGCCGCCGCAAGGGTGTACACACACCCCAACACGTTCCGCTATCGGTTGCGCCGCCTCTCGGAGATCAGCGGGCTCGACCTCTCCGACCCCGACACGCGCTTCTCCGCGATGGTGCAGCTGCGGCTGCTCACGCCGGACGAGCGGTGATCCGGGCGAGCGCTGAGCCCGAAGAACGGTGATCCGCGCCGTGATGATCGGGCGGTGGTGATCCGGGACCGCCGCGTGGAGTGACGGCGGCGGACCCGGATGAGCGGCGGGCTCGTGGCCGGTGCCGATCGCTCCCTCCGCTCGTGACGGAGATCGCTCTTTTCTCACAGTCATCACAGCATGAATGAATCATCTAGACCATAGGATGAGATTCTGTTGGTCAATCCGATCAACGGAGATGAACGCGGAGAGGCAGTGGTGATCGAAATGGCCAGACTCGACGAGACCGACCGGCGGATCCTCGCCGCCCTCGACGACGACCCCCGCCGTCCTGTCGCCCTTCTCGCGCAGGATCTCGGGCTCGCGCGGGGCACCGTGCACGCCCGGCTCGCGCGTCTGGAATCCGGCGAGTACCTGCGCCCGCACAGCGCGCGCGTGCGTCCGGAGGCGCTCGGACGCGGCGTCGCCGCATCGATCCTGGTCGAGCTCGACCAGCACCAGATCGGCGCGGCGATCGAGGCGCTCAGGGGCGTGCCCGAAGTGCTGGAGTGCTTCGCCCCCGCCGGAGACACCGACCTCCTGCTGCGCGTCGTCTCCACCGACCCCGACGACCTCTACCGCGTCGCCGAGGTCGTTCGCCTCTGCCCCGGCATCCTGCGCACCTCCACCAGCCTCTTCCTGCGCGAGGTGATCCCCTACCGCGTCAGCGAGCTGCTCAAGGCGTGAGCCGCGGGAGCGCTCAGCCCAGGATGCGCGCGCCTGGCACCGGCCCGTGCACGTGCAGCGGGTCGAGCCCGGTCTCCCGCAGCGCCGACTGCACCTGCTGCGCGCCCTCTGGATCGGCGCAGAGCAGGGCGACCGTGGGGCCGGAGCCCGAGACGATCCCGTGCAGCGCGCCCGCCCTCAGCCCGTGCACGATCGTCTCCTCGAGATCGGGGCGCTCGTGCACCGCCGCGGCCTGCAGATCGTTGTGGAGGCTCTCCGCCAGGCTCTCCGCGTCCCCGGAGCGCAACGCCTGCAGTACGGGGATCGGCACGTCGAGCGACAGCGGCGGATCGTCGGCCAGTGCCCCCTCCTCCTCGCGGAGGGCGTCCAGCCGACCGTAGACCGTCGGCGTCGACAGCCCCTGCTCGCTCGTCACGAGCACCCAGTCGAACCGACCGCGAGCGAGCGCGGGGTTGAGCTGGTCGCCCCTCCCCGTGCCGACCGCTGTGCCGCCGTGCAGCGCGAAGGGCACGTCCGCGCCCAGGCGTGCGGCGAGGTCATGCAGGCGCGCCTGCGAGAAACCGGTGCCCCACAGCGCGTCGCAGGCGACGAGCGCGGCCGCGGCATCCGCCGACCCGCCGCCCATGCCGCCGGCGACGGGCACGCTCTTGCGCACTTCCAGGGCGACCCCGCCGTCGTAGCCCGCCGCCGCGGCGAGCAGCTTCGCCGCCCGCATCGCGAGGTTGCGGTCGTCCAGAGGCACCGTGGACGGGTCCTCGAGACCCTTCACGACGATCGAGAAACCGGCAGACGGCCGCGCGATCACGTCCTCGTAGAGCGAGACCGCCTGGAACACGGTCGCGAGCGCGTGGTAGCCGTCGTCATGACGGCCGCCGACCCCGAGGTAGACGTTGATCTTGCCCGGCGCACGGACGTGCACCGACTCCGACGACGACCCCAGGCTCATGCTCGGCTCACAGATCCGACGACTTCGCCCACAGGTTGACGTCGATCGCACCGGACAGCTCGTCGATGCGGGCGAGCTCCTCCGCCGCGAAGACCGGACCGTTCACCGCGGCGATGTTCTCGTCGAGCTGCTCAGGGCGCGACGCCCCGATCAGCGCCGAGGCCACGACCGGGTTGCGCAGCGTCCACTGCAGCGCCATCTGCGCCAGCGACTGCCCGCGCTCGCGCGCCACCTCGTTCAGGCCGCGGAGGGTCGCGACGGCCTCGTCGGTGAGCGGAGCATCGGGCAGCGATCCGCGCTTCTGGGCGCGGTCGGCCGTGCCGTCGCCGAGGTACTTGTCGGTGAGCAGGCCCTGGGCCAGCGGGGTGAAGGCGATCGCGCCGAGGCCCGACTGCTCCAGCGTCTCGGTCAGGCCGTCCTCGACCCAGCGGTTGAGGATCGAGTACGCCGGCTGGTGGATGACCAGCGGGGTGCCGAGCTCGGTCGCCACCGCGACGGCCTCGGCCGTGCGCTCCGCGCTGTACGAGGAGATGCCGACGTACAGCGCCTTGCCCTGACGCACCAGGGTGTCGAGGGCGCCGACCGTCTCGGCGATGGGCGTCACCGGGTCGACGCGGTGCGAGTAGAAGATGTCGACGTAGTCGAGGCCCATGCTGCGCAGCGACTGCTCGGCGCTCGCGAGGATGTACTTGCGGCTGGCGTAGTCGCCGTACGGTCCCGGCCACATGTCCCACCCGGCCTTCGACGAGATGATCAGCTCGTCGCGGTAGGGCTTCAGATCCTCGGCGAAGATGCGGCCGAAGTTCTTCTCGGCGGAGCCGTAGGGCGGGCCGTAGTTGTTGGCGAGGTCGAAGTGGGTGATGCCGCTGTCGAAGGCGTGACGCAGCAGTGCGCGCTGGTTGTCGAGCGGGATGTTGTCGCCGAAGTTCCACCACAGGCCGAGCGAGATCGGCGGCAGGTACAGCCCGGAGGTGCCCACCTGACGGTAGGAGAACCGCTGGTAGCGGCCTTGGTCCGCCGCATACGGTCGGTGGATCTCGGGGACGTCAGGGCGGAAGCGCGGAGAGTCGGTCACCGTGCCAGGTTAGTCCCCCGAGACGGCCCCCGCCGCGATCGTGGCGCGCTGGGCGATGCGCTGGTAGTCGTCGACGGTGAGGTCCTCGCCGCGGGCCGTCGGGGCCACCCCGGCGGACTCCAGCACCGCGGATGCCGCGGCGGAGCTGCCGAAGAGGCCGGAGAGCGCCTGGCGGAGCATCTTGCGGCGCTGGTTGAACGCCGCGTCGACGATCTCGAACGTGCGGGTGCGCTCCTCCACGGATCCGCGCTCACCCTCCGAGCGGTCGAAGCCGACGAGCAGGCTGTCGACGTTCGGCACCGGCCAGAAGACCTGACGCGAGACCGTGCCCGCGAGCTTCCAGTCGCCGTACCAGGCGGCCTTGACGCTGGGCGAGCCATAGATCTTGGAGCCGGGCTTGGCGGCGAGACGCTCGGCGACCTCGGCCTGCACCATCACGACGCCGCGCTGCAGGTACTCGAAGTTCTCGAGGAAGTGCAGGAGCACCGGCACCGAGACGTTGTACGGCAGGTTCGCGACGAGCACCGTCGGCTCGCCAGGCAGCTCGGTGACGCGCAGCGCGTCGGCGTCGACGACGGTGAGGAGCGCGGGGTCGACCCCGTGCTCGGCCACGGTCTGCGGCAGGCGTGCCGCGAGCCGGTGGTCGATCTCGACGGCGGTGACGGATGCTCCGGCCTCGAGGATCGCGAGGGTGAGCGAGCCGAGGCCCGGCCCGACCTCCACCACGCGCTCCCCCGGCTGCACGCGCGCGGCGTGCACGATCTTGCGCACGGTGTTGGCGTCGACGACGAAGTTCTGCCCGAGCTTCTTGGTCGGGGTCACATCGAGTTCGGCGGCGAGGCGGCGGATCTCGGTGGCGCCGAGCAGGGAGACGGTCATCCTCCCATTGTCCCCTACCGCCGGTCGTGGTCACGGGCGGCACCCACCGGGAGCGCTCGCGCCGGATGTCCGCGACCCTCAGTAGTCTTCTCTGGTGCCCTCCCTCGGTGAACTCGTCGCGCCCCGCCGCATGGGCACGGACTTCCGGTGGCTGCTGGCCTCCTCGTGGACGAGCAACGTCGGCGACGGCGTGGCGCTGGCGGCCGCGCCCCTGCTGATCGCATCGATGACCTCGTCGCCGATCCTCGTCGCGGCCGGGGCGATCATGCAGTTCCTGCCGTGGCTCGTGTTCGGGTTGCACGCCGGCGCGATCGCCGACCGTTTCGACCGCCGACGGCTGGTGATGATCGCGAACGGATCGAGGGCCGTCGTGCTCGTCGGCCTGTGCGCGTTCCTCATCACCGGCACGGCGAACATCTGGATCGTGCTCGCGACGGCGTTCCTCTACGGCACGGCCGAGGTCTTCGTCGACACGGCGGGCAGCACCCTGCTGCCGATGGTCGTGCAACCGGCCGATCTCGGCACCGGCAACGCGCGCCTACAGGCCGGGTTCCTCGTCGCCAACCAGTTCGCCGGCCCTCCGCTCGGCGCGTTCCTGTTCGCCGCGGGCACCGCCTGGCCGTTCCTGCTGGAGGCGGTGTGCGTGACGCTGGCGATCGTGCTCGTCTCCCGCATGGCCCGCACGCCGCTGCCCCCGCGCGAGGAGCACTCCCCCGTGCACACGGATATCGCCGAGGGACTCCGCTGGCTGTGGCGCAACCCGCCGGTGCGGATGCTGGTGCTCATCATCCTGCTGTTCAACGTGACCTGGGCGGCGCCGTGGGGCGTCCTGGTGCTCTACGCGACAGAGCACCTGCACATGGGCGCCGTCGGCTACGGCGCGCTCACCACGGCATCCGCCGCCGGAGGCCTGCTCGCCACGGTGAGCTTCGGCTGGCTGGAGCGGCACGTGTCGTTCGCGGCGCTCATGCGCATCGCGCTCTCCCTGGAAGTGCTCATGCACCTCGCCTTCGCGCTCACCGAGGTGGGCTGGGTCGCGCTCATCATCATGTTCGTGTTCGGCGCCTACGCGTTCGTGTGGGGCACCATCTCCACCACCGTCCGGCAGCGGCTCGTTCCGCATGAGCTGCAGGGCCGGGTGTCGTCGGTGAACGCGGTGGGCGTCTTCGGCGGCATGGTGATCGGCCAGGCTCTCGGCGGCGTGATCGCCCAGACCTGGGGCCTGACGGCGCCGTGGTGGTTCGCCTTCGGCGGTGCCGCGCTCACCCTGCTGTTCGTGTGGCGGCCGATCTCGCAGATCGTCTCCGCGCGACCGGCGATCGAGCCGGATCAGGCGAAGGAGCCGTAGACCCGCAGGGTGTTCTCGGCGAGCTGCGCGCACAGCGCGTCGACCTCGAGGCCGAGCTCCGCGGCCATGAAGCGCACGGTGAGCGGCACGAGGTACGGCGCGTTCGGGCGTCCCCGCAACGGCACCGGGGTGAGGAACGGAGCATCCGTCTCGACGAGGATGCGGTCGAGCGGGGTGACCTTCAGTGCGTCGCGGAGGTTCTGCGCGTTCTTGAACGTGACGTTGCCGGCGAACGACAGGTGATAGCCGGCGTCGGCGCAGACCCGCGCCATCGCGTCGTCGCCGGAGAAGCAGTGGAACACCGTCTTCTCCGGTGCACCGACGCGCGTCAGCGTCTCCAGCACGGCGTCGTGGGCGTCGCGGTCGTGGATCTGCATCGCGATGCCGTGCTTCTTCGCCAGGGCGATGTGCGCCTCGAACGACGCGAACTGCGGGGCGCGACGATCCGGCTCCGTGCGGAAGAAGTCCAGGCCCGTCTCGCCGATCGCGCGCGTGCGGGGGTGCGCGGCGAGCTCGTCGATCACCGCGATCGCCTCGTCGAGGCGGCCCTGCTCGGCGTACGTCGGCGCGTCGTTGGGGTGGATCGCCACGGCGGCGAGCACGCGGGGATCGGAGGCCGCGGCCTCCACCGCCCACCGCGAGGACTCGATGTCACCCGAGGCCTGCACGACGCCAGCGATCCCGACGGCCTGAGCACGGTCCAATTGCTCCGAGAGCGACAGCGGCTCGTCGCCGTCGAGGATCTCCAGGTGCGCGTGGTTGTCGTAGACCGGCACGGCGAGGGGCTCGGGAGCCGCGGGGTACCGCAGATCCTTGCGCCCGTCGCTTGACCGGGACTGGACATACGTGTCAGCCATCACGTTTCGACTCCTCGCTTCGCTCGTCGCTCAACGACCGCCCCACCCGCCCCGCACACCCCGCCCGTTGAGCGAGCGAGCCGAAACGCCCGACCCCGCACACACCCGGTCGTTGAGCGAGCGAAGCGAGTCGAAACGCCCGCCCGCACACCCCGCCCGTTGAGCGAGCGAAGCGAGTCGAAACGCCCCCGCCCGCACACCCCGGCCGTTGAGCCAGCGAAGCGAGACGAAACGCCCCGCCCGCACACCCCGGCCGTTGAGCGAGCGAAGCGAGACGAAACGCCCCGCCCCGCACACCCCGGTCGTTGAGCGAGCGAAGCGAGACGAAACGAACTCACGCAGTCGACTCCACGCGGGGGAACAGCGGCGCGAGGCCGTTGACGCTGGTGCCGGGGCGCAGCACGCCCCAGCCGCCGGCCTCGCGGATCGGCTGGTCCTGCAGGCGCCCGAGCGTCTCCGCCGCGCCGAGCGCGATCCAGAGCTTCTCGGTGGACTGCGGCATCACCGGCGAGAGCAGCACGGCCAGCGCCCGCAGGCCCTCGGCGCACGTGTACAGCACGGTGCCGAGGCGCGCGCGCTGGTCCTCGTCGCGGGCCAGCGCCCACGGCTCGTTCTCGGTGATGTAGCCGTTCAGTGCGTCGACGATGGTCCAGATCGACGAGATCGCCTCGTCGATGCGGAACTGCTCGATCGCGGCATCCGCGTTCGTGGCGGCATCCGCGACGATCCGCTGGATCTCGAGGTCCCTCTCGGTGTACTCGGCCGGCGGCGGCACGATGCCCTCGAAGTACTTCTCGATCATCGCGGTCGTGCGCGAGGCGAGGTTGCCGAAGCCGTTGGCGAGCTCGGCCTGGTAGCGGGCCGAGAGGTCCTCCCAGGAGAACGAGCCGTCCTGCCCGAAGGCGATCGCCGACAGGAAGTAGAAGCGGTACGCGTCGGAGCCGAAGACGTCGGTGATCTCGGTCGGCGCGATGCCGGTGAGCTTCGACTTCGACATCTTCTCGCCGCCGACGAGCAGCCAGCCGTGTGCGAACACGCCCTTGGGCACCTCGACGCCCGCAGCCATCAGCATCGCCGGCCAGATCACCGCGTGGAAGCGCAGGATGTCCTTGCCCACCACGTGGTACGCCGGCCAGCGGCGCTCGAAGGTCGCCTCGTCGTCGCCGTAGCCGACGGCCGTCGCGTAGTTGAGCAACGCGTCGACCCACACGTAGATGACGTGCGAGCTGTCCCACGGCACCTCGATGCCCCAGTCGAACGCCGAGCGGGAGATGGAGAGGTCCTTCAGCCCCTGGCGCACGAACGAGACGACCTCGTTGCGGGCGGACTCGGGGCGGATGAAGTCGGGCTCGGTCTTGTAGAGCTCGAGCAGGCGGTCCTGGAACTCGCTGAGCTTGAAGAAGTAGTTCTTCTCCTGCAGCAGCTCCAGCGGCTTGGAGTGGATGGCGCAGACCTTGAGCCCCTCGAACGGACCGGTGCCGTCGAGGATCTCGGACTCGGGCTTGAACTCCTCGCAACCCACGCAGTACAGCGCCTCGTACTCGCCGGCGTAGATGTAGCCGCGGTCGTAGATCGCCTGCACGAACTTCTTGACGCGCTCCTCGTGCCGCTCCTGCGTGGTGCGGATGAAGTCGTCGTTCGCCACGTCGAGGGTCTTCAGCAGCGGGAACCAGGCCTCGCTGACGAGCTTGTCGACCCACTCCTGCGGGGTGACGTTGTTCGCAGCGGCCGCACGCAGCATCTTCTGACCGTGCTCGTCAGTGCCCGTGAGCATCCAGGTGTCGTCGCCGCCCTGACGGTGCCAGCGCGCGAGCGCGTCGACCGCCACCGACGTGTACCCGTGACCGATGTGGGGCACGTCGGACGGGTAGTAGATGGGCGTGGTGATGTAGAACGATTCGCCTGCGGGCATAGGTCGATTCTAGGCGGCGCGCCGGGGGTGGTTACGCCGATCGGGACACCGTGACGGAGCTCAGGAGACCGAGACGGTGATCCGGTGCCAACCGGTCGCGCCGTCGGGCGCCGGCGGGGCGACGGCATCCGTCTGCGCCGTGCCGTCCGCGCCGATCGCACGGCACTCGATGTCGTGCGATCCGCTCTCGGCCGTCCAGGGGATGCTCCACTGCACCCAGGTGTCGTCGGAGATGGCCGACGCGAGCGTCGCGGGTCGCCATGCACCCCCGTCGACGCGCACCTCGACGCCCCGGACGCCGACGTGCTGCTGCCACGCCATACCCGCGATCACCGTGTCGCCGGCCGGCGCCGATCCGCGCGGCACGTCGATGCGCGACTGCAGCTTGATCGGCCCGCGCTCGGACCAGCCCCTGGTCGTCCAGTACGCCGTCGCGCGGTCGAAGCGCGTGACCTCCAACTCCGTGACCCACTTCGTCGCCGACACGTAGCCGTAGAGTCCGGGAACGACGAGCCGCACGGGGAAGCCGTGCTCGATCGGCAGCGGCTCTCCGTTCATGCCGATCGCGAGCAGCGCGTCGCGGTCGTCGGTGAGCGCCTCGATCGGAGTGGATGCGGTGAAGCCGTCGATCGACGTCGACAGCACCATGTCTGCATCCGCGTCGACCCCAGCCCTGGCGAGGATCTCGCGCACCGGCAGACCGAGCCACCTGGCGTTGCCGATGAGGTCGCCGCCCACCGTGTTCGAGACGCACGCGAGCGTGACGTCGGCCTCCTGCAGCGGGGAGGCGACGAGCTCGTCCCACGTCAGCACGACCTCGCGCGCGACCATGCCGTGCACGCGCAGCGACCAGGTCTTCGGATCGACCTGCGGAACGACGAGGGCGGTGTCGATGCGGTAGAAATCGGCGTTCGGGGTGACGACGGGCGCGAGTCCAGGGATCTCCAGCTCCGCGCCGGCGGGAACGGGAGCCGCCGCTGTGGCGGGTCGCGGGAGACGGATCGCGGTACGCAACGCCTCGATGCTCTGCGCGGCCGTGCGTGCGACGTTCGACACCGCGATGGCGATGAGCCCGGATGCCGTGGCGACGGCCGTCCAGACGAGGAACCTGCGGCGTTCAGGGGCGGCCACCGGCCCCTGCGACGCGGTCTCCCCCAGCCCGACGAGGGCGCGTACGGTCATCGCGCCGACGACGCCGGAGACGAGGGAGGGGATCGCTGCGACGGGCGCGCCATCCGCACGCACCACGGCGATCACCGCGCCGATGACGCCGAGAAGCGCGATGACGACGGCGCCGAACGGTGGTCGCCGCCGCTCCAGCATCCCCGCTCCGAATGAGACCGCGACGAGCACCACCGCGATGCCGACGAGCAGGGCCGCCTTGTCGCCCGTGCCGAACCATGCGATCGCGGTGTCCTTCGCCCAGGGCGGAGCCGCATCGATCAGCGCACCCCCGACCGCGGCGAACGGACTCGCCTCGGGGAGCAGGAACGCCGCGACGAGCTCGCCGAGGCCTGCACCCAGCAGCACGGAGACGATGCCGAGCACTCCCGGCCTCGCGCCGCCCCGTGTCCGCTCACGCGTCATGAACCGAGGCTACGCGCACATCGCCCCCGAAGGACCCGGTGACGCGAAAGGAGATCAGGAGGTTCGGGCGGCGAGCGCCGCCTGGTACAGATCGCGTGACGAGAGTCCGGTGAGCCCTGCGACCTCGGAGGCGGCGTCCTTCAGACGGATGCCGGAGGCCACGAGCGCCTGCACCTGGGCCAGCGCGTCGTCGGCGGAGGCCTCCCGACGCGGCGCTCCCTCGACCACGACGACGATCTCGCCCTTGACGCCGTCGGCGGCCCACGCGGCGAGCTCGGAGGCGGTGCCGCGGCGCACCTCCTCGTAGAACTTGGTGAGCTCACGGCACACGGCGATCCGTCGCGCGTCGCCGAACGCCGCGCCCATGTCGACCAGAGAGGAAGCCAGACGGGACGGCGACTCGAAGAACACCATGGTCCGCGGCTCGGCGGCCAGCGCCCGCAGTGCGCTGCGCCGCTCCCCCGGCTTGCGCGGCAGGAACCCCTCGAACGTGAACCGGTCGGTGGGCAGGCCCGAGATCGCGAGCGCCATCAGCACGGCGCTCGGCCCGGGGATCGCGGTCACGGTCACGCCCTGCGCCACAGCCTCCGCCACCAGCCCGTACCCGGGGTCGCTGATCGCCGGCATCCCCGCGTCGCTCACGATCACGATGTCCTGCTCGATCGCCAGCGCCGCCAGCTCGGCCGCCTTCTGCTTCTCGTTGTGATCGTGCAGGGCGATCAGGCGCGGCCGGTTGGCGATCTGCAGGGCCTGCAGCAGTCGCCCGGTGGTGCGGGTGTCCTCGGCGACCACGACCTCGGCGTTCTCCAGCACCTCGATCAGGCGGCGTGACGCGTCGCCGAGATTTCCGATGGGCGTGGCGGCGAGGATGATCACACGTCCAGCCTAGGCGGGTTGTCTAGGCTGTACCGGTGACCGAACCCCAGCCGCTGCTGCCGGCGCCCGACGAGCGCCTCACGCGCTACGGACAGCTGCGCGACCGCATCCTGCTGAGCGCCGATTGGGGGCGCGCCATCCGCTGGTTCGCCCCGCTCGTGGTCACCCTGCTCGCCGCCGTGCTGCGCCTGGTCAACCTCGGCCACCCGCACCAGCTCGCGTTCGACGAGACCTACTACGTCAAGGACGCCTGGTCGCTGTGGACGCTCGGCTACGAGGGCACGTGGGGCGAGAACGCGAACGACGCCTTCGTCACGCTGCAGCAGCTCCCGCTCGACGCCAAGGGCGCCTTCATCGTGCACCCGCCGCTCGGCAAGTGGCTGATCGCGCTCGGCATGGCGATCGGCGGACCGGACAACAGCGTCGGCTGGCGCATCGCGACGGCTCTGCTCGGCACCGGCGCCGTGCTGCTCACCTACCTCATCGCACGCAAGCTCACCGGCTCCGTGGTCGTCGCGACCGTCGCCGGCACCCTCCTCGCGATCGACGGCCTCAGCATCGTGCTGAGCCGCACCGCGCTCCTCGACGGCCCGCTCACCTTCTTCATCCTGCTCGGCGCGCTGTTCGTGCTCTACGACCGCGACAGGGCGCTGCCCCTGATCGGCAGACGCGACGACGACGCCCCCGACCCCATGGCGGGTCCTGTGCTGTGGGCGCGCCCCTGGCTGATCGCCGCCGGCCTCGCGTTCGGCGCCGCATCAGCCGTGAAGTGGTCAGGCCTGTACGCCCTGGCCGCGTTCGGACTGTACGTCGTCGTCACCGATGCTCTCGCCCGGCGCCGCGCCGGCGTGGTGCTGTGGCCGACCGACGCCGTCTTCCGTCAGGGTCCCGTGTCGTTCCTGCTGATGGTGGTGCCTGCGGCCCTCGTCTACGTCGTGAGCTGGACGGGATGGCTGGTCACCGCAGGCGGCTACGACCGGCAGTTGAACCCGAACCCCTTCGTGTCGCTGTGGAAGTACCACCAGGCGATGCTCAACTTCCACGTCGGGCTCACCAGCGGACACCCCTACGCGAGCCCCGCGTGGGAGTGGCCCTTCCTGCTGCGCCCGACGGCGGTCTGGGTCAGCTCCGACCCGAAGGACTGCGGCACCGATCACTGCATCGCGGTGATCTCCAGCATCCCCAACCCGCTCATCTGGTACGCCGGCGTCGCGGCCGCCGTCTACCTCGTGTATCGGCTCGTGCGGGCATGGGTGCGCAGACAGCCGATCGACCCCGCCCTGACGTACCCGCTCATCGGGCTGGCGGCCACGTACCTGCCGTGGCTGATGTTCCCCGAGCGTACGATCTTCCAGTTCTACACCGTCGCGATGGCGCCGTTCCTCGTGATCGCCCTCGCCGTGACGCTACGGGTGATCGCCGGGCGACGGGAGGACCCGCTGTACCGCCGCCAGTCCGGCGAGCGCACGGTGATCGTGTTCCTCGCGGTCGCCGTGCTCGTGTCGGCGTTCTTCTACCCCGTGTGGACGGGGATGAGCGTGCCCTACGAGTTCTGGCTGATCCACAACTGGCTGCCGGGCTGGATCTAGCCCTCCTGGTGCTCCGCGGCGACGTGCTCGACCAGCGGCAGCACCCGCCCCTGCAGGTGCGTGCGCATCGCGATCGACGAGGCCGTGCGCGCGACGCCCGGCACCAGCGCCACACGATCGAGCACCTCCTGCAGCTGCGTGGCGTCGCGCGCCACCAGCCGCAGCTGCATGTCGCTGGCCCCGGTGACGGTGTGCATGTCGACGATCTCCGGCACCGCGTCGGCGAGCGCGACCGCGACCTCGTCGTGACCGACCTTCTGATCGATCTCGACGAGGCAGAAGGCCACGACCCCGTACCCGAACCCGGCGGGGTCGATGCGCGGCACGATCGCCTCGATCACCCCGCCCTCGTGCAGGCGGGCCAGGCGACTGGTCGCCGTGCCGCGGGCGATGCCCAGCCGCCGCGCGCACTCCAGCAGCGGCAGCTGCGGCTCCTCGGTGAGCAGCCGGATCAGCTCCGCGTCGAGGCGGTCGATGCGCACGCTACTCCTTCGCCACGCCGGGCCTGGAGACCCCGCGCGTGAGACGCGCGACGACCAGCAGCACCGCCATCAGGGCGAGCGTGAGCAGCAGCTGCGTGCGAGCGGCCGGGTCGATCATGGCGAGCGCGACGACACCCGCCAGCAGCGCGAGGCACAGCCACGACAGCCACGGGAACCCCCACATGCGCATCGGCATCGCCTCGCCCGCGCGGTCGGCGCGGCGGCGCAGGATGATCTGCGCGAGCGCCGTCGACGTCCAGATGACCAGCAGCGTGGAGCCGACGACATTCAGCAGAGCGGGCAGCACCGTATCGGGGAACGCCCAGTTCAGCGCGACGGTGACGAAGCCGAACGCGACGGACGCGAGCACGGCGACGTAGGGCACGCCCTTGGCACTCGTTCTCGTCGCCGCGAGCGGCGCGAGACCGCGCTCGCCGAGCGAGAAGGCCATGCGCGAGGCGCCGTAGATGTTCGCGTTCATGGCCGACAGCAACGCCACCACGACGATGAGGTCCATGACCAGCCCCACCCCGGGGATCTTCAGCGTGTCCAGCACCGCCGAGAAGGGTCCGGCCTTCACCGCCGGGTCGTTCCACGGCAGCACGGCCACGATCACGAAGATGGAGCCGACGTAGAAGATGAGGATGCGCACCAGCACCTCGCGCACGATGCGGCGGATGTTGCGCGAGGGGTCGTCGGACTCGGCGGCGGCGATCGCCACGACCTCGGTGCCGCCGAAGGCGAAGACCACGATGAGGAGGGCCGCCGCGATGCCGGTGATCCCGTTCGGCGCGAAGCCGCCGTGGTCGACGAGGTTCGTCACGCCGGTCGCGGCGACGCCGGGGATGAGACCGACGATCGCGCACACGCCGACGACGAGGAACGCGATGATGGCCGCGACTTTGATCGCGGCGAACCAGAACTCGAAGCGGCCGTAGTTGCGCACGCCGAAGAGGTTCACGACGGTGAGCGCGGCGACGAAGACGAGCACCCACGCCCAGGCAGGGATGCCAGGCACCCACTTCGCGACGATGCCGCCGGCGCCCGTGGCCTCTGCGGCGATCACGACGACGAGCTGGATCCAGTACAGCCACCCGACCGCGCTGCCGGCGCTGCGACCCATCGCCTTCTGGGCGTAGGAGCTGAAGGCGCCAGAGCTGGGACGCGCAGCCACCATCTCGGCGAGCATCGCCATGACGAGCACGACGATGCCGCCGGCGACGAGGTACGAGACGAGCACGGCGGGGCCGGCGATGCCGACGCCCTCACCCGAGCCGACGAACAGCCCGGCGCCGATCGCGCCACCGAGTCCCATCATGGAGATCTGGCGGCGGGTGAGACCGGGGTGCAGGCCCTTGGTCGTGGTGGTGGTCAGCGGCACCTCGGTCATGCGGACACCTCCTCGCGCACGAGAGCGGCGGCGACGCGGTCGATGTCCACGACGCTGCCCGAGGAGATGCGCACGCCCTCCCCCGGGAAGGCCCGCGTGATCACGCCGCCCTCGCGCAGCAGCGCCTCCAGCTCGTCGGTGCGCTCACCGGCCGGCACCCACACGAAGTTGGCCTGAGAGGCGACGGCCGGCCAGCCGGCGTCGATGAGCAGGTCTCGAAGACGGTTCCGCTGCGCGACCACCTCCTCGATGCGCACGGCAAGCTCGTCCTCGGCATCCAGCGAGGCCCTGGCCGCCGCCTGGGCCAGGTCGGTGACGCCGAACGGCACCGCCACCTTGCGCTGGTTCTCGGCGACCTCCAGCGGGGAGATCGCGTAGCCGATCCGGAGACCCGCCAGACCGTACGCCTTGGAGAACGTGTGCAGCACGGCGACGTGCGGATGCCGTCGGAACAGCTCGATGCCCGCACCGTAGCTGTCGGTGCGGTCGAAGTGCACGTAGGCCTCGTCGATCACGACGAGGACGTCGTGCGGCACGGCGGCCACGAAGCCCTCCAGCTCGGCCGCCGTGACGACGGTGCCGGTGGGGTTGTTCGGGTTGCAGACGAAGATGGCACGGGTTCGCGGGGTGATCGCGGCGAGCATCGCGTCGAGATCGTGTGCGTGCTCGGCGTTCAGCGGCACAGCCACGGGCGTCGCGCCGGCGATGCGCACCAGCGACGGGTACGCCTCGAAGGAGCGCCACGCGAACATGACCTCGTCGCCCTCGCCGGCGACGGCGTGGATGAGCTGGGCGGCCAGTTCGACGGAACCTGCGCCGACGGTGATGAGCGACGGGTCGACCCCGTATCGTGCGGCGAGATCGTCGCGCAGCGCGGAGGCGCTCATGTCGGGATAGCGGTGGATGCTGCCGAGCCGCTCCTGCACCGCGGTGACGACAGACGGGAGCGGAGCGTGCGGCGACTCGTTCGACGAGAGCTTCGACGCCCCGGCGGGAGCGGAACGCCCCTGACGGTAGGCGGGGACGGCCTCGAGTCCTGCACGGGTGTGAAGTGTCATCGGTCAGAGCATCCTTGCTGTGAATCGGAGGGGCCGGGCCAGACTAGACCGGATGCCGCGACTGGGCAATCGGTTCACGATTCCCTGCGCATCGCGCGCAACCGAGCGGGTGGTTTCCCTGAATCACTATGCAGACTGCACAGCAGTCGGTAGATCCCGTTGCTCGAGAACCCGTGACGGCGGCTACGATCTCGGCATGGGCGCGCCATCCGGGTTCGAGTTCGCCGTGCGGGGCGACGACGTGGTCATCCGTCACCACGGACGCGCGGCGACCGTGCTGCGCGGGGCACGGGCGGCGCAGTTCCTCGCGGATGTCGAGCACGGCGACCCGCAGCTGCTGATGGCGAAGGTCACGGGGAACTACCGTCGCGGCACCGAGCGCACGGCATCGCAGCACCCCCGCAACGCCCGCTGAGTCAGCGCTCTCGCGCAATCGCGCCCGGATCGGCAGTCGGGAGGCGGCAGACGAACGCCCTGCAGTCGAACGCGCTCTCCGGCGCCTCGGCCTTGCCCTCGAACAGCGCGAATCCGGCCTCCGCGAACGCCCGCGACTGGGCGGGGGTGACGACGGCGATCACATCGGCATCTGCGACGGCCGCGGCCCGGGCCAGCGCGCCACTCCTGTTCTCCGTCACCACCACCAGTTGCCGCGGCGCCCCTACGAGATCCGCGGCCGCGCGCAGCAGGCTGCCGTGCGCGAACGGCTGCGCGAGGGCGCGGGCCGCGTGCGTGCGCACCGCATCCTCCGCCGCTGCGCGGTAGCGATCCCCGGCGCCGAGGTGCCACGCCGAGAGGGCGGCGAGGGCGACCGCCGCCGCATCGGACGGCAGGTCGCCGTCGGTCTGATCGGGAGCGGGCGCGATCCCCTGCGCGACGAGCAGCGGATCGCCCCCGACACCGTCGAGCGCACGGTCGAGGAGCTCCCGTCCCGTGACGGCCCACGCAGACTCCCCCGACGCCGCGGCGAGCGCGAACAGGCCGTCGGCGAGCAGGGCGAGATCGGATCCCGTGGCCGATGCGCCGGAGGCCTCGCCGTCGAGGGACGCCCGCGCGAGACCGCCGTCCGCTCCCCTGTTCGTCCGCAGCACGTACCCCGCGGCCTCAGCCGCTGCCGACACCCACCCCGGTTCGCCGAGCGCCGCACCCGCCCGAGCCAGGGCGCCGATCGCGAGACCGTTCCACCCGGTGATGACCTTGCCGTCGACCGCCGGGGGCTCGAGTCCGCCGCGCTCCGATACCGGACGCAGGTAGTAGCCGCCCTCGCTGCGCTCCCCATCGATCACCGACTCCGAGTCCTGCGCGGCGCCGAACCCGCCACCGTCTCGGCGCAGCGTCGCCAGGAGGAAGCGCGCGATGCCGCGAGCGGTGTCCGCGTCTCGCGCCCCGAGGGCGACCGAGAGCAGCTGCGCGTTGTCGGTCAGCATCCGTTCGTAGTGCGGCACGGTCCAGTCGCGCTGCGTGGCATAGCGGAAGAAGCCGCCGTCCTCGTCGCGGAGACCGCTCGCCATCATGGCAGCCAGCGCACGATCGGCGGATGCCGCGGCGTCCGGAGCCGTGACCCGCACCACAGGCGCGTGCAGGAAAGACAGCGTCGTCGCGACGGGGAACTTCGGAGCTCCGCCGAAACCTCCGAACGTCCGGTCCTCCCGCTCGGCGATGGCCTCGGCCGCGGCGACGAGGTCCGCGCCGGTCGGCAGCTCAGACGGCGTCGCCTCCGCCGCACGCGCCAGCGCATCGGACACCGCATCGGCGGACTCCTCAGCCTGTGCGCGACGTTCGGCCCACGCCTCGCCGACGGCGGCGAGCACCTGGCGGAACGAGGGCATCGGCTCGCGCGGCACGGGCGGCCAGTACGTTCCGGCGTAGAACGTGCGCCCGCGCGGTGTCGTGAACACCGTGAGCGGCCAACCCAGGTTCTGCGTGAACGCGGATGCCGCGGCCATGTACGCGGCGTCGACGTCGGGATGCTCTTCGCGATCGACCTTGACGGCGACGAAGCCCTCGTTGACGGTCGCCGCCGTCTCGACGTCGGCGAACGATTCCCGAGCCATCACATGGCACCAGTGACACGTCGAGTAGCCGATCGAGATCAGCAGCGGCACATCGCGCCGCTCGGCCTCAGCGAACGCCTCCGGCCCCCAGGGGTACCAGTCCACGGGGTTGTCGGCGTGGGCGCGCAGGTAGGGGCTGAGCGTGTCGGCGAGCCGGTTGGTCATGCCCTCACGCTACGCCGCGTGCACGAGGCATGGGCGCTCAGCCGACGAGGAGATCCACCGGTCGGGTCGCCGCGTAGCCGACAAGGGGCAGCGCACGCTCTGCCGCGAGCGCGATGCGCGACCGCAGCACGTCGGACGCGATCTCGTATCCGTCGAAGTCGGTGTCGCTCGCGTACACGCCCAGCGGCAGGGTGAGCGCCTGGAAGAACGCGAACAGCGGGCGCAGCTGGTGCTCGATGATGAGGGCGTGCCGTTCGCCTCCGCCCGTCGCGGCCAGCAGCACCGGCTTGCCGACGAGCTCGTACTGCCCCACGAAGTCGAACAGGTGCTTGAAGAGGCCGGTGAACGAGGCCCGGTACACGGGGCTGCCGACGATCAGGAGGTCGGCGGTCTCGATCGCGCGCAGCTGCTCCTCCACGCGCTCCGGCAGGTGATCCCGCCGCAGCGCCCCGGCGAGCTCCGGCCCGATGTCGGTGAGCTCGATCAGCTGCACGTAGACCTCGGCGCGCTCCGCCACGGCGGCGGCGATGGCCCGGACGAGGGCGGTCGTCTTGCTCGGCTCGTGCAGGGATCCGGACACGGCGACGACGCGGTAGGCAGCAGTCATGCGGTCGAAGGTACTCGCGACGACGCCCCGTGTCGCGAGGGGCGACACGGGGCGTCATGCAAGGAACGAGAAGGACTCAGTTCACGTCGTTCGGGTGCGACCCCACGCGGCCTGAGCCGTCGAGCGGGTCGAGCGCGTCGATCGCCGCGATCTCGGCGTCCGTCAGTTCGAAGCCGAAGACGTCGAGGTTCTCACGGAGACGCTCGGCGCGCACCGACTTCGGGAACACGATGTTGCCCTTCTGCAGGTGCCAGCGCAGCACCGCCTGCGCAGGGGTGACGCCGTGCGCAGCCGCGGCATCCGCCACTGCCGGCACACCGAACAGGTCGTACTTGCCCTGACCGAGCGGTCCCCACGCCTCGATGCGCACACCGTGGTCGGCGGCCCACGCGACCACATCGCGCTGCTGGTAGGCGGGGTGCAGTTCGATCTGGTTCACGGCAGGGGTGACGCCGGTCTCGGCGAGCACGCGGTCGAGGTGCGGCACGAGGAAGTTGGAGACGCCGATGCTGCGGGTGAGGCCGGCGTCGCGCAGCTCGACGAGCTTCGCGAACGCGTGGACGTAGTCGTCCTTCGCGGGGGTCGGCCAGTGCACGAGGTACAGATCGACCTGCTCGAGTCCGAGCTTGCCGAGGCTCTCGTCGATCGCGGCGCGGGGTTCCTCTCCATGGTGACGGTCGTTCCAGAGCTTGGTGGTGACGAACAGCTCGTCACGCGGGATGCCGGAAGCAGCGATGGCAGCGCCCACGCCCTCCTCGTTGCCGTAGATCGCCGCCGTGTCGATGTGGCGGTAGCCGATCTCCAGCGCCTCGCTGACCGCCTTCTCGGTCTCCGCCGGCGGCACCTTGAAGACGCCGTAGCCGAGCTGGGGGATGGAGTGGCCGTCGTTCAGTTCGAGAGAAGGAATGGTCATGGTCCCAGCCTATGACCGCCCGCCGACGTCGAGGCCGGAGACACCCGCCGACAGACTCGCGAAGACATCAACCGCGATCGCGTCAGGTCGCGGTCCGTCCGGCTCGGCCGCCCACTGCTCCAGCGCGATGCGGATCGCGTCCGTCGACACGGCCGCGATGATCCGCGAGTCGAGGGCCGCGACACCGCGGTCGCGCAGGATCTCCCGCAGCCGACGCTCCGAGTCGTCGTTCACGCGCAGCCACACGTCGCGCAGCTCGGCATCCGTCTCCACACCCCGCAGCAGCGCGCGCATCGTGTCGAGATCTGCGGGATTCTGCGCACCGAGCTGGGCGGCGATCACCCGGGGGATGCGCGTGCGCAGCGGGCCGTCGCCGGCCTCGGCGAACGCGGCCTGCCACCGCGCAGCGCCGGCGGTGAGGATCGGGGCGATCGCATCCTCTTTGCGCGGGAAGTAGCGGTAGAAGGTGCGCACCGAGATCCCCGCGCGCGCCGCGATCTGCTCGGCGGTGACCTGCGCCACGCTGTGCTCGGCGAACAGGGCGGCGGCCGCCACGGCGATCTCGCGCTCGGTGGCCGCCCGGCGTCGCTCGGTGAGGGTCTGCGTCTGCACGGTTCCAGGGTACGGGAATACGCGCTGCGCATGTCAGGTTGAGCCTGAGTGGCACAACGTGCCAGATAGGCATATCCTGCCCATTGATCACATCGACGAAGGGATGATCATGAATCGCTATGAAGGACGTCGGGCGCTCGTCACGGGCGGCGGATCGGGCATCGGCCAGGCCACCGTGCTGCGGATGCTGCGCGAAGGCGGCAGCGTCGTCGCCGCCGACGTCAGCGCGGCCGGCCTCGAGGACACCGTCGCGAAGGCGGGCGACCTCGCCGCGAAGCTCACCACCGTCACCATGGACATCGGCGACGAGTCCTCGGTGCGCGCCGGCGTCGCGAGCGCCGTCGAGGCGCTGGGCGGGCTGGACGTGCTCGTCAACGCCGCCGGCATCCTGCGCTCCTCGCACACGCACGAGACGACCCTCGACCAGTTCGAGCGGATCATCCGCGTGAACCTCGTCGGCACCTTCCTCGTGATCCGCGAGGCCATCCCCGCGCTGCGCGAAGGCACGTCAGCCGCCGTGGTGAACTTCAGCTCCACCTCCGCGGGCTTCGCGCACCCCTACATGGCGGCTTACGCGGCCAGCAAGGGCGGCGTGCAGTCGATGACCCACGCCCTCGCCGCCGAGTACGCCAAGAGCGGCATCCGCTTCACGGCCGTGCAGCCCGGATCGATCTCGTCGGGAATGACCGACGGCTCCGGCCAGAGCGGGCAGAGCCGCGGCCCCGGTCTCCCCGAGGACGCCGACATGAGCCTGTTCATGAAGCTCGCGCCGGCCATCGGCCAGGGCTTCGCCGGTCCGGAGTCCGTCGCCGGGGTCGTCGCGATGCTCGCCAGCGAGGACGGCGCGTTCATCACCGGCACCGAGGTGCGCATCGACGGCGGCACGCACTTCTGAGCCGCCTCTGAGACAGAGACCGCGGGGCGGAGTGCGTCGGACCCGAAGCGACGCACCCCTCCCCGCTCACTCCTGAGGGACGGCCGCCGCCGCTCTGGGCGGCGTGGCCATCGCAGTCGCCGCCCTGCCCACCAGCCGCTCCAACGGTCCGCGCCCGACGAACATCGACCACACGGTCGCCACGACGAACAGCACGACCGCCGTCACCCCCCAGAACGCGTTGCTCTGGAAGAAGCCTCCCGGCCCGCCGATGAGCGCCACCGAGACGACATGCAGGGTGTATGCCGACAGCGGCATGGATCCCAACGCACCCAGCGGCAGCAGGATCCATCGCAGCGGACGGCTGAGCAGCAGGCACAGCGCTATGACGACGAGCACGAAGCCGCCGGAGCCGAGGATCTCCGCCGTTCCCCCCGAGTGCGGCTCGGAGGCGAACAGCGCGGCGAGCATCGAGCCGACCGGATCGGCATCGGACAGCGCCTTCGGATATCCGGACCAGCCGCTCGGCGGCGCCCACGTCGCCCCGTCGACGACCGTGGGAACGCCGGCCAGCGCGCCGACGAGGCCCAGCCCGTAGCCGACCACCATGAGCCCGACGCCGACCCCGAAGGTCACGAGCGCCGTCGCGGTGTCGGCGACGCGCATCCGCCCCAGCGCCATCCCGCCCAGCACGAACGCGAGCCACACCGTGATCGGGTAGGAGCCGTAGAGCACGAAGCCGATGCCCTCTGCGTAGGGATGCAGCGTCAGCGCGGTGAGCAGCGCGAGCAGGACCGGCCCCAGCAGAGCCAGCGCCGCCGCCGCGGTGAGGAGCTGCCACGGCCGCCAGCGCAGGAACGGGATGACCGCGACGTACAGCAGGCCGTAGAGCGTGAGGATCACCGCGATCGGGGTGCCGAGCATCTCCAGCCCGAGGCCGATGAGGAAGATCGCGGCGCCGCGTCCGACGAGGTTCAGCCGGATGCCGGGCACGCGCTCCGGCGCCGGCGGCTCCGTGCGCCCCGTCATCAGCGCGATCGACACCCCCGCCAGCACGGCGAAGAGGATCGAGGACCGACCGTGCACGAGCGCCGACCACGTCGAGGGGTCGAGCAGATCGAGCGCGCCCGTCTCGCCGATGTGGGCGCCGGCCATGCCGAGGATCGCCAGGCCGCGCGCGATGTCGAGGCCGAGGACCCGCGGCGGACGACCGAACTCGCGGAACCACCGCTGCACTCTCTTCACCCGATGAATCGTACGGGTCGGGCACGTCTCGCCGGCCGATGGTGCATCCGGGTCATCGCATGGACCCGGTGTCGGCATACGATGGAGGGCTATGTCCTCTCCCGTGATCGCCTATCCCCCTGAGCTGCCCGTCAGCGCGGCGCGGGACGAGATCGCCGCCGCGATCCGCGACAACCAGGTCGTGATCGTCGCCGGCGCCACGGGCTCGGGCAAGACCACGCAGCTGCCGAAGATCTGCCTGGAGCTCGGCCGCGAGCACATCGCGCACACCCAGCCGCGCCGCCTCGCCGCGCGCACGATCGCCGAGCGCGTCGCCGAGGAGCTGCGGGTCGAGCTCGGCGGGCTCGTCGGCTACAAGGTGCGCTTCACGGATCAGGTGTCCGATCAGACGCGCATCGCGCTGATGACCGACGGCATCCTGCTCAACGAGATCCACCGCGACCGGCTGCTGCGCCGCTACGACACGATCATCATCGACGAGGCCCACGAGCGCTCGCTCAACGTCGACTTCCTGCTCGGGTACCTGGCCCGCATCCTGCCGGAGCGCCCCGACCTCAAGGTGATCATCACCTCGGCGACGATCGACCCGGAGAGCTTCGCGGCCCACTTCGCCGCCGCAGACGGCACGCCGGCGCCCATCATCGAGGTGTCCGGCCGCACGTACCCCGTGGAGATCCGGTACCGCGCGCGCACCGAGGAGACCGAGGAGGAGGACGAGGTCGCCGAGATCGTCGCGGCGCTGCGCGAGCTCGACCGCGAGGCCCCCGGCGACGTGCTCGTGTTCCTTCCCGGCGAGGCCGAGATCCGCGACGCGGCGGATGCCGTGCGCAGCGCGTACCGGTCGCAGACCGCACCGGTGGAGGTGCTGCCGCTGTACGGACGGCTCTCCGCGGCCGAGCAGCACCGCGTGTTCGAGCGTTCGACGGTGGCGGGCCTTCGCCGCCGCGTCGTGCTCGCGACCAACGTCGCCGAGACCAGCCTCACCGTGCCAGGCATCAAGTACGTGATCGATACGGGCACCGCCCGCATCTCGCGGTACAGCAACCGCTCCAAGGTGCAGCGCCTGCCGATCGAGCCGGTCTCCCAGGCCTCCGCCAATCAGCGTTCCGGTCGCGCTGGCCGCACCAGCGACGGCATCGCGATCCGGCTGTACGGCGAGGACGACTTCGAGAAGCGCCCCGAGTTCACCGAGCCGGAGATCCTGCGCACCTCCCTCGCGTCCGTGGTGCTGCAGATGCTGTCGCTCGGGTTCGGCGACATCACCGCGTTCCCGTTCCTCACCCCGCCCGATTCGCGGGGCGTGAAGGCCGCGTTCGACCTCCTCACCGAGCTCGGCGCCGTGGCCGACGGACGCCTCACCCGCATCGGCCGCGACCTCGCGCGCATGCCGATGGACCCGCGATTCGCCCGGATGATCGTCGAGGCCTCCCGCACGGGCGTCGCGCACGACGTGCTGCCGATCGTCGCGGGGCTCTCTATTCAGGACGTCAGGGAGCGCCCCTCCGCCGAGGCTCCGCAGTCTGTGCGCGACGACGCCGACCGCATGCACGCCCGGTTCGCCGACCCGACCAGCGACTTCCTCGCCCTGCTCAACCTCTGGAACCACCTCAGGGAGCAGCAGCGGGAGCTCGGTTCCAGCGCCTTCCGCCGCATGTGCCGCAGCGAGTTCCTGAATTACGTCCGCGTGCGCGAGTGGTTCGACGTGCACAGGCAGCTGCGCTCGCTCGTGAAGGACTCGTCGGCGAAGGGCGGGTCGCGGGCAGACGGCGGCGCCGCAGATCCCGACGCGATCCACCGCGCGCTGCTCGCCGGGCTCCTCTCGCAGATCGGCATCGTCGACGAGCGCAACACCGGCAAGGGGGCGAACGACCCCAAGAACCGCAAGCGCCAGATCGCCGAGTACCGCGGCGCCCGCGGCATCCGCTTCTCGATCTTCCCCGGCTCCTCCCTGCGCAAGAAGAGCCCGCGCGCCGTGATGGCCGCGGAGATCGTGGAGACCTCGCGCACCTTCGCGCGCACGGTCGCGGCGATCGACCCGGCCTGGGCGGAGTCCCTCGCGGGCGACCTCGCCAAGCGCCAGGTGAGCGAGCCGCACTGGTCGAAGGATGCCGGCGCCGCCGTCGCCTTCGAGAAGGTGACGCTGTTCGGCGTGGAGATCGTCGCCCGCCGCCGCGTGCAGTTCGCCCGCATCGACAGGGCCGCGTCGCGCGAGCTGTTCGTGCGGCACGCGCTGGTCGAGGGCGAGTGGGACCCGACCCGCATCGACAAGCGCGTGAGCGCGTTCTGGCGCAGCAACGCCGAGCTGCGCCGCCGGCTCGAGAAGCGCGAGGAGCGGGAGCGCCGCCGCGACATCCTCGCCGGCGACGAGGCCGTGTTCCGCTTCTACGACGAGCGCATCCCCGCCGACGTGTTCGACGTGCGGTCGTTCGAGGCGTGGTGGCGCGGTGCCATGGCATCCGACCCGAAGCTCCTCGTGATGCGCGAGGCCGACCTGCTCGACGACGACAGCAGCGCCGACCAGAGCGAGTTCCCCACCCGCTGGACGCAGGGCGACCAGGTGCTCGGGCTCGCCTACCGGTTCGAGCCAGGGGCCGTTGATGACGGCGTGAGCGTCGTCGTGCCGTTGGCCCTGCTCGCGCAGATCGAGGACCGCGGCTTCGACTGGCAGGTGCCCGGCCTGCGCGCCGAGCTCGTCACTGGTCTGCTGCGCGCGCTCCCCAAGGCCATCAGACGGCACGTGGTACCCGCGGCAGACTGGGCCGACAAATTCGGCGCCGAGCTCGCCGGACAGGGCCCGGAGACACACGGCGGGATGCCGCAGCGCACGCTCAAGGAGGCCCTCGCCCGGCTCATCCAGCCCCTCGCGAACCAGCTCGTGTCGGCAGCCGACTTCGAGGACGACCGTGTGCCAGCGCACCTGCGCATGAACTTCCGCGCGGTGGACGAGCGCGGCAGGGTGGTCGGCTCCGACCGCGACCTCGGCGCCCTGCAGTCTGCGCTCGCCGACCGCGCGCGCACCAGCGTGGCGCGCTCGGTGAGCGGCGCCAGGCCCGCTGGGAGGAAGGATGCCGCGGACCGCGTGGCCGCCGCATCCGCCCCCGGCTCCGTCGAGCGGTCGGGGCTGACGTCCTGGACCTTCGGCGACCTGCCCGAGGTGCTCGACACGCGCGTCGCCGGCGGCGTCGTGCGCGGGTACCCGGCGATCGTCGACGAGGGCAAGAGCGTCGCCGTGCGCGTCGAGTCCACGGCGGATGCCGCGGCGGCGGCGACCCGCGACGGGGTGCTGCGCCTCGTGCTGCTCGCCGTGCCCTCGCCGTCGTCGTACGTGCAGGAGCACCTGACCAGCCAGGAGAAGCTCGCCCTCGCCGCCTCGCCGTACCAGAACGCCGCCGCCCTCATCGAGGACTGCCGCGCGGCCGTCGCCCGCGCCGTGATCGAGCGCACCGTCCCCGGCGGGCTCGTGCGCACCGAGGCGGAGTTCGCGCGGGTGCGCGATGCCGTCTCGGCGGCGCTCGTCGACGAGCTGTTCGCCTGCGTGTCACTGGTGGCGCGCATCCTCACGAAGTCCCGAGAGGTCGAGCGCGGCATCAAGTCGCAGAACTCTCTCGCTCTGCTCGGCCCGCTGAACGACGTGCGCGGCCAACTCGCCGGACTCCTGCACCCCGGGTTCGTCTCGGCCGCCGGCGTGGACCGGCTCGCGCACTTCCCCCGCTATCTCGACGGCATGCTCGACCGGCTGAAGACGCTCGCGAACGAGCCGGGCAAGGACCGCACGCGCATGAGCGAGTACGAGCGCATGGCGAAGGCCTATGAGGACGCCGGCGGCACGATCCCGCTGACGCGCGACGCCTCCTCCGCCCTCGTGGAGACGCGCTGGCTGCTGGAGGAGTACCGCGTGAGCGTGTTCGCGCAGCGCCTCGGCACCGCCCAGCCCGTGTCGCCGCAGCGCATCACGAAGGCCCTCGCCGGGCGCTGACGGGACGCGGCGCGCTGCGTGACCGGAACGCCGCGGCCGTCACGCCGACGAGCAGAGTTCCGGCGCCGGCGAGGACGAGTGTTCCCGCGGGGCCGAGGCCGGCGACCACGGGAGCCGCAGCGGCGGTTCCGAGCACTCCGGCAGTCTGATTGACGGACGCCATCGTGGAGAGCGATCGACCCCGTAGGTCGTCGGGGACAGCGCCGATCACGATGAGACGGATCGCTGCGACCTGCGTGGCGTTCGCGAGACCGGCGATCGCGAACCCGGCACCGGCGGCGATGACCGAGTGCCATACGCCGGGGAGCAGGAGGCCCATACCCATGACGCAGGTGGCGGCGAGAAGAAGCCGGGGCGCGGCCTGGACTGTCACGCGTCCGCCCGCTTGTGCGCCGACCAGCCGCCCGATGACGAAGCACAGGCTGAGGACGCCGTAGCCGAGGGGATCGAGTTCCAGGACGTCGAGCGCGTAGAGCACTTCGGCCACTGCGTAGAACGACGTGAAGACGATCGCCGTGGACAGGCCGGCCAGAGCCACCCGCGTGGTCGGATTCTGGAACAGGAGCGCTGGAGCCTCCCGCACCCGCTGCCACCAGGTGGTCGGTGCCGTGCTCGTCCCGAAGTCCCCTCGCGGAGTGAAGAAGACCGCGATCCCGCAGGCGCCGACCGCGACCGCATCGATCATGAACACCCACGACACGCCTATCAGGTGCATCACGACGCCGCCGAGCGCAGGCCCCAGGAGGCTTCCGATCAGCCGAGCCGTGTCGAGGCGCGCGAACGCCCGCGCCGCCGTGTCCGAGCCCTCTGCCCGCGAGGCACGCTCGGCGAGGAGCATGAACGCCGCACCGTCCAGCGCAGACACCGCCGATTTCGCGGCGACCACGCCGATGAGCACCGGCATGATCGGAAACGCAGCTGCGGTGAGGAGCAGCGCCGCCTGCGCCGCAGTCGAAGCGATGACGACCCTGCGCGGCCCGACCCTGTCCAGCAACGGCGCCGCCAGAGGCGCAAGGACGATCTGCGGCACGGACGCGCAGAGGACGGCGACGGGAACCGCCCAGCCTGCCGAGCGACCGGACGCGACGGTCACCATGACGGCCAGCATGGTGGCGCCGCTGCTGAAGGTCAGGGCGAGGAACGCGACGGGAAGGGCCAGCCGGGCAGTGCGTCGTGTCACGCCCTCATCCTCGCCCGGAGGCGCCTGTCCACGAGCGAATACCGGCATGGGATTAGCCTGGAGGCATGGCCCGCGCGATCGTGTACACCGAGTTCGGCTCCCCCGAGGTCCTGCACCTCATCGACACGCCCGATCCCGTCGCCCTCGATGGAGAGGTCGTCGTGCGCATCGAGGCGGCGGGGGTGAACCCGATCGACGCCAAGCTGCGTGGCGGGAAGCGCCCATCGGCGCCGATCGAGGAGCCGCGCGGCGTCGGCTTCGACGGTGCCGGCGTGATCGAGGAGGTGGGTTCAGACGTCGAGCGCTTCGCCGTGGGCGACCGGGTCGCGATCCGCGACACCCTCGGCACCTACGCGTCGGCCCTGACGGTTCCCGTCGCCCACCTGGCCCCGCTGCCCGACGGCGTCACAGCTGCCGAGGGCGCGGGCATCGGCATCCCGGCCGGCACCGCCTACCAGTCCCTGCGGTCCCTGGGCGTCACCGACGGCGACGTGCTGCTCGTGCACGCCGGCTCAGGCTCGGTGGGACAGGCCGCCGTGCAGTTCGCCGTCGCGTGGGGCGCGACCGTCATCGCGACGGCCAGTCCAGCCAGGCACGACCTGCTGCGCGAACTCGGCGCGATCCCCGTGGCCTACGGCGACGGACTCCTCGACCGCGTGCGCGACGCAGCGCCGGGCGGCGTGACCGTCGCGCTGGACTGCGCCGGCACCGACGAGGCCATCGAGACCTCGCTCGCCCTCGTCGCCGACCGCGACCGCATCGCCACCATCGTGCGGGGACCCGACGCCGCATCCTTCGGCATCCGCGCGTTCTCCGGCGGCTCGCCGACGCCGCTCACCGACCAGGAGCAGGCCTGGCGTGCCGAGGCGCTGCCCGCCACCATCGCGCTGATCGACGCAGGCGACTTCGTGATCGAGCTGGGTCAGGAGCTGCCGCTCGCCGAGGCGGCGCGCGCCCACGAACTCGTCGAGGCCCACGCCGCAGACGGCAAGATCGTGCTCATCCCCTAGGAGCCGCGCACGCGCACGGTCGGAGCGTCGGCCTCGTTCCAGCGGAAGAGCACCAGGTGCCACAGACCGGGCTTCTTGCGCGAGGGGTCGATCAGACCGTTCGCGCCGGCCTCGAGAAGACGGTCGCGCACCGCCCACGACGACGGGCTCCCACCGGCGGCAGCGATGTCCTGCCACGGGGCCACGGCGTCGGCGAGATCGATGCCGAGCGTCGCCAGACTCTCCGCATCGCGCAGGTCGACGATGCCTGACGCCTCGACGTCGATCTCGACGATCTCCAAGTCCGCCGGCCGCGCGTCCTTGTGAGCGATCATCGCCGCCTCGACGCCGTCGACCGACGAGCTCAGATACAGGGTCGGCTCATGGGCCCTCGAGTAGCGGCCGGCCGCACGCGATCCCGCGATCGCGAACTCACGGAAGCGCGGATCGACAGCGCGATAGAAGGTGCCCCGGATCGCGGGGGCGCCGGTCGAGTCGATGCGTGTCACGATGCCAGCATCTCACCCCTCGCCTCGGCGACCCCGCGTTCCTGCACCGCGACCCGGTCAGGCGGGTGCTCGCATCAGGCGGGTGCGACGGGGCGGCGCCATTCACGCACGACAGGAACGGAGCGCATCAGGCGGGCGCGACGGGGCGGCCGATGGACAGCATCAACCTGTTCGCCCAGTTGAAGAACGCGGCGCCGTGGATGACGTCGGAGATCTCCAGCTCATCGAGCCCGGCGGCGCGCAGCCGCGCGACGTGCTCCGGCCCGAACGCGTTCGGCGTGTCGGTGAGCGCGACGGATGCCGCGACCACGGCGTTCCACCGCTCCCCAAGGTCGGCATCCACGCCCTCGTCCAGCAGGAGGTCCACGTCGTCGACCCTCTTGCTGTAGTGCGCGGCGAAGCGCGAATGCACCGAGGCGCAGAAGACGCAGCCGTTGCGGCGCGAGGCCGCGGTGGCCGCGAGCTCGCGCTCCGCACGCGGGAGTCCCTCGGCGACGTTGTAGAAGATGTCCTTGTCGACGAGCGTCCGTGCCCGCAGCACCTCGGGGTCGCGGGCGAGCAGCCGGAAGTAGTCGCTCTTAGCCCTGGCCGCCTCGACGAGCCCGTCGTAGTGGCGCTCGGTCAGCTCGTCCTCGGCGAGCGGTTCGAGGTGCGGGCGCCAGCCGACCTCGGCGCGGGTGAACGCGTGCGGGTGCGGGGCGTCGTGCACGAGGACGCCGCTCTCTGCGATGGTCATGCCGCCGCCCCCAGCACCCGAAGGCCGGCGACGACGCGTTGCTGGAACGCGAGGAACGACACCAGCTGCGACAGCGTGACGACGCCGTCTGCCGACCAGCCCGCGTCGAGGAGCCGTTCGATGTCGGATGCCGAGGCCTCCCGCGGCCGGAACACGAGCAGGTGCGTGTGCGCGAGGGCGGCTGCCAGCCGCTCCCCCAGGGCGTCGGCGGCCGCGGCCGAGGGCAGGTACCGCTCGCCGTCCGTGTTCTCCGCCTGCAGCCCGGCCTCGGTGTAGACGCCGAAGGGACCGGACACGGCCGCCTCGGCGGCCTCCGCGATCACGATCGCCGCTCGCGACGAGTCGGCGGCGAGTGCACGATCCGCGTAGAACGTGCCTGTCGCGTCGGCGTCCCCCGCGAGCCGCGTGGCGAAGGCCGCGACCAGCTCGCGCTCGACCTGCGAGACGTGAGCGACGGAGACGGGATGGAAGAGGGCGTCGAAGCTGGCCTGCAGCTGCTCTCTCGTCACCGGGCGGCGGCGCCGCAGCGCATCGAGCTCCGGCGTCACCCCCGCGATGATGTCGACGGTGTCGGTGGTCATGCCTTCTCCTTGATGATGTCGGTGAACGAGGTGTCGGTGAGCGCGTAACCGAGGGCGGGAGCGACCTGCTCGGCGAAGAGCTCGATTGAACGCAGCACGTGCGCGTGCGGAGCGTCGACCGAGTGCACCTGGAACGCGACCTCGGTCGCGCGGGCGAGCGTGGCGTCGGCCGCGAGCGACTCCGCCACCTCGTCCGGGGTGCCGAGGTGGGTGTCGAGCGCCGCGATGAGCTCGTCGAGGTCATCGCCGGGGATCGTCTGGCCCTGCCGCCGGAACCCTTCGGCCGCGCGGCGGAGGCCCACCTCGGCGAATCGCAGCGCCTCTGCCCGGTCGTCGGCCACGAAGACGGTGCGCGATGCGGTGATCCGAGGGGCGACGCCCGCGGGCAGCGCCTCCAGGTAGGCGTCGATGATCGGGTCCTGCAGCGCCGAGAGCGGCGCATGCAGGTCGCCGACGGGGCGCGGCTGCGTACGCGACAGCAGCAGACCGTGCCCGTGCACCCCCGCCCTGTGCCCGCCGGGCACCGAGAACGTCGCCTGCCAGATGCGGTCGCCCAGCGTCCCGGCATCCGGATAGAGCGTGTTGTCCTCCCCGATGTCGCGCCCGCCGAGGGCGTCCAGCAGCACACCGAGCTTGCGATCGTAGGTGACCGCCTTGGCCCGCACGTCCTCCCCGAACGGAGCGAACGACGACGGCGTCCCTCCGCTGCCGAGTCCGAGGTCCAGCCGTCCGCCCGAGAGCAGGTCGGCGACCACGGCGTCCTCGGACACGCGCACAGGGTCCTCCAGGGGCAGCGTGATCACCCCGGTGCCGAGGCGGATCGACGTGGTCTGCGCTGCGACGTGCGCGAGGAACACGAGAGGCGAGGGCAGCCCGCCCTCCGCGGCGCGGAAGTGATGCTGCGCGACCCAGGCCCGGCCGATGCCGTGACGCTCGGCGTGCACGATCTGCTCCGTGGCGAGCGCATACCGCTCTGCCGGGGCGGCATCGTCGAGGAGCCGTGTGAAGAATCCGATGGTGGGCGCGGTCATGCGGGAACCTCCGTGTGTCCGGGAACGGCGGCGAGCAGCTCCCTCGTGTACTCGTGCTGCGGCTCGCGGAAGAGGTCCTCCGTGACGCCCTCCTCGACGATCCGGCCCCGGCGCATGACGGAGACCGTGTGGCTGATCCTGCGCACAACGGCGAGGTCGTGCGAGATGAACAGATAGGTGAGCCCGAGCTCGGCCTGCAGAGAGGCGAGCAGCTCGAGGATCCTGGCTTGCACCGTGACGTCGAGCGCCGAGACGGCCTCGTCGAGCACGACGATCTCGGGATCGACGGCCAACGCCCTCGCGATCGCGACGCGCTGCCGCTGACCGCCGGAGAGCTCCTGCGGGGTGCGGCCGGCAACGTCGGACGGCAGGGCGACGCGATCGAGCAGAGCCAGCGCGCGGTCCCGCCGCTCGGTGCGCGACCCGATGCGGAAGTTCTGCAGCGGCTCCGCGACGATGTCGACGATCCGCTGCCGCGGATCGAGCGAGGCGAACGGGTTCTGATACACGAGCTGGACCCGCCGGCGCAGCGCCCGCAGCCGCTCGCCGCCGACCGCCGTCGCGTCGACGCCGTCGAGCTCGATGCGACCGGCGTCCGCCCTGTGGAACCGGGTGATCAGCCGGGCCGTGGTGGTCTTGCCCGAGCCGGACTCCCCGACGAGCGCGTGCGTCGTGCCGCGGCGCACGCGGAACGACACGTCGTCGACTGCGCGGAACCGCTCCCTCCCCGCGACGCGGAACTCCTTCACGAGCCCCTCCGCCACGATCGCGTAAGGGTTCTCGGCCGCGACCGCCGCGGCGTCACGCAGGAACGGCGGAGCCTCCGGACGCCGGAACCCGGTGGCGAAGGCCGGCGCATCGGCCAGGAGCTGCCGGGTGTAGGCGTCGGTCGGCGCCGCGAGCACGTCGGCGCTGTCCCCCTGCTCGACGATGCGGCCGTCCTTGAGCACGACGATCCGCTGCGCGCGGTCGGCCGCGACACCGAGGTCGTGGGTGACCAGCAGGATGCTCGTGCCCTCCTCACGGCGCAGCTCGTCGAGCAGGTCGAGCACTCGACGCTGCACGGTCGCGTCGAGTGCGCTGGTCGGTTCGTCGGCGATGAGCAGCCGAGGGCGCAGCGCGATCGCGCTGGCGATCAGCACGCGCTGACGCATGCCGCCGGAGAGCTCGTGCGGGTACTGCCGCGCCCGCAGCTCCGGGTCGTCGATGCCGACGCGGTCGAGCAGCTCGATCACGCGCGCCCGTCGCGCCCGACGGTCGCGGTGGCCGTGCAGCCGCAGCGCCTCCTCGACCTGCGCGCCGATCGGGCGCACCGGGTCGAGAGAGGTGACGGGGTCCTGCGGCACGAGGCCGATCTCCGGACCGCGGATGCCGCGCAGCGCGCGGTCGCTCCACCCGGAGATGTCGAGATCGCCGAGCCTGACCGCTCCGGCATCCAGCCGTCCGCCGGCCGGCAGCAGGCCGAGCAGCGCATGCGCCGTCGTCGACTTGCCCGACCCCGACTCTCCGACGAGGGCCAGGGTCTCCCCCTCCCCGATCTCGAACGTGACGCCGTGCACGACTTCGCGGCCGGCATAGGAGATGCGGAGCTCTTGTGCGGAGAGGACGCTCATGACTTGTCCCTTCCGAGACGGTGACTGATCCTGATGCTGGTGTTCCTGACCCGACCGGCACTCATCGTTCGTCCCTTCCGAGACGGTGACTGATGCGGTTGGCGCTGAGCACCACCACGACCACGACGAGGCCGGGCAGGGCGGTCAGCCACCACGCGGTGCCGACGTAGTTGCGCCCCTCGGCGATGAGCAGACCCCACTCGGGCGTGGGCGGCGGAGCGCCGTAGCCGAGGAAGCCGAGTGTCGAGATCGCGAGGATCGCCGTGCCGAACTGCAGCGCGGCGAGCGCGACGATCGGCGTGAGCGAGTTCGGCAGCACGTGCCTGCGCAGCACCGAGAGGAAGGTGCCGCCGCTGCCGTAGGCCGCCTCGACGTACTCCGTGCGGCGCACCCGCGCCACCTCGGAACGCATCAGCCTGGCGAACGCCGCGACGCTGCCGAGGCCGACCGCGAGTGCCGCGTTGACCGTGCCAAAGCCGAGCAGGATGATCACCGACAGCGACAGCAGCAGACCGGGGATCGCGAGCAGCACGTCGACGATGCGCATCAGCACGTCGTCGAGGACACCGCCGACGGCCCCGGCGATCGCGCCGACGATCGTGCCGAGGGCGAGTCCGACCGTCACGGCGATGAGCGCACCGGAGAGCGAGTTGACCGCGCCGTGGACGACGCGTCCGAACAGGTCGCGACCGAGCGTGTCCGTGCCGAACCAGTGCGCGGCGCTCGGCGGCAGGAGCTTGTCTGCAGGGGTGCCGGTGAGCGGGTCGCCAGGGGCGAAGACGCCGGGCACGATGGCCCACAGCACGGCCAGGCCGACGACGATCACAGCGAGGTACAGGCCCCAGGGGCGCGAACGCAGGAACCATCGCCGGCGTCGTGCGGATGCCGGCGGCTCCGGCTGCACGGCGACCGGGACGATGGCGACGGTCTCCACGACCGGGCCGACGTCGATCTGACTGGTCATGCGGATGCTCCGATCGCTGCGCTGCTCCGCTGCCGCGGATCGATGAGCGGGGTGACGAGATCGACGGCGAAGCTGATCAGCACGAACCCCAGGGCCGAGAGCAGCACCACGCCCTGCAGCACGGGGATGTCCTGGTTGGCGACGGCCTGCTCGGTGAGACGGCCGATGCCGCTGCGCCCGAACACGGTCTCCGTGACCACGGCGCCGCCGACGAGCTCGCCGAACAGCACGCCGGCGATCGTGAGCGTCGGCACGGCCGCGTTGCGCGCGCCCGAGCGGGTGAGCACCCAGACCGGCGGCGCGCCCTTGGCGCGCACGACCGTGACGAACGGCTGCGCCTGCACGCGGTCCATCGCCCGGACGAGCACCTGCGCCAGCGGCGCGGAGATCGGCACGGCCAGGGTCAGCACCGGCAGGATGAGGCCGCGCACGGGGTCGGCCCCCACGATCGGCACCCAGCCGAGACCGAACGAGAAGACCTGGATCAACAGGATGCCGAGCCAGAACACCGGCACGGCGACGAACAGTCCGGGGAGCTGCCTGAGTCCCGTGCGCAGCCAGGCGAACGGAGCCAGCGCCGACAGTCCGGCGACGAGCACGGCGATCACCAGCGCCACCACGAGCCCGAGCGACGCGAGCAGCAGGGTCGACGGCAGCGCCTCGGCGAGCATCGTCAGCACCGGGGTGCCGAACTGGGTCGAGTAGCCGAAGTCCCCCGCCGCGAAGCCGAGGGCCGCGTGCGCGTACTGCTCCCACCACGGCAGGTCGGCGCCGTAGGAGGCGCGGATGCCGTCGAGCTGATCGGGCGACAGACCGAGGCTCGGGTCGGCGAACTTGATGAGGATCGCGTCGCCCGGCAGCAGCTGCAGCAAGAGGAAGGTGGCCGTGAAGGCCGCGATCAGAACGATCGCGGCCTGCCCGGCTCGTCGGAGGACGAAGGTCATCAGTGCTCCTGCAGCCAGACCCCGGAGAAGGTCGGACGACCCACCGACTCGGAGGCGAAGCCCTGCACGTAGGTCGCAGCGCCGTACACCTGCGGCTCCTCGAACAGCGGGATGACGTACGCCTGCTCGGCGATGTAGTCCTGCACGGCCTGCGAATCGGCGACGCGCTTCTTCGCGTCGGGCTCGGAGGCGACCGCGAGCAGCAGCTCGTCGAGCGTGGCGTCGTCGGAGATCAGCACGTTGCGGTTCTTCGTGAAGTACTCGCTCTTGATCACGTCGAGGTCTGCGCGTCCGACCATCTCGTGCGAGATCGCCGACTTGATCGGGTCGCGGTTGTCCACGGCGCGCGTCGCCGCATCCCCCGGCTTCACCGTCAGCTCGACGCCGATCTTGGCGAGCTGCTGTGCGACCAGCTCCAGCGTCTGCTTCGACAGCGGCTGCGGCAGGGACTCGAACACCGAGAGCGAGAGCCGCTGACCGTCCTTCACGCGGATGCCGTCGTCGCCGGGCTTCCAACCGGCCTCGTCGAGCAGCTTCTCCGCCTTCTTCGGGTCGTAGGCGTAGTGTGCGGACTCGTCCTTGTATCCGAGCGCCTGCGAGGACAGCACCGAGGTCGCCACCGGGTAGTTGTCGGTGAACAGCGTGTCGACGACCTCCTGGGCGTTCACACCGGCGACGAGCGCCTGACGCACCCGGAGATCGGACAGCAGCGGATTGGTGGGACGCAGTGCCAGCGAGTTGTTCACGCCACGGGTCTGCGGTGCGTACACCGTGAAGCCGGCGCTCGACACGCGCTCCTCGTCGAAGGCCTGCACGTAGCGCACGATGTCGGCCTGACCGGCGAGCAGCGAGCCGATGCGCACCGAGTCCTCCGGGGTGACGAGCACGTGCACGGCGTCCACGTACGGCCGCCCCTGGTTCGGCACGCTCTTCGGCGCCCAGTCGTAGTCCTTGCGCGCGGTCAGCGTGTACTCGGTGCCGAGCTTCTCGCCGGTGACGGTGAAGGGACCGGAGCCGACGATCTTCTCGGCGTTGCCTGCGCCGAAGTCCTCGATCTTGCCGTCGAGCGTCGCGGGCGACAGCAGACCGGAGTTGATCGTGGACGTCGCCTGCAGGAAGCCGGGCGAGGGAGCCGAGAAGTGGAAGATCACGGTGTCGGCGTCGACGACCTCGCTGCTGGCGTAGTTGTTGATCGCCTCAGACACGGTGAGGCCGCGGGCGGAGTCGCCGAGACCGTAGGTGTCGAAGTTCTTCGCCACCGCTGCCGCGTCGACCGGGGTGCCGTCGGAGAACGTCACGTCGTCGCGCAGGTCGAACGTGTACGCGGTCGCGTCGGCGTTCACCGTCCAGTCCGTCGCCACCCAGGGCTCGATCTCCAGCGTCTCCGGGTTCTGCCAGGTGAGGCGGGCGGTGATGTTGTTGACGATGCCGCCGTTCGGGTAGAAGCCGGCCTGCGGCGGATACAGCGTGGTGTACGTCTGGTGCTCGAGGTAGGTCAGCGTGCCGCCGGTCACCGGGTCGCCGGCGGCCGCGGGGGCGCTCGACGGGGCGGGCGAGGCGGCGCAGGCGGCGAGCCCGGCGGCCAGCGCGAGCGGGAGTGCGACGGCGGCGGCGCGGACAAGGCGACGGTTCATTCGGGGGCCTCCTGGAAGGGTGTGATGTGCAGAGATCTGGTGCGGGTGCGATTCACGCTAGGGATGACGGATGCGGCGCCGCCACGCGGCGGACACCGCCGGTCACGAGCCGTCACGCCCGGTCATGCGTCGACATACGACGTCACACCGAGGCGGTCGCGCAGGGTCTCCCCCGCGCGCCCGAGCAGGCCGCGGCGACGGAGTTCGGGGGCGGCGAGGCGGGTGAAGGCCTCGAACTGCGCCGGCTGGTAGGCGGAGAGCACGTTGAAGCCGTCGGCCGCGCCCTCGTCACGCCAGGTCTCCACGTGGTCGGCGACGGCTGCCGCGTCGCCCACGACGAACGCAGCGGGGACCGCGTGCGCGGCGACCAGGTGGCGCCAGGCCAACGGGCGGTCAGCATCAGCCGCCGTTCCGGAGACGACCAGGCCGGCGATGCGGCCGACCCGCTCGACGAGAGCGGCGCCGCGGTCACCGAGGCGTTCGACCTCGGCTGCGGTCACCGGCGCATCGAAGGCGGACGCACGCAACGTGTCGTCCTCCGCGACCCCGAGCGCGTCGGCGAGCGCGTCCACGGTGCGGTTCGCGGGGAACGCCGTGCGCTCGCGCTGATGCCCTTCGGCGAGCGGGACGAGCGCGAGCAGCCGTTCCACGATGCGACGGGCCTCGGCATCCGTCTCCGCCACCACGGGCAGGATGGGCGCGATGACCTTCAGCGCGTCGGGCGAGCGGCCCGACTCCGCGGCGAGGTCGCGCAGTATCGACCTCGTCTCGACGGCGGCTGCGAGGTCGGGCACACCGATGAGCGCGAGGTCGGCCTCGGTCGCGGCGAGAGCTCGGGAGCGCGGTGACGTGCCGGCGTGCACGATCGGGATCTGCCCCTGCGGCGGCCTCGCCACGTTCAACGGACCGGTCACCCGCACGTGCTCGCCCTGCAGATCGGCCCCGCGCAGCGCATCGGCGTCGATGAGCACGCCCCGCTCCGCATCGGCGATCCAGGCGTCGTCGCCCCACGAGTCCCACAGACGTCGCAGCGCGGTGACGAACTCCTCGGCGCGGTCGTACCTGGTCTCGTTGTCGGCGTGCGCATCGCGACCGTGGTTTCCGGCCGCGCGAGGCTCCGCACCGGTCACGAGGTTGACCCCGGCGCGCCCGCCGCTGAGCAGGTCGAGCGAGGCGAGCTGCCGCGCCGTCGCGTAGGGGTCGGCGTACGTCGTGTTCACCGTGGCGATCAACCCGATGCGGCTGGTCACGGCGGCGAGGTGCAGCACGGCGCTCAGCGGATCGATGCGGGCGAGCAGGTACGGGTCGCGGAACTCCAGATCCGGCCCGGTGGCCAGCCAGTCGCCGAAGAACAGGTAATCGAGCCCTGCGCCCTCGGCCTCCTCGGCGATCCGGCGGAGCACAGCGGCGTCACCCGCGGGGTCGCGGTGGGCTCCGGGCTGGCGCCACCCCGAGGGGTACGCGCCGAGAGTGCGCACCATGGCGCCGATGAGGAGAGGTTCGGTCATGGCGGCCACGCTAGGAGCCGGGGTCGCCGCCGGGCGAGCGCCCCGAAGCATACGGTCTCACGACGCAACAGTTCGACGCATACCGCCCACCCTCTACGCTGAGAGCATGACTGGTCTTCGTTGGGGAATCCTCGCCACCGGCGGCATCGCCGGAGCCTTCGCATCCGATCTGCGTGCCGCAGGCCTCGACCTGGTGGCCGTCGGCTCGCGCTCGCAGGAGTCGGCCGACGCGTTCGCCGCCCGCTACGGCATCCCGCACGCGCACCCGTCGTACGAGGCGCTGGTCGCGGATCCCGACGTCGACATCGTCTACGTCTCGACGCCGCATCCGATGCACCACGCCAATGCACGCCTGGCCCTCGAGGCGGGCAAGCACGTTCTCGTCGAGAAGGCGTTCACGCTGAACCGCGCCGAGGCCGAAGACCTCCGCGTCCTCGCCGCCGAGCGCGGCCTCGTGGTCACCGAGGCCATGTGGACCCGTTACCTCCCGCAGATGGTGCGCATGCGCGAGCTCATCGCCGAGGGCGCCCTCGGCGACATCCGCACGGTCTCCGCCTCGCACACCCAGCTGCTCTCCGACGATCCGGAGCACCGTCTGAACGCACTCGAGCTCGGTGGCGGAGCACTCCTCGACCTCGGCATCTACCCGGTGTCGTTCATCTGGGGCGTGCTCGGGGCGCCCACCGGCATCCACGCCGTCGGCCGGCTGATCGAGACGGGCGCCGATGCCGAGGTCGCCACCGTGATGACCCACGCGGGCGGCGTCGTGTCAACGATGTTCTCCTCCTCGCGCGCGGCTGGAGCCAACACGGCTGCCGTCTTCGGCACGAAGGCCCGCATCGAGATCGAGCCGGCCTGGTCGGCGTCGTCGCGACTGCGCCTCATCGATCCCGACGGCATCGTGCTCGAAGAGGTGGGCGGACCGCTCGCCGACGGCGCGCCGCGAGGGATGGAGCACGAGGCTCTCGCGACCGAACGGCTCGTGCGCGAAGGACCGCTCGGCGGGGACATCATGACGATCGCCGACAGCGTCGCCATCATGGGCACGCTCGACGAGATCCGCGCGCAGATCGGCGTGCGGTATCCCCGCGAGGAGGCGAGCAATGGCTGAGACGCCGGACGCCCGCGTGGCGGTCTACCTCGACTTCGACAACATCGTCATCTCCTGGTACGACCGTGTGCACGGACGCAACTCGTACGGCAAGGACCGCCAGCGCATCACCGAGAACCCGAACGACCCCGAGGTCGCCGAGCGGCTCAAGGGCGCCATGATCGAGGTCGGCGCGATCATCGACTACGCCGCGTCCTTCGGCACGCTCGTGCTCACCCGTGCATACGCCGACTGGTCGTCGCCGGTGAACGCGGAGTACCGCTCGCAGCTCGTGGCGCGAGCCGTCGATCTGGTGCAGCTGTTCCCCGCCGCCGCATATGCGAAGAACGGCGCCGACATCCGCCTCGCGGTGGATGCCGTCGAGGACATGTTCCGCCTGCCCGACCTGACCCACGTGGTGATCGTGGCCGGCGACAGCGACTACGTGCCGCTCGCGCAGCGGTGCAAGCGGCTCGGACGCTACGTGATCGGCGTCGGCGTCGCCGGGTCCACGGCGAAGTCGCTCGCCGCCGCCTGCGACGAGTTCGAGTCGTACGACTCGCTGCCCGGCGTCGTGCGGCCGGCGAAGACGGCGGCTCCCGTGCAGGAGGCCGACACCGCGGCCCCGGCGAAGGCGAAGGCGAAGCCCTCGACGCGGAACGGGCGCACGAAGGCGCCGGCGAAGATCGACGAGCAGGGCGAGGCGACCGAGCTGCTCCAGCGCGCGCTGCGCCTCGGGCACGACAAGGCGGATGCCGACGAGTGGCTGCACAGCTCGGCGGTGAAGACGCACATGCGCCGCATGGACCCCTCGTTCAGCGAGAAGGCGCTCGGCTACCGCTCGTTCTCCGACTTCCTCAAGTCGCGCGACGACATCGCCGAGCTGGAGGAGACCGGACACGAACGCCTGGTCAAGCTGCGGGAGCCCGCGGCCTGACCAGGCGTCTGTGACGTCAGAGCGTCTGCGCGTACGGATCGAACGCGGCGTCGAGAGATCCGACCTCGCCGATGGTGCTCTCGACGGGCACGAAGGTGCGCGACTCGGCGGCCTCCTCGATCGAGAGCAGGGTGTCGAGCACGTGGTAGCCGAACTCGCCGGTCGCCACGTGCGGGCGGTCGTCACGCACCGAGCGCACCATGTCGAGCAGCCCGAGACCGCGACCGGAGACGACGCCCTCCTGGGCGACGGGGACGATCTCCTGCTCGATAGGCTCCGGCGGGATGAACATGCGCGTGAGAGGGCGGGTGATCGAGATCGCACCGCCGAAGGTGTTCGGGTCGGGGATCACCAGCGTGCCCTCGGTGCCCGTGATCTCGACGATCCCGGTACGCAGCATCGGCGAGTCCGTGCTGTACAGGCTCTGCGCCTGACCTCCGCGCTCGAAGTCCATGAGCACGCTCAGCGTCGACGGCACCTCGACAGGGAACTCCTGGCCGGCCAGCGGCCCCTCCTGCACCCGGCGGGTCTCCTGCCCCTTGAGGCCGAGGGCGGCCACCGCGGCGACTGGTCCGAACACGTGCACCAGCGTCGACACGTAGTACGGCCCCATGTCCAGCAGCGGCCCGCCGCCCTTCGCGTACAGGAACGCGGGGTCGGGGTGGAAGATCTCCGGTCCCTGCCACTGGAACGTCGTCTGGGCGAACAGCGGCCGGCCGATGTCCCCCCGCGCGATCAGGCGCTTCGCGGTCTGCACGCCTGGGCCGAGCACGGTGTCCGGCGCGGCGCCGACCCGGAGGCCGGCGGCGTCCGCACGGTCGAGGAGCCGCCGCGCCTCGTCGCGGTTCACCCCGAGCGGCTTCTCCGTCCACACGTGCTTGCCCGCGGCGATGATCGCCTCGGAGACCTCGACGTGCACGGCCGGCGGCGTGATGTTGACGACGATCGCGATGTCGGGGTCGCCGAGCACGGTGTCCACGTCTCCCCACGCGGGGACGCCGTACTTCTCCGCCTGGGCGCGGGCTCGCTCCTGGATGACGTCGGCGACGGCGAGCACGCGCAGGTCGGGGAAGCTCGTGAGGTTCGTGAGGTACTGGTCGCTGATGTTGCCGGCGCCGATGACGCCGACGCCGACCGTGTTCGATCCGGCGGCCATCAGGAGGCGACCGTCGCGTCGAGGTACACGCGGCTGCGCTCGACAGCCTCGAGCAGATCGCCCTCGTAGTGGTCGAACTCGACGATCGCGAGCTCCAGCGCAGGGGCGGCAGCGATGGCCGCGGCGAGCGGCACGCGCCCGTCGCCGGCGGGCACCTGATCCGCCGGCGGGTACGCGTCCACCAGCGCGGGGTCGAGCGTGCCGTCCTTGGCGTGCACGGCGACGACGCGGTCTCCGAGACGCTGCAGGAGAGCGACGGGGTCGACCCCGCCGCGGGCCACCCAGTACAGGTCGACCTCGAGCACGACGCGCTCGTCGAGGAGTCCGGCGAGCACCTCAAGGCCGGTCACTCCGTCGAACGTCGCCTCGAGCTCGTGCGCGTGGTTGTGGTACCCGACGCGGATGCCTTCGGCCGCGCCGATCTCGGCGGCGGCGTTGAGCAGGCGCGCGGTCTCCTCGATCTGTGCGACGGACTCCCAGCGCGCGGGCTCCGTGTAGGGGTCGATGACCGTCCCCATTCCGAGGGTCTTCGCGGCGGCGAACACCTCGGCGGGCGTCGGCACCGGGATCGTCGTCCCGCTGCCGTCGGGGTTGACGAACGACTCCGAGGCGAGGAACGCGTGACCGCTGGGGGCGCGCAGGCCCGCAGCGGAGAGTGCGGTGGCGAGCGGCTCGGCGCGGTGCACGAAGTCGTACGGCTCCACCGCGGTGAACCCGCGATCGGCGACCGCGCCGAGCGTGCCTTCGAGATCGGCGTCCAGCTCGTTCTTGAGCGTGAACAGCTGGATGGATGTCTGGACCGGCATCGCGGTGCTCCTTCGGTTGTCTACGGTGACGCCGGGCGGGAATGCCCTGTGCGTGGAAGGCTATCACCGAAAACCTCCGACCGGAAGTTTTTATTCGGTAGACTTCCCCCATGTCCGATCCCCGCGCCGAGCCCCGCAGGAGGGGCGCGTACGCCAAGGGCGTCGCGCGCCGCCAGGAGATCCTCGATCGCGCCATCGAGGTCTTCGCCGAGCGCGGGTCCGACCGCACCAGCCTGCGTGCCATCGCCAGCGCCGTCGGCGTCACCCATGCCGCGCTCACGCACTACTTCGGCTCCCTGGAGGAGCTCCTCATCGCCGTGTACCTCGCGAGCGGCGATGCGGACGGCGAGCGCGAACCGCCGTCAGACGACCTGACGCCGGTCGGCATGATGATCGAGTCGGCCCGCACCAACCGGGAGGTCCCCGGCCTCGTGCAGCTCTACTCGTCGCTCATCGCCACCGCCCTGGAGGAGGGCCACCCCGCGGCGAAGGAGTTCGCGACGACGCGCTTCGCCCGCCTGCGCGAAGAGCTCGCCTCCCGCATCGCCGCCCAGCAGGCCTCCGGGCTCATCCGCGGCGACGTCCCGGCGGATGCCGTGGCCGCCCTCGTCATCGCGGCCTCGGACGGCCTGCAGACGCAGTGGCTGCTCGACGACGCCGCCCCGCAGCACGAGGCGCTCGCGGCCCTGGAGCTCATGCTGCGCGGCTCCGCCTCGCGCGCGCCCTCAGGAGGCGACGGAGCGCAGTGATCGCCATCCGGCGATGACCACGACCCCGGTGAAGAGGCCGACCGCCGCGTAGGCGACCCGCGGATCGGCGAGATCGGCGAGCCCGCCGACGAGCATCCCGGTGACGACCGACGACCCCGGCAGCATCATGGCCCAGATCCCCATGAGCCGCCCGCGCATCGAGGTCGGCGTCTCCAGCAGCACGAGGGCGTTGGCCCGCGCGATGAACCACATCGACGTCGCACCGGCGAGCGCCGTCGCCGCGAGCAGCAGCGGGAACGTCGGAGCCGCCGCGACGAGGAGCACGGATGCGGCGAGGGCGACGGCGAGCGCCCTCACCTCCTCGCTCCGCGGGACCACCGGCCCCGTCGCCGACAGCAGCGCGCCGGGAAGGGCGCCGAGCCCGAACGCCACGGCGATCGCCGCGTACCCCTCGCCTCCCGCGTCGAAGACCTCGGACGACATCAACGGCATCACCACGGCGATGTTGTACGACGCGGCAGCGCCGATCGCGAGGAGCAGGGTGGTGCGGATGCGGGGCGTGCGCAGCGCGAACCGCCACGGCCGCTCCGGGGTCGACGTCGCGACGGGCGTCCGCTCGTGCGCCGGGATGCGGAGCGAGAGCAGCACGAGCACGCCGGGCACGAACGAGACGGCGTTGACGACGAAGCACCAGCCGACGCCGCCGGCGACGAGGATCGCTCCCGCCATGGCCGGTCCGACGATGCGCGAGGAGTTGATGATCACCTCGTTCATGCTCACGGCGCTGGTCGTACGCTCACGTCCCACCAGGTCGAGGACGAGCAGCTGACGCGCCGGGTTGTCGACGGCGAAGGCGATGCCCTGCGCGAGCGCGAGCCCGATCAGCGCCGGCAGCGTCACCAGTCCCCCGAACGCCAGCACGGCGAGCGCCGCGGCCGCCGCGGCCTGCGCCGCCTGCGTGCAGAGGAGCACCGCCCGCCGGGAGAACCTGTCGACGAACACGCCGGCGAGCGGACCGGCGAGCAGGGTCGGCAGCATCACGGCGCCGGTGACGACTCCGAGCGCGACGCCGTCGCCGCCCAGCTCCACCACCAGCCACGCGATCCCGACCAGGGAGGCCGCGCCACCCGAGCCGGAGACGAACTGCGCGATGCTCCACCGCCGGAACGCGGGGTCTCGCAGCGACGAGAACGATCGGGCCAGGGCCGCGGTGGTGAACCGCGCGCCCAGCGGTCCCGTCACTGGTTGCGGAAGGCGGCGTCGAAGGAGGCCGAGGGCTGCGGCCAGAGCAGGGAGCGCACGTACCCGACGGCCTCCGCCGCCCCGTGCAGGCGGTCCATGCCGGCGTCCTCCCACTCGATCGAGATCGGCCCGGTGTAGCCGATCGCGTCGAGAGCGCGGAAGGAGTCCTCCCAGGGGACGTCGCCGTGCCCCGTCGAGACGAAGTCCCATCCGCGGCGCGGGTCGCCCCAGGGCAGGTGCGAGCCGAGCACGCCGGCACGGCCGTTGCGCGGCCGCATCCTGGTGTCCTTGCAGTCCACGTGGTAGATGCGGTCCTGGAAGTCCCAGATGAACCCGACCGGGTCGATGTTCTGCCACATCATGTGCGAGGGGTCCCAGTTGAACCCGAACGCCTCGCGGTGGCCGATGGCCTCCAGCGCCCGCACGCTCGACCAGTAGTCGTACGCGATCTCCGACGGGTGCACCTCGTGCGCGAACCGCACCCCCTCGTCGTCGAACACGTCGAGGATCGGGTTCCACCGGTTCGCGAAGTCCTCGAACCCGGCGTCGATGACGTCGGCACCCACGGGCGGGAACATCGCCACATACGGCCAGATCGACGACCCGGTGAAGCCCACGACCGTGTCGACGCCCAGCTTGCGGGCGACCCTGGCCGCCCGCTTCATGTCCTCGGCAGCGCGCTGCCTGACGCCATCGGCATCCCCGTCTCCCCACACGTAGTCGCGGAGGATCGCCCGGTGCCGGAAGTCGATCGGCGCATCGCACACCGCCTGCCCCGCGAGGTGATTCGAGATCGCGAACACCTGCAGGCCGTGCCGGTCCAGGATCTCCCTGCGCGAGGCAAGGTAGGCGTCGTCCTCATCGGCCCGCTGCAGGTCGAGATGGTCGCCGGATGCCGCGATCTCCAGGCCGTCGTAGCCCCACGAGGCCGCGAGCCTGGCCACCTCCTCGAACGGGAGATCGGCCCACTGGCCGGTGAACAGGGTGACCGGGTGGGATGACGTGCTCACGATGCCTCCGGATAGTTCTCCGCGATCCACGCCCAGCTCGTCTTCGCGCTCTCGAAGGGCTCCATGCTGGGCTTGTCCACCTCGATGATGACATCGCCGGCGAAGCCCTCTGGCAGCTGTGCGAGCGCCTCGGCGATGGGCACGTCGCCGAGCCCGGGCTCGAGGAAGAACCGCTGCCCCATGACGTCGAAGTACGGGGTGTGCGTCGCGCGCCCCGCGGCGGCGATCCCGAGGTCCATGTCCTTCACGTGCAGGTCGGAGATGCGGTCGGCGTGCGCGGCCACCCAGTCCACGACGTCCACTCCCGTCCAGGCGAGGTGGCCGATGTCGGGGCCGGCGGCGAGCAGGGATGCCGGGACGGCGTCGAGCACGTAGTCGTACTCCTCCTCGGTCTCGATCCAGGTGCCGACGTGGTTGTGCAGGGCCGGCGTCACGCCCTCGGCCTTCAGCACCTCCGCGGCCTCGCCGATGATGTTCGCCACGCGGTCCAGACGCGCCCCGTCGAACTCGTACCCGACGGCGGCGGCGACGTCGATGCGCGGACGCCCCGGCGCCATGTCCGCAGCGAGGAACACCCGGTCCAGGCCCATGTACAGCGTCTCCTCCGCACGGCGGCGGATGCCGTCGAACCAGCGGAAGTGCGCCTCGCGGTCGCCGGCGTGGTCGCGCCCGAACTCCTCGGGGAGCCCGATGTGCACGTAGCCGGGCGAGAGCCGCAGGCCGGAGTCGGCGATCACACTGGCATACGACTGCAGCGTCTGTGTGGGGAGCACCTCGAGCATCACCGCTCCGTAGCCGGCCTCGCGCACCTGGGCGAGGATCTTCGGCTGCTTCGGGAGGAACGACGACAGGTCGAACTCCCATCCGACCTCCCCCGGCTCACCGGTCGCCTCGCCGAGACCGACCGTGATCCACTGCAGCGTGTTCAGCGAGAAGTGCTCGCGTGTGAGGGCCATGACGTGTCCTTTCCGACTCAGGCAGTGACGTCCGCGAGCCAGGCCGCGGTGTGGCGAGCGCTGGCCGTCGGGTCCATCGTGGCGCGGTCGACCTCGATGATGATCCAGCCGTCGAACCCCTCGGGCAGCGCCGAGAGCGTGTCGACGATGTCGAGATCGCCGAGGCCGGGCTCGCGGTAGAGGCCGAGGTCGGTCGCGCGCTCGTAGGTGAGTCCCTCCTCGCGGGTGCGGCGGCTGAGCTCCGCGTCGAGGTCCTTCACGTGCAGATCCTGCACGCGGTCGGCCCACTTCGCGATCGCGGCCTTCGCGTCGATGCCGGCCCACTCCAGGTGGCCGATGTCGAACGAGGCGCCGAGGCGGGAGGCGTCGATGCTGTTCAGCACGTGCTCGTACTCATGCTGCGTCTCCACCCAGGTGCCGACGTGGTTGTGCAGTCCAGGGCGCACGCCCTCGGAGTTGAGCACGTCGACGGCCTCATCGAGCACCTCCGTCCACTCGTCCAAGCGGTCCTGCGAGAAGTCGTACCCGATCGCCGGCTTCTGCCAGCGCACGCCCGCCTGGTCGACCTCCGCGGCGACGAAGATGGTGTCCAGCCCGACGAAGTTCGACTCCTCGGCCTTGCGGCGGATCGAGTCGAACCAGTGGATGCGCTCGAACGTGCCCTTCTCCAGACGGCCGCCGTGGTCGCTCGGCAGCGGCACCTCGGCGTAGCCAGGGGCGAGGGCGAGCCCGGCATCCGCGATCATCTTCGCGTAGCTCTGCAGCGTCTGGGTGTCGAGCACCTCCAGCATGGTCGCCGAGAACCCGGCGTCCTTGATCTCCCGCAGCACATCGGGGTACTCGGAGACGAAGGCGGGATCGGCGAAGCGCCACAGGCTCGCGCTGTCGAGGTCGGAGGGGTCCTCCTTGACGTTGATCCACTGGATGGCGTTGAGGGCGAACTTCAGATCTTTCGGCGACATGAGCGGTGACCTTTCGTTGTCACTTCAGGCCAGTGGCGGCGACGCCCTGGATGAAGTACTTCTGGAGGAAGAGGAAGAGGATGAGGATCGGCAGGAGCACGATCATCGCTCCGGCGAGCAGCAGACCGAAGGAGACCGTGTTCGACGCCTGGGAGGCGACGGACAGTCCGACCGGGGCCGTGTAGGTCGACTGCGACTGCGCGACCACGAGCGGCCAGAGGAAGTTGTTCCAGGAGGTGAGGAACGACAGGATGGCGACCGTCGCAAGCCCTGGTCCGGTGAGCGGCAGGAACACGCGGAAGAAGATCCGCGCCTCGCTCGCACCGTCGAGGCGGGCGGCCTCCATCAGCTCGAACGGCACCCCGTGCGCGAACTGGCGCATGATGAAGACGCAGAGCGGGAGCACCAGCACCGGCAGGACGATCGCGATCAGCGAGTTGACCAGGCCCATCTGCACGACGATCACGAACTGCGGCACGAACAGCGCCACGTACGGGACGATCATCGACACGATGACGAGCGGGAACACCACGCCCCGTCCGCGGAAGCGGAGCTTGGCGAGCGCGTACCCGGCCATCGCGCTGAAGAGCACGTTGCCGACGATCGCGACGCCCGAGACGATGAAGCTGTTCGCCATGTAGGTGCCGAACCCGCGGTCGGCGAACAGCTGGATGTAGTTGTCGATCTGGAACGACTCGGGGAACCACGCGCCGGGGTTGCCGAGGAACTCGGACTGCGTCTTGAACGATCCGAAGAACACCCACACGAACGGCAGGAGCATGAACACGGTGATGACGATCAGGGCGGTGTAGTTCAGCGCCTGACGCGTCGGAGACAGAGTCTTCAATGTTTCGGCCTCAGCATTCGGAACTGGACGATCGCGACGATGCCGACGAGCAGCAGCAGGAGCACCGACCCCGCCATCGAGGCGGAGACGTTGCCGAAGCCGAACTGCTCGTACACCCACACCGCGATCGATTTGGTGGAGCCGAGCGGGCCGCCCTTCGTGAGAAGGTACGGCTCCTCGAAGATGTTGAGGAACGACACCGTCTGGAGCACCGTCACCAGCAGGGTGGTCGGGCGCAGCAGCGGCAGCGTGATCGACCAGAGCCGGCGCATCGCCCCGGCGCCGTCGGTCTGGGCGGCCTCGTAGATCTCCTCCGGCACGGCCTGGAGACCGGCGAGGAAGAGGATCATGCACGTGCCGGTGGTGCGCCACACGCCCATCATCACGACGGTCGTGATCGCCCAGCCCGGCTCGCCGAGCCAGTTCGGCTGCGGGAGCCCGAGGTCGCCGAGGGTGTTGTTCACCGGGCCCGTGATCGAGAACGCGTACTGCCAGATCACGGCGGCGGCGACGATGTTGGTGATGACGGGGACGTAGGCGGCCGCACGGAAGAAGGTCTTGAGGCGACGGATGCCGTTGTTGAGCATGAGCGCCAGGGCGAGGCCGAGCGCCATGCTCAGCGGCACGCAGAGGACGACGAACATCACCGTGTTGAGGAACGCGCTCTGGAACCCCGGGTTGCCGAGGATCGCCGCGAAGCCGTCGAAGCCGGTGAAGTTGACGTTGAGCGGGTTGCGGATGTCCTTCGCGCTCATGTCCGTCAGGCTCGCGCCGATGGCGAGGACGGCGGGGATGGCGGTGAAGACGACGAAGATCAGCAGGAAGGGGACGAGGAACAGCCACGCGGTGGTGACTTCGGCCCTGGAGCCGCCGTGCGCCTTCCCGATGCCCCGGGGGCGTCTGTTCGACGCCCCCGAGGTGACCATGACGCGGGTCGCGGTAGTGGACATGAGGTGATCAGTCGCCCATCCCGATGGACTCCGCCTGCGCCTGGGCGGCGTCCAGGGCGTCCTTGGCGGAGAGACCCCCACGGACGACCTTCTCCATCTGCTCGCCGATGATGGTGCCGACCTGGGTCCAGGTGGAGACCTTCGGCAGCGTGATGCCGGTCTTCAGACCAGCCTCGACGGTCTGCAGCAGCGGGTCGCTCGAGAGCTCGGGGTCCTCCCACGCGGCCTTCACGGCCGGCATGTTCTTGAAGATCTCGTACCACTTGACCTGCTGCTCGGGCTGCGACATCCACCGCGCGAACTTCCAGGCGGCATCCTTGTTCTTCGAGTCGGACGGGACCATCCAGCTGCCGCCGCCGACCGTGGTCGCCGCGTCGCCGTCGGGGCCGACGGGCATGGCTGCCAGGGAGATGTTCTTCTCGGCCCAGCCTGCGCCGTTCGCGTCGTCGAACCAGCCGTAGAACCAGGGACCGCCGTCGACGATCGCCGCGTTCTTGCCCGTCGTCGTCCACGACACGGTGTCGAGGAAGGCGGGGCCGTCCGGCGAGGCGAGGCCGTCGGCCATGAAGCCGGCCCAGTACTCCAACGCCTTCACGTTCTCGGGCGAGTTGATCGTCCACGTGCTCTGGTCGTCGGCGATGAAGCCGCCGCCGTTCTGCGCGGCGAAGGTGAGGAGCTGACGGGCGGTGTAGGCGTCGTACGCCGCGTACAGCGCGAGCGGGTACTCGACGCCCGACTTCTTCAGCCCCTCGGCGAAGGTGCGCAGGCCGTCCCAGTCCTTGGGCGCCTCGACGCCGGCCTCGGCGGCGAGGTCGGTGCGGTACAGCACCATGTCGGCGTAGGCGTACCACGGCACGCCGTAGGCGACGCCGTCCTTGACGGAGTTGTCCCAGATGACGTCGAAGAAGTCCTTCGGGTCGACGAGGCCGTCCGGTACCGCGTCGAACCCGCCGGTCGCGATCAGGGACGACTGGGTCTCGGTGAACGAGTAGATCAGGTCGGGGACGGTGCCGGCGGTGATGGCGGCGGTGAGCTTGGAGGCGAACTCCGCCTCCGGCACCTGCGTCATGTTGATCTTGACGTCGGGGTTCGCCTTGGTGAACTCGTCGAACATCTGCGGCAGCTCAGCGCCGTCGGCGCCCTGCGTCCAGATCTCGACCGAGCCGGTTGCCGGCTTGTCGTCGACCTTCGTCGATCCGCCGCCCGCGGCGGGACCGTCGTCGCTGCGACCGCAGCCGGTCAGCAGCAGGGCGGTGGACACGGCGAGCGCGGTACCGGCGAGCATCGCCTTGCGGCGGCGCGGGGTGATGGTGTGCATCGCGATCAACTCCTTCGTTGTTTCGGGTAGTGCAGGTTCGGGTTCGGGTGGTGCGTTCGGTCGGGTGGTGCGGGTTCGGGTTAGGAGGGCTCAGAGGGCGGCGGACACCGCGCGGGCGATGCGCACGGAGAGCACGGCGGCGGTGAGCGTCGAGTTGCAGGTGAGGGCCGTCGGGATCACGCCGTTGCCGGCGAGGAACAGGTTGCCGAAGCCCCAGACGCGTCCGTCGGTGTCGACCACGGATTCACCGTCGTCGTCGGCGCCCATGCGCACGGTGCCCGTGTAGTGCAGCGAGGCGCCGGGAGGCTGGATCTCGCGCTCCTCGTCGGGGAAGACGCCGATCGCGTTGGCAGCCGCGAGCTGCACCGCCTGCGTCCGGCGGATCTCGGCGAGGTCGGCGTCGGAGTAGGAGAAGTGCACGGTCATGTGCGGCATGCCCACAGAGTCGACGAGCTCGTCGGAGAACTCGATGCGGTTCTCCGGCCGGATCTCCGTCGCGCAGTACCAGCCGACGCTGAGCAGATGACGTCCGTCGAACTCGCGCTCCATGAGCTGGCCGTGCGCCGGGCGCTCGGCGCCGATCGAGGGGCTCCAGTACGAGCCGATGAACGGCTCCCCGTTCGGCGGCACCGGGATGTCGGCGGCCGTCAGCCCGAATCGCGCGGCGTCGATCTCGACCTCGCCGTCGATCGTGGCGTGCTCGTTGAGGCGCACGCCGAGCGCCTCGGGACGGATGCCGGAGGCCCACAGCAGCTGCGGCGTGCGCAGCGCATCGGCCGCGACGACGACGACGCGGCCGGCGTAGCGGGCCTCCTCGCCCGTGACGAGGTCGCGGGTCACGAGGGCCGAGACGCGGTCGCCGTCCTGCTCCAGTCGCGTGACGAGCACGCCGGTGCGCAGGGTGACGTTCGCGGCGCTGCCGTCGAAGAGGAAGGGCGCGATGTCGCGGGGTCCGGTGCGGGCGAAGGGCGCTCCGGCGCGGGCGACGCCGCCCATCGGCATGTAGCCGGCCTGGCGCTCAGGGTCGGGGCTCGGCACCGCCTCGCGCAGTGCGGCGAAGATCGGCTCCGTGAACGGGTTGTCCATGTCGGCGACGAGCGGTCCGACGTAGCTGCGCAGCAGTCCGCGGGCGACCTCCTGGTCGGCATCCCACTCCGCGCGGTCGATGAAGTCCGGGATCTCCTCGGCGTAGGGCCAGGGTGTCGCCGCTGTCCAGTGCACGCCCATCCCTCCGATGTTCCAGGCCACGGAGGCGCCGGGGAACGCGGCGAAGTTGTGGCCGAAGAACGCCGCGGGGAACACGCCGGTGGACTCGGGCGTCCAGCCGTCACCCTCGATCTCGGTCATCGAGACGGCGCCCTTCACGTACTCGATCTGCCGTGCGCGGCGCATGAGGTCGTCGTAGGACGCGTTCATCGCGCTCTCGTCGGCCTCGACGAGGTGCTCCCCTGCGACGCCGGTGATGTCGCTGCCCGCTTCGAGCACGAGGATCGTGGCGTCGGGGTTCTGCTCGTGCACCTGACGGGCGATGACGGCTCCGGCGGGTCCGGTGCCGACGATCACGAGGTCGTACTGCTCAGTCATGTCTGCTTCTCCTGGTCGGGCTCAGTTGCGGGGCGGCGCGACGTCGACCCAGCGCTCTTCGGCCGCGGCGAGGAGCACGGCCTCCGTGAGCTGGGCGGCGCGTGCGCCGTCTTCGAAGGTGGGGAGGCCGTCTGGCTCCTCGCCGCGGATCGCGGCGTAGACGTCGGCGACGAAGGCGTTGAAGGCGTCCTGGTAGCCCTGGGCGTGGCCGACGGGCAGCCGCGAGAACCGTGCGACGCCGGGATGGGCGGTCGCGGGGTCGCGGAACAGCGACCGGTTGCCGCCGCGCTCGCCGATCCAGAGCTCCTCCGGACGCTCCTGGTCGAAGCGGACGCTCGCCTGCGCGCCGTGCAGCTCCAGGGTCAGGGCGTTCTTGCGCCCCGCCGCCATCTGCGAGATCAGGAGGGTGCCGAGCGCACCCGACGAGAGCTCGACGATGATCGCGACCGCATCCTCGTTGGCCACGGGCTGTCCGCCCCGGGAATCGTAGACACGGCGGGTGCGGGAGGTCAGCCGCACGATGCGCTCCCCTGCCACGAACTCCAGGAGGTCGCAGAGGTGCGAGCCGATGTCGGCGAACGCCCGCGAGGGCCCGCCGTCGGCCGACGTCGCCCGCCAGTCGTTGTCCTCGGCGCGCAGCATCCAGTCCTGCAGGTAGCCGCAGTCGACGGTGAGCAGCGCACCGATCTCCCCCGCCGCCACGCGCGCCCGCGCTTCGCGGACCATCGGGTGGTAGCGGTAGACGAAGGGGACGGCGGCGACGACGCCCTGTTCCGCCGCCGCATCCGCGAGCATGCGGGCGTCGG
>JAGIAK010000030.1:0-5108 GCA_017744855.1 Microbacterium sp.
ACCGGGTCGCGGGTGGTGCCGGCGAGGTCGTTGACGACCACGCGCTCCTCACCCGCCGCCTTGTTCAGCAGAGACGACTTGCCCACGTTCGGACGGCCGAGGATCGCGACCCGACGCGGACCGCCGATCTCCTGCTTGGCGACGGCGGAGATCTCGGGGAGGACCTTCATCATCTCGTCGAGGAGATCCGCCACGCCGCGGCCGTGGATCGCGGAGACCGCGTACGGCTCACCCAGCCCGAGGTTCCACAGCGCCGCCGCCTCGGGCTCCTGGCGTGCGTCGTCGATCTTGTTCGCGACCAGGAACACCGGCTTGCCGCTGCGGCGCAGAAGCTTCACGACGTGCTCGTCGGTGGAAGTGGCGCCGACCATGGCGTCGACGACGAACAGGACGACATCGGAGAGGTCGATCGCGATCTCGGCCTGCGCCGCGACGGACGCGTCGATGCCCTTGGCGTCGGGCTCCCAGCCGCCGGTGTCGACGAGCGTGAAGCGGCGGTCGTTCCACTCGGCCTTGTACGTGACACGGTCGCGGGTGACACCGGGGGTGTCCTCGACGACGGCCTCACGGCGCCCGAGGATGCGGTTCACGAGCGCGGACTTGCCCACGTTCGGCCGTCCGACGATCGCCACCACCGGCAGCGCCGGCATGAACTGGATGCCGTCCTCGCCGAGCGTGACGCTCGCGAGGAGGGCCGCGTCCTCGTCGTCGAGCTCGTAGTCCGCGAGCCCCGCGCGGAGCGTCTCGGCGCGCTGCTCAGCGAGCTGCTCGTCGAGAGCGTCCATCTTCTCGGCGAGGTGGTCGGGGCCGCCCTCGTATTCGTCGTCAGCCACTGTGTGCTCCTCGGAGTCGTTCGATCACCGCGAGGACGGCGTCGATGGTCTGGGGGAAATCGAGCTCCGTCGAATCGACGACCTCGACGCCTTCTGCGGCGTTCAGGAAGTCGACGACAGCGCTATCGGAGGCGTCGCGCTTGTGCAGCGCGGCCGCCACGGCCTCGGCGTTCTCACCGGCGAGCTCGCCGGCGCGACGCGCCGCCCGCACCTCGGGCGCGGCCGTGAGAAGGATCCGCACGGGGGCGTCGGGGGCGACCACCGTGGTGATGTCGCGACCCTCGACGACGACCGCCGGGAACGGCGCCTCGGCGACGAGGGTGCGGAAAAGCGTGTTGACCTGGCTGCGCACCTCCGGCACGCGCGCGACGCCGCTCACGGCGCCGGACACCCGAGGCTCGCGGATCGCGTCGGTGACGTCGACGTCGCCGACGACCACGGTGCGGTCGTCGGGGTCGAGGCCGAGCCGCACGGGGAAGTCCGATGCCGCGGCGAGCACCGCGTCGGCGTCGGCCGTGTCGGCGCCGCGGTCGAGCACGTGCCAGGCGAGGGCGCGGTACGCGGAGCCGGTGTCGAGGTACCCGAAGCCGAGAGCGCGCGCGACCGCCTTGGACACGCTGGACTTGCCGGAGCCCGCCGGCCCGTCGATCGCGATGAAGTCAGTCATTCGAGGTACCCGCAATCCGCCAGCCGCGTTCGGTGAGTCCGGTGATCGCCCCGTGCAGCGCGGCCGGGTCGACGCTGATCTCGGCGAGGCCGAACTGGGCGCCGGGAGAGTGCTCCAGGCGCAGGTCCTCGACGTTCACGCCGAGCTCGCCCAGCTCGCCGAAGAGGCGGCCGAGCTGTCCTGCGGTGTCGTCGACCATCACGACGAGCGACTCGAAGCGGCGGTTCTGCCCGTGCTTGCCGGGAAGACGCTCCACGCCGTCGTTGCCGTGCCTGATCGTCTCGGCCACCACGCGGCGGGCGCCCGGCGCCTCGGGGGCGCGCAGGGCGTCTGACACCTCGCGGAGGTCTGCGGCGAGGGCGTCGAGGATCTCCACGACCGGCGCGGCGTTGGCGCCGAGGATCTGCACCCACAGCTCGGGAGCGGATGCCGCGATGCGGGTCGTGTCACGCACGCCCTGACCGGACAGCCGCAGTGCGCCCTCCTCGGCCTCGGCCAGCCGGCCGGCGAGCAGGCTCGCGACGACCTGGGGGACGTGCGAGGTGAGCGCGACGGAGCGGTCGTGCTCCTCTGGCGTCATCTCCAGCGGCATCGCGCCGACGTCGAGGGCGAGGGCTTCGACGAGCGAGAGGTCGGCGGCCCGGGTGTCGCCGTCGCGGCAGACGACCCAGGGGCGGCCGATGAAGAGGTCGGCGCGGGCGGAGATCGCTCCCCCGCGCTCGCGTCCGGCCAGCGGATGCGAGCCGATGTAGCGGGTCAGGTCCACGCCGCGTGCGGTGAGCGCGCGGAACGGCTCCAGCTTCACGCTGGCGACGTCGGTGACGACGGCATCCGGGTAGCGGCGCAGCTCGGCCTCGATGACGTCTGCCGTCACGTCGGGCGGCACCGCCACGACCACGAGTACCGGGGCGTCGCCATCGGCCGGCGCGCGACCGGCGCCGTAATCCACGGCGAGGCGCTGCTGCGCGGGCGACGTGTCAGACAGCACGACGTCGACACCCTTCGCCCGCAGGGCGTGGCCGATGCTGGCGCCGAGGAGCCCGGCGCCGACGATGCGCACGGTGCCGGTCACGCGGGGCGCGACGGAGCCGCCTGCACGCGTGCCCGTGGGCGCACTCGTCGTATCGGTCACTCGTTCTCCTGCTGCTCGCCTGGCGCCGAGGCGACACCGGAATCACGGCGCGACAGGGTGAGGAGCGCGCCCAGTTCGATTTTAGTCAGGTCGCGCGACTTCCCCGCAGGGAGGGTTCCCAGGTGCAGCGGCCCGAACTGGCGGCGCACGAGCTCGACGACGGGGTGGCCGACGGCGGCCATCATGCGACGGACGATGCGGTTGCGGCCGGAGTGGAGGGTGAGCTCGACGAGGCTCGACCCGCGCGAGGTGTCCAGCAGACGCGCCTTGTCGGCCGCGATCGGGCCGTCCTCCAGCTCGATCCCCCTGGTGAGCGTCGAGATCGTCTGGGCGGTGACGGCGCCCTCGACCTTGGCGATGTAGACCTTGGTGACGCCGAACGAGGGGTGCGCGAGCACGTGCGCGAGCTCTCCGTCGTTGGTGAGGATGAGCAGGCCGCTGGTCTCCGCGTCGAGCCGGCCGACGTTGTAGAGGCGCTCCTCGTAGCCGTCAGTGAAGCGGCGCAGGTCGGGGCGGCCGTTCTCGTCCTTCATGCTGCTGACCACGCCGGTGGGCTTGTTGAGCATGACGTAGCGCTTCGACACGTCGAGCTGCACGGCGGTGCCGTCGACGTCGACGAGGTCGTTCTCGGGGTCGATGCGGGTGCCGAGCTCGGTCACCACACGCCCGTTGACCCTGATACGCCCCTCGACGATGTAGTTCTCCACGACACGGCGCGACGCGACGCCCGCCGCGGCGAGCACCTTCTGCAGTCGTACGCCCTCGGGCTCGGTGTTCTCGGTCATCGGGCCACTGGTCATCGGACCACTCCTTCGTCGAAACCGTCTGCGCCGTCGTCGAGCAGCGGCGAGATCGGCGGCAGCTCGTCGAGCGAGTTGATGCCGAGGTGCTGCAGCAGGGCGTCGGTGGTGCCGTAGTTGATCGCCCCGGTCTCGGAGTCGGCGAACAGCTCGGTGATGAGTCCGCGGGCGACCAGCGTGCGCACGACGGAGTCGACGTTGACCGCGCGGATCGATGCGACCTGGCTGCGGGTGACGGGCTGCTTGTACGCGATCACCGCGAGCGTCTCCAGCGCGGCCTGCGAGAGCCTGGCCGGCGCCTGGCCGCCGATGAACGCGGCGACGAGGTCGTCGTGGTCCTCGCGCACGTAGAGACGCCAGCCGCCGCCGACCTCGCGCAGCTCGAAGCCGCGTCGCGGACCCTGGCCGAGGCCGTCGTAGTCGGCGACGAGCGTCTCGATGGTCTGCCGGACGGCCGGCACGGGCGCGGCGACGGCTGCCGCCAGCGCCACGAGACCGATCGGCTCGTCGATGATCAGCAGGATCGCCTCGACCCGCTCCGTCAGCGGCGTCTCGGGCACGATGAGGTCATCGGTCATAGTCGGCTCCCAGGGTCGCCAGCGATTCGTCCGACCAGTGGTCGGCGGCCCAGCGCAGCGTGAGCTCGCCGAGCGGTTCGAGTTGTTCGAAGGAGAGCGCGGCGTGCCGGTACAGCTCCAGCACGGAGATGAACCTCGCCACGACGATGCCCGGCTCACGGATGCCGGCCACGAGCTCGCGGAAGCTCAACGACTCCGTGCCGCGCAGCAGCGTGACCACGATCGCCGCCTGCTCGCGGATGCTGACCAGCGGCGCGTGCAGGTGGTCGAGCCCGACGTGCGGGATCTCCTTGGGCGCGAAGGCGAGCAGCGCGAGAGCGGCGAACTCGTCGACCCCGAGCGTCCACACGAGCTCGGGCGTCTGCGCGCGGTGCTTCTCGTCCAGCCGCACGGCGCGCACGTGACGACGATCCTCCCGCTGCAGGCACCGGGCGAACCACGCCGACACCTCCTTGAAGGCGCGGTACTGCAGCAGACGCGCGAACAGCAGGTCGCGGGCCTCCAGCAGTGCGACGGCCTCGGCGTCGACGAGCTCGCCCTGCGGCAGCAGACCCGCCACCTTCATGTCCAGGAGGGTCGCTGCGACCACGAGGAACTCCGACGCCTCGTCGAGCTCCTCGTCGTCGTCGAGCTCCTTGAGGTACGCGATGAACTCGTTGGTCACCGCGCTGAGCGAGACCTCGGTGATGTCCATCTCATGCTTCGAGATGAGGGTCAGCAACAGGTCGAAGGGGCCGTCGAAGTTCGACAGCGAGACACGGAAGCCCTCGACCGACTCGGTCGGTTCCGCGAGTGCAGAGGTCTCGTCAGGCGACGGCGCCACGGGCGACCAGCTCCCGCGCCAGCCGCAGGTACGCCTGTGCGGCGGCGTGCTCGGGGGCGAACTCGGTGATGGGCACGCCGGAGACCGAGGCGTCGGGGAACTTCACCGTGCGGCCGATGACCGTCTCCAGCACGTCGTCGCCGAACGCCTCGACCACACGCTCGAGCACCTCACGCGAGTGCAGCGTGCGCGGGTCGTACATCGTCGCGAGCAGTCCGTCCATGGTGATGGACGGGTTCAGCCGGTCGCGCACCTTGTCGATGGTCTCGATGAGC
>JAGIAK010000030.1:5121-33899 GCA_017744855.1 Microbacterium sp.
GGGGCATTGACCGTCAGCAGGCCGAGCGAGGGCTGGCAGTCGATGAGGATGACGTCGTACTCCCCCGCCACCTGACGCAGCACCCGGGCGAGGATGGTCTCGCGGGCGACCTCGTTGACGAGGTGCACCTCGGCGGCGGACAGGTCGATGTTGGCCGGCATGACGTCGAGCCCATCGACGCCGGAGTGCACGATGGCCTCGTGCGCGTCGCGCTTGGTGTCCAGCAGCAGGTCGTAGATGGTCGGGCCGTCGTGCGTCTGGATGCCGAGACCTGCCGACAGCGCGCCCTGCGGGTCGAAGTCGACGGCGAGCACCTTGCGGCCGTACTCGGCGAGCGCCGCGGCGAGGTTGATCGAGGTGGTCGTCTTGCCGACGCCGCCCTTCTGGTTGCAGAGGGCGATGATGCGGGCGGGACCGTGCGATGCCAACGGCTCGGGCGTCGGGAAGCCGTGATAGGGACGCCCGGTGGGTCCGATCGGGGTGTCGTCGCCCTTCGACGTCTTCGCCCTGGACTTCGCCGCGTTGTCAGCCACCGATTCTCCTGCTCCTTCGTGCTTGCTCGATTGTAGCCGGAGCCCTCGCCGGAGCAGGCCTCGACCCGCGGCTGCCCGCTCGATCCGCCCGCCGGCGGTCAGTCCCGCTCGGGCCGCGAGGATGCCCGGACGACGAGCTCCGGCGTGGTCACGACGTGCTGCGCGTCGGTCCGGCCGTCGAGTCGCTCCAGGAGCAGTTCGGCCGCACGGCGTCCCATCTCGAATCCGGACTGGTCCACCGAGCTCAGCCCGACGGTCGGCAGCGCCGCGGTTGGTGTGTTGTCGTACCCCACGAGGGCCGGTCGTCTGCCGGGTTCCGTCCAGAGCTCCGTCATGAGCCCGAAGGCCGCGATGTCGGCCCCGGCGTGCACGGCGGTGGGCGGCTCGTCCCTGCTCCGCAGCACTGCACCGGCGCGGCGCCCGCCCTCCAGGCTCCACTCGGCCGGGACGACGTCGATGAACTCCTCGAGGCCGTGGGCGCGCATCGCCTCGACGTATCCGCGCTCGCGCACCTGCTCCGGACGCCGCTCGTCGTCGGGGTCCGGTCCGGAATGGGTGACGTAGGTGATGCGGCGATGCCCCAGCTCGACGAAATGGTCCACGATGAGCTGCGAGCCGCGGGCGTCGTCGCCCGCCACCGTGTCGAAGAGCTCGGCCGGGCCGTGCCGTCCGACGGCCACGGTCGGGATCTGCCTGGCGACCTCGTCGAGGTCCTCCTCGCGGAGGTGCGGCGCGATGAGCACGAGACCGTCCATCTGACGGTCCCTCATCGCCTCCAGCATCCGGCTCTGCGTGTCCCTCGTGAGGCCGGCCGGCCCGACGAGGGGTTCGTATCCGGTGCCGTCGACGGCGGTGGCGACCCCGTCGAGGAGCATCCCGAAGAACGGGTTCTGGATGTCGGACACCAACACGCCGAGCGTGAAGGTCTTGCCGCGCATCCCCCGCGCCGAGGCCATGGGGCGGTACCCGAGCTCCACCATGGCCTGCTCGACCCGCTGCCTCGTCTCGTCGCTGACGCCTGGCGCCTTGCGCAGCACGAGCGACGCGCTCGCGGTCGACACCCTGGCGTGTGCGGCGACGTCGCGGATCGTCGGCCTGCGCTTCGGGGGTGTGGTCTCGGTCATGCCTGTTCACGTCCTTCGCGGATGCTGTCGGAGACCGATGCTTGACATCGACCCGACGGTGTCCATAGATTATGCCACTAGAACGGTCTACAAGAACGTTCTAGTACCCGAACCCGACAGATGGACCCAATGGAGCGACCATGAAGACACGCGTACTGCTCGCGGGAGGCCTCGCCGCAGGCGTCTCCCTCGCCCTCGCCGGCTGCACCGCCCCCGCCGACTCCCCCGGCGCCGTGGCGACGAGCCTCACGATGTGGCACAACTCCGCGGACTCCCCCGCGCTCCTCCAGTTGTACAAGGACTTCGAGGAGGAGACCGGGATCGCGATCGAGCTCGTCGATGTGCCATCCGACTCGTTCGAGACGACCACCCTCACCAAGTGGGCGACGGGCGACCGCCCCGATCTGCTCGAGTTCCACCCCACGATCGCCAACATGCTGACCCTCAACCCGGCGCAGAACATGCAGGACCTCTCCGACATGGACTTCGTCGCCGCGTCCGGCGACCTGTACGAGTCGATGGGGTCGCTCGACGGGAAGGTGTACGCCGCCGTCACCGGCTTCCCCTCGATCTTCGGCATCTACTACAACAAGGCGGTCTTCGCGGACAACGGCCTCGAACCGCCGCGCAGCTTCGACGACCTCGCCGACCTGTGCACGGCGCTCGCCCCGTCGGGTGTCGCCCCCATCTGGGAATCCGGGGGGAGCGTGTGGCCCACCCAGGTGCTGCCCCTGCTGTATGTGGCGGATCACAACGCCGCCAACGCCTACGGCGCAGACGTCGGCGCCAACAAGGCCGCGCTCGACGACGCCGACAGCCCGTTCCTCGCCGGCCTGGAGGCGTACGCCGGACTGCGCGACGGCGGCTGCTTCAACGCGGACGCCACCTCCGCGACGTTCGAGGACGGCCTCAAGGCGGTGTACGCGGGGACCGCGGCGATGACGGCCCTGCACTCCGACACCTACGCCTCGCTGCTCGCGGATGCCGGCGACTCCCCCGAGGCGCTGGACGCCGCCGTCGGCTTCGTGCCCGTGTCGTCGACCTCGCCCGTCGCGTCGTGGGCCGGAGGACCCCTCGGCACCTACTACGCCCCCAAGACCGGAGACGCGGCCAAGGAGAAGGCCGCGCGGGACTTCATCGCCTACGCGACCGGCGCCGGCTATCAGAAGCTCGTCGACGACGGGAAGTCGTTCCCCGTGATCGACACCGCGAAGACGCCGGAGGGGTTCTCCGCGCTGCAGCTGAGCTTCCAGTCGGCGTACGAAGACGACTCCAGCATCGCGTTCAACTCGAACGTCGCCGGGTTCGGCGCACTCGCGACCGAGACGTCCAAGCTGCTCGCAGCGCAGACCACCCCGAAGGACGCGGCGCGCACCGTGCAGGCGGCCGTCGAGCAGGCGTCGACGGCGGCGGGTCTGCCCGGATGGTGACGGTCGACGCTCTGCCCCTGCGGAGGACACGACGCACGACCTGGCTGTGGTTCGCGCTGCCGTCGTTGGCGCTGGTGTCGCTGTTCTTCCTCGTGCCGTTCCTTCTCAACATCCCGTTTGCCTTCTCCTCCTGGAGCGGCTACTCCACCGACATCCGCTTCACCGGCTTCGCCAACTGGAGCCTGCTGTGGAGGTCGGGCACGCTGGGCAACGCGATCTCGGTCACGCTCGTCTACGCCGTCATCGCGATGCTCGTGCAGAACGTCGTCGCGCTCACGCTCGCCACGGCACTGCGCAGGACGACCAGGGTCAACGCGTTCTTCCGATCCCTGTTCTTCCTCCCCGTGCTGATCTCCCCGCTCGCCGCGGGGTACATCTGGCGCGCGATCGTCGCTCCGCAGGGAGTGCTCAACGGCGCCATCGGCATCGTCGTCCCCGGCTTCGACCACGCGTGGCTCGGGGACCCTGTCGCCGCCCTCGTGATCGTCGCCTTCGTCGACGCCTGGAAGTGGTCGGGCATCGCCACGCTCGTGTACATCGCCGGGCTCAACAGCATCCCCTCCTCCCTGCTGGAGGCGGCGGAGATCGACGGGGCGTCGCCAGCGCAGCGGTTCTGGCGGATCGTATTCCCGCTGCTTGCTCCCGCCTTCACGTTCAACGTCGTCACGACGCTCATCGGCGCGCTCAGCGCGTACGACATCATCGCGTCCACCACGTCCGGCGGGCCCGGCATCGCCACCCAGACGCTCAACGTCGCCGTGCAGCAGCAGTTCGGCCAGTCGTACTTCGGCACGGCCAGCACGTTGAGCCTCACCGTGACCATCCTCGTCGTGCTCATCGCCGTGCCGCTGGTCGCCTGGCTCCGGAAGAGGGAGATCGCATGAACCGCCTGAGGACACCGCTCCGCTACACGGCGATCGCGCTGTTCGCCGTGCCGTGGGTGGTCGTGCCCCTGTGGCTCATGGTGGTGAACTCCTTCAAATCGCCGGCGGAGGCGTCCGACCTGTCGCTCGCCCTTCCCACCCAGTGGGCCATCGCCGAGAACTACGGCGCCGTGTTCACCGCAGGGAACTACCTCGTCGGACTCCGCAACAGCGTGCTCGTGGCCGTGCCGACGATCGTCGTCGTGCTGCTGCTCGGGGCGATGGCGGCCTGGGCGTATGCGCGCAGCCCGCGCCGCTCCTTCCAGGTGTTCTTCTACGTCACCTCGCTGTCGATCCTGCTCCCTCCCGCGGTCATCCCCACCCTGTTCGTGCTCTCGACCCTCCATCTCGACGGCTCCATCGCGGGGTACGCGCTCATGATGATGGGCACGCGCATGGGGCTGATCGTGTTCCTGACCACCGGCTTCGTGCGGGGCATCCCCGTGGAGCTCGAAGAGGCCGCGGCGATCGACGGAGCGAGCAGGATCCGGATCTTCACGTCCGTGATGCTCCCGCTGCTGCGGCCGACGCTGTTCGTCGGCGGCGTGCTGCTGGTGATCCAGGTGTGGAACGACTTCTTCTTCGCCCTGCTGCTGCTGAAGACCTCGGCGAACGCCACCCTGCCCCTCACGCTGTTCTCCTTCGCCTCGGCATCCACGACCTCGCTGAACTGGAACCTCGTGTTCGCGCACGTGATCATGACGAGCCTGCCCCTCATCGTCGTCTACCTCATCGCGCAGCGGCGCGTGCTCGCCGGCCTCACCGAGGGCGGGGTGAAGGGATGACCGGCACGGTCCGCGACCTCGCACCCTCCGCCGTCGCGTTCGAGCACCTGGGAGCCGACGTGTGCGGCATCGGCGAGTCCCGCCCACGGCTGTCGTGGGTACTCCCCGACCGTGCCGCCGGATCCGCCGAGCCCACGGCGTACGAACTGCACGTGTCGAGCGCGAGCGGAGCGGAGACGTTCGTCGTGCAGGGCCCAGGCGGCGTGCTCTCTCCCTGGCCCGCGGTGCCGCTGTCCACGGCGGAACGCCGCGAGGTGCGCGTGCGGGTGCTCTTCGCGGACGGCACGCGTTCGATGTGGAGCCCGACCTCCTCCGTCGAGGCCGGTCTGCTTCACCCCGACGACTGGTCCGCCTCGTTCGTCGGCGCCACCGGCGGCGACACCGGCGATCCGCTTCCGCTGCTGCGCCGCGTCTACGAGATCCCCGATGGGGTCGTGCGCGCCCGCCTACGGACGACGGCTCACGGGATGTACACGGTGCTCGTCGACGGCGAGCCCATCGACGACGCCCTCCTCGAACCGGGATGGCAGAGCTATCACCACCGACTCCGCTACCGCACCCACGACGTGACCCGGTTCGCTCGCAGCGGCCGGATCGTGATCGGCGCCCTGCTCGCCGACGGCTGGTACCGAGGGCGCCTGGGCTTCCCCCTGATCGCCCGCGACCGCGTCTACGGCTCACAGCTCGGATTCCTCGCCCAGCTGGAGCTGGACCTCGCCGACGGCCGCAGGGTGATCCAGGGAACGGACGGCTCGTGGCGGTGGCGTCCCGGCCCGATCCTGAGCGCCGGACTCTACGACGGTCAGCACGACGACGAGCGGCTCCGCGTGGACTGGAGCTCCGACGATGACGGATGGATGCCGGTCGCGGTGCACGGTCGCCCGTCGACCCGCCTCGTCGCCCCGTCCGCGCCTCCGGTCCGCGCCCAGGAGACGCTCGCTCCCCAGCGGATCTGGACCTCCCCCTCCGGCCGCACGCTCGTCGACTTCGGTCAGAACCTCGTCGGCTGGATCCGCCTGCGCGTGCGCGGAGAGGCGGGGACGCGCATCACTCTGCGCCACGCGGAGGTCCTCGAGCACGGCGAGCTGGGCACACGGCCGCTGCGCGACGCCGCCGCGGAGGACTCCGTGATCCTCGACGGCCGCGGCGAGACGGTGTGGGAACCGCGCTTCACGTACCACGGGTTCCGCTACGTCGAGGTGTCGGGCTGGCCAGGCGACCGCCCCGACGTGGATGCCGTCGAGGCCGTCGTCGTGCACTCCGATCTGACGCGCACCGGATGGTTCTCCTGCTCCGACCCGCTGCTCGACCGCCTGCACGAGAACGTGGTCTGGGCGATGCGCGGCAACGTCGTCGACATCCCCACCGACTGCCCGCAGCGCGACGAGCGCCTCGGGTGGACCGGGGACATCGCGGTGTTCGCCCCCACGGCGACCTTCCTCTACGACTGCGCGGGATTCCTGGACTCGTGGCTCGAGGACCTCGCGCTGGAGCAGCGCGACGACGGGACCGTCCCCTTCTTCGTCCCTGAGCTGCCGATCCCCGAGGAGGTGAGCCACCTCCCCGGCCTCGCCCCGCAACCGGCAGCGGTATGGGGGGATGCCGCCGTGCTGGTGCCGATGGCGCTGCACGACGCGACAGGAGACGTCGGCATCCTCGCGAGGCAGTACCCGAGCATGTGCGCGTGGGTCTCCCAGGTGGAGCGCCTCGCCGGCGAGACCAGGGTGTGGGACACGGGCTTCCAGTTCGGCGACTGGCTCGATCCCAGCGCGCCGGCCGAAGACCCCGCCGCGGGCCGGACCGACCCGGCGCTCGTGGCGACCGCATACTTCGCGCACTCCGCACGGCTCCTCGCGCGCGCGTCCGAGGCGATCGCCCTCCCCGACGACGCGGTGCGCTGGCGCGCGCTCGCCGACGAGGTCGACGCAGGCTTCCGCCGACGGTTCCTCGATGAGACGACGGGGCTGCTGCGGTGCTCCTCCCCGACCGCGTACGCCCTGGCTCTGCACTTCGACCTCGTGCCGTCGCATCTTCGTGAGCGGGCGGGGGCCGAACTGGTGCGCCTCGTCCGCGCGGACGGGCACCGCATCGGCACCGGGTTCGCCGGCACCCCCGTCCTGCTCCACGCGCTGAGCGGGGTCGGGGCCGACGAGGACGCGTACGCCCTCATCCAGCAGACGGAGTGCCCGTCGTGGCTCTACACGGTGCGCATGGGCGCGACGACGATCTGGGAGCGCTGGGACAGCATGCTGCCGGACGGATCGATCAACCCCGGCGAGATGACCTCGTTCAATCACTACGCGCTCGGCGCGGTGGGCGCATGGATGCACGAGCACATCGGCGGTCTGCGCCGCACGGCGCCCGGCTGGACCGAGGTCCTCATCGCCCCGCGTCCGCGAGGAGGCCTCACCGCGGGCAGCGCGTCGCACCGGGGTCCGCGCGGGCTGATCTCGGTGTCATGGCGTGTGCACGACGACGGTACCCTGCGCGTGGAGGTGCAGATCCCCGCCGGCACCGACGCCGTGCTCGACCTCCCCGGCATCACTCCCGAACGACTCGGCGGCGGAGCGCACGTGCGCTCGGTCGCCATCCACCCCCGACAGGAAGCGAGCATCGCGTGAACGATCGGCAGAGATTCGCCCAGCTCGACGCCGTGCTCGCGCGCGTCGTCGAGGAGAGCGGAGCGCCGGCGGCGCAGTACGCTCTCGCCGTGCGCGGAGAGATCGTGCACGGCGGGGCGCTCGGTGACGCGGACGCGGCATCCCGGTTCTGCATCTTCTCCGCGAGCAAGCCGGTGTTCGCCTCGCTGATCCTCCATCTGGCGAGCACGGGCCGGCTGGAGCTCTCCACCCGGGTCGTCGACCTGTGGCCGGAGTTCGGCGCGGCGGGCAAGGAAGCGGTCACGATCGAGCATCTGCTCCTGTTCACCGCGGGTTTCCCCTCGTACTGGCCGTCCCCGCGGATCGCGATCGATCCCGACCTCCGCGCCCCCGACCTCGCCGCGGCCCCCGGCGAGAGCATGCCGGGCGCCGCATACGCGTACCATCCGGTCTCCGCGCACTGGGCGCTCGCCGAAGTCGTGCGCCGGGTGACCGGCCTCGACCACCGAGACGCGCTGCAGCGGATGATCCTCGACCCCCTCGGGCTCGATCGCATGCGCCTGGGCGTGCGCCAAGAGGACCAGCGCGACATCCAGCCGGTGCGCCTGGTCGGCGAGTACGATCTCGCCTTCGCCGCGGCGACGCTCGGACAGGCGTTCACGAGCGAGGAGCTCGACGCGGCGAATGCCCCGGTCCTCGACATCGCCGGCGACCCTGCGCTCATCCAGGCGGGTGTACCCGGCGGCGGCATCATCTCCGACGCCCGCTCTCTGGCGCTGTTCTACCAGGAGCTGCTCCACGGAACCGGCTCGCTCTGGAGCGAGGAGATCCTGCGGAGCGCGACGTCGGAGGCGCGGAACGCTCTCCCCGACGACGGCCGGGGCGGAGCCTCGGCGAGCCGCACGATCGGCTGTCTCACGCTCAGCGGTGCTGACGTGCCCTACGCGGAGTTCCCCGCGCTCGGCATCCGCCATCCGGTGCGCCACCACGGCACGCTCACCTCGGCGCGGACGTTCGGTCACCCGGGATTCGGCGGTCAGCTCGGCTTCGCCGACCCCGAAGCCGGCTACTCGTTCGCGTTCCTCATCAGCGGAGCCGAACGCGACGGGGTCGCCGGGGCTCGGCGCGATCGGGAGATCGCCGACGCCGTCGCCCGCGTATTCCTCGACTAGGACCGCCCTACGGCATGCGCCGCAGCAGCCTCCACCAGTCCCTCGATCACGCGCACGTCGTCTGTGGTCTCCGGATGCCACTGCACGCCGACCTCGAACCGGTCGCCCTCCGCCTCCATGGCCTGCAGCACGCCGTCGGCATCCCTGGCCGTGGCGACGAAGCCGGGGTGCTCGGCCACCGCCTGGTGATGGTGGCTCGCACTGGTCACGCCGTCTCCGAGCAGACCGGAGAGCCGATGCCCCGGCTCGACGACCACCGGGATCGGCGCATAGGCGTTGTCCCCGCCCGTGTGCCGGTCATGGCCGACCACATCGGGGAGATGCTGCACGAGCGTGCCACCGGCGGCGACGGCCATGAGCTGCATCCCTCGGCAGATCCCGAGCACCGGCAGTCGCAGGCCGTCGGCCTCCGCGAGCAGCCACAGCTCGGAGTCGTCGCGGTCGTCGTACCAGCGCACCACGGTCGCGTCGGGCTCCTGCCCGTACCGTGCGGGGTTCACATCCGCTCCGCCGGCGATCAGCAGACCGTCCAGGCGGCCGAGCACCGCGCGAGCGGCCTCCCGGTCGGCGAGCGGCGGCACCAGCACCGGGATGCCGCCGGCCTTCTCCACCGAGCGCGCGTAGTCGCTGGGGAGGAGGTCGGCGACGACCTGCCGCCAGGTGCCCCAATCGGCTGCCTGGCGGTAGGTCGTGATCCCGATGATCGGGCGGATGTCAGTCAAAGTCGCTGTCCAGCGGGGTGACGTAGGCGTTGGAGAGGCCGCCGTCGACGAGGAAGTCCATCGCGGTGATGAAGCTGGACTCGTCACTGCCGAGGAAGGCGACCGCGTTCGCGATCTCCTCGGGCTCGGCGAAACGCCCCATCGGCACGTGCACCAGACGACGTGCCGCGCGCTCCGGGTCCTTCGCGAACAGCTCCTGCAGCAGCGGGGTGTTCACCGGGCCGGGGCACAGCGCGTTGACGCGGATGCCCTTGCGCGCGAACTGCACGCCCAGCTCGCGGGTCATCGCCAGCACGCCGCCCTTGGATGCCGTGTACGAGATCTGCGAGGTCGCCGCGCCCATGATGGCCACGAACGAGGCGGTGTTGATGATCGACCCGCTCCCCTGTTCGAGCATGTACGGCAGCACCGCCTTGCAGCAGAGGTAGACGCTGGTGAGGTTGACGTCCTGCACGAGGTTCCACGCGTCGATCCCCGTCTTCAGGATCGAGTCGTCGGATGCCGGGGAGATGCCGGCGTTGTTGAACGCGATGTCGATCCGGCCGTAGGTCTCCTTGGCATGGGCGAACATCGCCTCCACCTCCGCGGCATCCGTGACGTTCACCTTGACGAAGGAGCCGCCCAGCTCCTCCGCGATCCGCGGACCGTTCACCTCGTCGAGGTCGCCGATGACGACCTTCGCCCCCTCCGCGACGAACTTCTTCGCCGTCGCGAGACCGATGCCGCTGCATCCGCCGGTGATGACGCCGACCTTGCCTTCGAGCTTGCCCATCGTGTGTTCCTGTTGCCTTTCGTGCGGGGGTTCAGTTGTCCGTCGAGATGAAGACGTTCTTCACCTCGGAGAAGGAGTCCGGCGCGTCCGGACCGAGCTCGCGCCCGAGGCCCGACTGCTTGAAGCCGCCGAACGGCGTCCAGTAGCGCACCGAGGAGTGCGAGTTGACGGAGAGGTTGCCGCTCTCCACTCCCCTGGCGACCCGCAGCGCGCGGCCGAGATCGCGGGTGAAGATCGAGCCGGAGAGCCCGTACTCGGTGTCGTTGGCCTTGCGGATCGCGTCGGCCTCGTCGGTGAACGGCATCACGGCCAGCACGGGGCCGAACAGCTCCTGCGTCCACACCGGGTCGTCGATGCCGCGCGGCATGACGACGGTGGGCGCCATCCAGAACCCGTCGGAGCCGTCGACCGTCTGGCCGCGGTACGCGACGTCGGCGCCGTCGATGCCCGCGAGCACCGCGTCCCGCTGCCGCGCGGAGATGAGCGGCCCCATCTCGGCATCGGCGCTCGACGGGTCGGTGACGCGGAACGCCTCGACGGCCGGCTGCAGCAGCTCGAGGAACCGGTCGTAGACGCTCGCCTGCACGAGGATCCGCGAGCGCGCGCAGCAGTCCTGTCCCGCGTTGTCGAGCCCGGCGCCGGGGGCAGACGCCGCGGCCTTCTCCAGGTCGGCGTCGTCGAAGACGATGTTCGCGTTCTTGCCGCCGAGCTCCAGCGTGAGCCTCTTCACCTGGTCGGCGCAGCCGCGCATGATGCCCTTGCCCACGTCGGTGGAGCCGGTGAAGCACACCTTGCGCACGAGCGGGTTCGTCACGAACCGCTCGCCGACCACGCTGCCCTTGCCCGCGATCACGGTGAACACGCCGTCGGGGAGACCGGCCTCGCGCGCCAGCTCGCCGAGCCGCAGCGCGGTGAGCGGGGTCAGCTCGGCGGGCTTCAGCACCACCGTGTTGCCAGCGGCGAGGGCGGGGCCGAAGCCCCAGCCTGCGATCGGCATCGGGAAGTTCCACGGGACGATGATGCCGACGACGCCCAGCGGCTCGTGGAAGGTGATGTCCACGCCGCCCGCCACCGGGATCTGCCGGCCGAAATGCCGCTCGGGGGCGGCGCTGTAGTAGTTGAGCACGTCGCGGACGTTGCCGGCCTCCCACCGCGCGTTGCCGATCGTGTGGCCGGAGCCCACGACCTCCAGCGCGGCGAGCTCGTCGATGTGCGCGTCGACGACGGCGGCGAAGGAGCGCAGCAGGCGCGCCCTCTCCCCCGGCGCGACCGCACGCCACGCGGGGAACGCCCTGTGCGCACGCTCGATCGCGGCATCCGTGGCGGCGAGGTCGGCGAGGGCGACCTCGCCCACCGCCGCGCCCGTGGCCGGGTTGAGCACGGTGAACGTGCCGCCTCCGCTGAACTCGGAACGAGGGATCTCCATGCTCACAGCCTCTCGAATCCGCGGCGCAGTTCCCAATCGGTGACCGCAGCGTCGAACGCCTCGATCTCCACATCGGCGTAGTGCACGTAGTGACGGACCACGTCCTCGCCGAAGACCTCGCCGGCGATCGCCGACGAGGCCAGGGCGTCACGCGCGTCGCGCATCGTCGAGGGAACGGTCGGCGCGCCGGACTCGTAGGCGTTGCCCGCCGTCGCCGGCTCCAGCGCGAGCTCGTGCTCGATGCCGTAGAGGCCGCCGGCGAGCATCGCCGCAAGGCCCAGGTACGGGTTCATGTCGCCGCCGGGGAGGCGGTTCTCCATGCGGGCGCCGGCACCGCGACCGACGAGCCGCACCGAGGTGGTGCGGTTGTCGACGCCCCAGGCGACGGACGTCGGCGCGAACGAGCCCTTCACGAACCGCTTGTAGGAGTTGATGTTCGGCGCGTAGAAGAGCGTGAAGTCGCGCATCGTCGCCAGCACACCGGCGATGAAGTGGTCGTACAGGGGCGTACGCTCCCCCTTCTCCGCGTCCCAGAACACGAGCGAGCCGTCGAGACCGCGAAGCGACATGTGCACGTGGCACGAGTTGCCCTCGCGCTGGTTCGGCTTGGCCATGAAGGTGATCGACTGTCCGTGCTGCCGGGCGATGTCCTTGGCCGCGGTCTTGTACACCGAGTGGTTGTCGGCGGTGGTGATGACCTCGTCGTACTTGAACGCGATCTCGTGCTGGCCGAAGTTGCACTCGCCCTTGGCCGACTCGACGTTGAGACCCGAGGCGTACATCGTGTTGCGGATCTCGCGCAGCAGCGGCTCCACCACGCTCGATCCGATGATCGAGTAGTCCACGTTGTACTGGTTCGCCGGCACGAGGCCGCGGTACCCGTCGTCCCACGCCTTCTCGTACGGGGTGTTGAAGATCACGAACTCGAGCTCGGTGCCAGCCAGCGCCTTCCACCCGTGCGCGGCGGCGCGCTCGACCTGGGCCCGCAGCACTTCCCGCGGCGACACCCGCACAGGCGCGCCCGAGGTGGTGTGCAGGTCGCACTGGATCATCACGCTGCCCGGCCGGTGCGGCATCAGCCGGATGGTGGAGTAGTCGGGGATGAACTCCATGTCGCCGTAGCCGTCGGCCCACGACGCGTTCTCGTACCCGTCGACCGTGTTCATGTCGACGTCGACGGCGAGGAGGTAGTTGCAGCCCTCCGTGCCGTGCTCGAGCACGGTGTCGAGGAAGAACCGGCCGTGCAGCAGCTTGCCCTGCAGGCGACCCTGCATGTCGGTGAAGGCCAGCACGACCGTGTCGATCTCGTCGGAGAGGATCGCGGATCGCAGCTGCTCGACGGTGAGCATGCGGTCGTTGCGGGCGGGTGAGGGGGTGATGTTCATCGGATGTGCACTCATTTCAGGAGTCCCTTGAGCAGGGCAGCGGTGGCTTCGCAGTGCGCCGTCATGATGTCGCGGGCCCGGTCGGCGTCGCCGGCCAGGATCGCGGCCACGATGGCGCGATGCTCGTCCTCCGCATGATCGATGTTCGTCTTCAGGAAGGGGATCTCAGCGAGGAGCTGGTGGATCTTGACCTGCACGGTGCTGCAGGCCCTGACGAGTTCGTCGGAGCCGCAGACCGTGCTGATGGAGAGGTGGAAGCGGGCGTCCGCCTGACGGTAGTCGGCAGGGGTCGCGGCGTCGGAGAGATCGGAGAGGCTCGTCTCCAGCAGCCGGCGCTGCTCGTCGGTGAGCGGATGCTGTGCGGCGCGGAACGCCGCGCCCGGCTCGATCACCGAGCGGAAGATGATGACGTCGTCGATCTCCGCCCTGCGCGGTGCGGGCTGGCCGGCGGGCCAGACCTCGGCGAGCGGTTCGACGACGGTGCCCCCTCCGCGCCCCCGGGTCGTGGAGACGAGCCCGGCGGCGCGGAGGGCGCTGATGGCTTCCCTGAGGGTGGCGCGGGAGACGTTGAGCCTCTCGGCCAGCTCCCTCTCTCCGGGGAGCTTCGCCCCCACCCGGAAGATCCCGAGCTGGATGGCGGATCCGAGCTGCTCGACGCAGGACTCGAAGGCCATGTGCCCACGGACCGGGTGGAGCGCCGCATCCACCAGAGGGGAATCCATCGTGTCGTTCATCTGTACAGCCTCACTCCTCCAGCAGCTCGTCGGCTGCCTTGGTGAGGTGCTCGGCCTCGTCGTGGTTCATGAAGTCGCGCTTGCCGTAGGCGTACCAGAGCACCACGCAGAGGATCGCGACGACGACGACCGCGACGGGCGCGTAGTTGAAGGTGTCGACGGTGATCGGGTTGACCGGCGGGAGCACGAACAGGATGACGATGAACACGACCCAGACCACGGCGACCCAGCCGACCACCGTGCTCCACCTGCCGAGGTTCCACGGCCCAGGCGTGAACTCCTTGTTGAGTCTGCGCAGGAACACCGGGGTGACGTAGCCGATGTAAAGGCCGATGACGGCGATGGAGGTCACGGCGGCGTACGCCGTGGTGTTGAACAGCGCGGGCACCGTGACGATGATCGAGAGCACCACGCACAGCCAGATCGAGTTGGTCGGCGTGCCCGTGCGCTTGTTCACCTGCGCCCAGAGGCGCGACCCGGGGATCGCGTTGTCGCGGGAGAACGCGTAGCTCATGCGCGAGTTCGCCGTGACCGAGGCCATGCCGCAGAAGAACTGGGCGCCGCAGACGATGAACAGCAGGAACTTGGCGACGTCGGGGTTGTTCAGGGCGTCCATGAACACCTGCGCCGGCCCCGATCCGAGGCCGGTGTTGACGATGGCGGAGAGGCCCTTGTCGCTGCCGTCCTGGATGGCGGCGACGATCGAGAAGAGCAGGATCCAGCCGCCGATGATCGAGATCAGCACGCTCATCACGATGCCCTTGGGCGCAGCGATCGATGCGTTCTTCGTCTCCTCCGCGACGTGGGCGGAGGCGTCGTAGCCGGTGTACGTGTACTGGGCCATCAGCAGGCCCATGAGGAACACGTACGGGCCGAAGCCCCAGCCGGTCTCGTTGTAGAAGGTCGTGAAGGTCCAGCCCACGCTCTGGTGCGAGGTGGGCATGATCCACAGCACGGCGACGATGACCGCGACACCGGCGATGTGCCACCAGGCGGAGACCGTCGAGAGCAGGCTGACGAGGTTGACGCCGAAGGTGTTGAGCAGGCCGTGCACGACGATGAGCACGACGAACAGCAGGAAGGTGTTGAGCGCGGTGACCTCGACGCCCCACATCAGGTTGGCGAAGGCCATCATCGTCGCCGCGGCGCCGTAGTCGATGGCGGCGGTCACGGCGACCTCGCCGAGGAAGTTGTACCAGCCGACGAACCACGCCCACTGGCGCTTGTTCTTCTTGGCGAGGCGTCCGGCCCAGAAGTACAGGCCTCCCGCGGTGGGATACCGCGAGCACACCTCGGCCATCGCGAGGGCGACGCACAGCACGAAGACGCCGACGAGCGGCCAGCCGATGGTGATCGCCATGGGACCACCGGACTTCAGCGCGATGTTGAAGGAGGTGATGCAGCCGGCGAGGATGGAGATGATCGAGAACGAGACCGCGAAGTTGGAGAAGCCGGACATGCCGCGGTGCAGTTCCTGCTTGTAGCCGAGCTCGGCCAGTGCGGCCGCATCGTGGTCGATGGGTTGTGAGTCCGGCGCCTTTGTCGTTTCACTCATGGGGGTGCTACCTGGCTTTCGAGTAGAGGGAGCAGTTGGAGCGATTCTGGCGCTCCTGAGTGTTTACTGTCAATGGTCTGACTTCATGCCATAAACCGATGGACGCCCTTCGTGACTCGCTCAGACCAGCTCAGGCGCCGCGCAGCGCGGCGACCGGCTCGATGCGCGCGGCCCTCCGCGCGGGGTACCAGCCCGACCCCCAGCCGACCACCGCGCCGAGCACGGCGCCCGCGACCGCCACCAGAGGATCCGTAACCGGCGTCCACCCCTGCACCGCCGCGACCACGATCACGGCGATCACGCCCAGCGCCGAGCCGATGAGCCCGCCGATGAACCCGATCACGATCGACTCCACCATGAACTGCGCCCCGATCTGCCGCCGCGTCGCCCCCAGCGCACGGCGCAGGCCGATCTCGCCGATCCGCTCCATCACGCCGAGCAGGGTGACGTTCGCGATGCCGAGGCCGCCAGCGAGGAGGGCGATCACGCCGAGGATGAGGAAGACCACGTTGACGTCGGCCTGAACGCTCTGGCTGAGGTCCGACGACGCGGACGGGGCCTGGGCCTTCAGCGAGTCCGGAGCATCCGGCTGCAGCGCGATCACCGCCTGCTTCGCCACCTGCGGGCCCGCCCCGACCATGATCCGGATGTCGAGCTCGCTCGGCGCACCCAGACCGAAGTCGGCGCGCGCCGCGCCAGTGGGGATGATCACCGAGTCCAGCAGTTCCGCCTTGCGATCCATGCCGTCGACGATCCCGATCACGGCGTACGCGACGCCGGCGATGAACACCGACGGCTGCGAGTCGACGCGGTTGATGCCCATCTGCTCGGCGAGGCGCTGCCCGAGCACGGCGACCCTGTCGCCCCGTACGTCGTGACCGTCGTCGAAGAAGCGTCCGGTCACGACGGAGCCCTGCGCGGTGTCGAGCAGCTCGGGGGATGCAGAGAACAGCCGCGGCGAGGCGACAGGCGCCGCCGACGGGTCGTTCACCGGAACTGCGGTGATGGTCTCTCCGTCGGCGAGCTCCACCTCGCCCATCAGCGTCGCGCTCTCGACGCCGGCGAGCAGTCGCACGCGCTCCGGCGAGTCCCAGGGCAGGCGCCCCGCGGCCACCGTCTTGTTCTGCGACCCGGAGCGTGCTTCGGCCGCGGTCACGACGACCTGCGTCGCCGCGGCGCCGTCGAACTGGCTCGCGATCTGCGCGGCTGCCGTCTGCGCGAAGCCGATCGTCGCCACGAGCGACGCGATGCCCAGCACGGTGCCGAGGATCGTCATCACCAGGCGGGCGGGACGCGACCCGATGTCAGCGGTCGCCTCGGCCACCAGGTCCTGGAAGGTGAACCGGTCGGCGTGCTTCACCTTCGGGGTTGTGCGCGCGGCTCGGCGCCAGGGCAGACGCATCACAGCTCCCTCAATCGGCCGTCGGCGATGCGGATGCTGCGCCGGGCTCTGCGGGCGACGTTGTCGTCGTGCGTGATGACGATCAGGGTGAGACCGTCGTCGTTGAGCTCCTCGAACAGCGACATCACCTCGCCGGACGTGCGCTGGTCGAGGTTTCCCGTCGGCTCGTCGGCGAGCAGCAGCTTCGGCCCGCTGACCACGGCCCGCGCCACGGCCACCCGCTGGCGCTCACCGCCGGACAGCGAGTTCGGGAGGAAGTCGACGCGGTGCGACAGACCGACGCGCCGCAGCGCCTCCCTCGCCCTCGACTCGCGCTCCCGACGCGGGACGCCGCTGTACAGCATCGGCATCAGCACGTTGTCGAGCACGCTGCGCCGGGGCATCAGGTGGAACGACTGGAACACGAACCCGATGAACTTCGCCCGCACGGCCGCCCGCTCGTCGTCGGTCAGGTCTCCGGTGAGGGAGCCGGCCAGCCGGTACTCCCCCACGCTCGGGCGGTCCAGCAACCCGAGGATGTTGAGCATGGTCGACTTGCCGGAACCGCTCGGGCCGACGATCGAGATGTAGTCGCCGGGGCGTACCTCCATCGTCGCGCCCTTGAGCGCCTGCACCTCCGGAGGTCCGGGGAACGAGCGCGTCACGTCGCGCAGCACCACGAGGAACTCCTCGTCGAGAGCCTCCTCACTCACCGCCCGACCACCACGAGGTCGCCCTTTTCGAGCTCGCCCTCTACGGGCGTCACCTCGACGGCGCCCTTGGCAGCCAGGCCGGTCTTCACGACGACCGTGCGGGTCTTCGCGTCCTTGCCCTCGCGCGGATCCGACTCCACGACCTCGATGCGCGACTCACCACCGGGGCCGGCGGTCAGCGCAGCCAACGGCACGGAGAGCACATCGCCCTCGGTCGCGCCGACCTTGATCTGCACGCGCACGTTGTTGCCCTGCAGCTGCGTGATCTGCTCGGCCGTGAGCGGGTCGGGCTCGAACAGCACTTCCCAGCGCGCCTTGCTGTCCTTGCCCGGCTTGAGCTCGGAGATCACGGCGCGCTGCTGCGTGCCGTCTGGGAGCGCGAACGTCCCCTCGGCGCCGACCTTGAGCAAGCGGGCATCGGCTTCGGCGGCCGCGCCGGTGAGACGCACCGTGGCACCGGAGACCGTCATCACGGCGCCCTGGATCGTGGAGCCGCGCTTGACGTTCACGGCGTCGATGCGCCGCGGCAGCTCCGTGAGGAACAGCACCTCGCCGGCGGGCAGGAATGGGAGCACCGACTGGCGTGCGCTCTCCAGCGACTTCTTCGCGGCGTCGACCTGAGCGCGGGCCGCGTCGAGGGCGGACTTCTCCGCGCCGGTGTTCTTCGCCGACCAGAGCTGGTCGCGTTCCAGCTTCGCGGTCTGCAGGTCCCACTCGGCCTGCTGGATGTTCGGGCATGTCTCGGCGCCGCTGCCAGGGCAGGCCTTCGCGTCGGTGAGCGCCTGCTCGGCCTGCGCGACCTTGACGTCCGCCTGCCAGCTCTCGAGCTTGGTCGGGCCGGCGCCGGCGGCCGTGAGCGCCTGCTGCGCCTGGGAGACCCCGGTCTGCGCCGAGCGCACCCCCTCCTCGGCACTGCGCACCGCCTCGTCTGCGCCCTCCTCCGGGGAGGGGGCGGGGTAGCCGGCCTGGGCGTACAGCTTTCCCACCGCGTTCGCGGTCGCCTGGTCGAACAGGTTCGAGTTCACGTCGCCCGGGTCGATGCCCACGGCGACGAGAGCCTGCTTGAGCTGCAGCACGTCGGGACCGGACACACCGAAGCGCAACGTCCGATACGCGGGCAGCTCGCCCGGGAGCACGATCACCGGCCGGCCGACCACCTCGAGAGCGATCGAGAGCGGATTGAGCGTCGCACCGACCTCCGGCACGGAGCCGGTGACGACGCTGCCGCCTCCGGTCGTGTCGATGGTGACGTCGACGGCATCCGCATAGCCGACGTCGGCGCGCAGCGTGACGTCGTTGCTCAGCGGACCGAACTCCACTGGCACCGTGACCAGGCCGGGGTCCGGCGTCTCCGCCGCCTCGGCGGGAGAGATCAGGAAGCGGCCGATCAACAGACCGGCGACCAGGCTGACCACCGCGCCGAGTGCGACGATCCACAGGGTCTTGTTGCCGCGCAGCACGCGGCGCCATCCGCTCACGCGGGACACGTCGACGTCGTCGGCGGGTTCCACCGGCGATGCGGCATCCCCCTCGATCAGGTCGTCGAACTCGTTCGCGGGAAGCTCCGTCGTGGGGGTCTCGTCGTCCTTCATCGTCACTTGCTCTGCTCGGCCGCGGCCTTGAACGCCTCAAGGTCGGCCTTGTTGTCCTTGATGAACTTCTCCTCCAGAGCGAACTGGATCTTCAGGGACTGCTGCGTGTAGTCGGTCTTCTCACGGCATCCGAGGTCGACGAGGGCGAGCTTGATCTCCTTCTCGCCCAGCGCCTTCATCTCCGGGCTCTTGCTCGGGTCGGGCATGTTCTCCGGGTCGATCTCGGTGGTGCCGTCGCCGTAGGCGGCCTCGTAGATCTTGTTCTGCTCCTCGGAGATCGACTGCGATGCCTCGCTCTGGGCCTTGAAGCCGGGCTCGCCGCCGTCGGACATGCACTTCGCCCACTTCGTGTTGAGGTCCTTGAACTCCGACGACTCCTGCGAGGTGGTCCACAGCTCGGTCATCTTGTCGCGGAGATCGGCGAACTCGTCCGCCTGCCAGGGGTCGTCACCCTGCAGCTCGTGCTGGGCCCAGCCCTGGCAGCCCGCGTTCTCCCACTTGTACTCGTAGCTGCCGTCCTCTGACACGTCTTCTTCGTCCTGCTTGCCGTACGCCGTCTCGTAGAACGCGGTCTTCTCGGACTCCGAGAGCGAGTCGAGGTACTCCTGGTTGGGGTCGACGTACTCCTCGGCCGGGCCGCTGGACTCGCTGCTGAACGGGCTGTTGACGATGCCGTAGCCGTACTTCTCGACCCAGCTCTTCTTGTCGGGCTCCCACTTCGCGTCGTCGCCGTCGCTCGCGATGATCATGCCGCCGTTCTGCAGGTTCGGCGTGTACTCGAAGCCCTCCTTGGCCATGCACTTGGCCATCAGCTCCTCCTGCTTGCGCTGCTGCTCGTCGAACTGCTTCTGCTGCTCCTCCGGAGACAGGTCGCCGCCGTACGACGAGCTGAGGTACGCGTTCAGCGGCGAGTCCTCGTAGGTGAGCTCGTTCGCGCCTGCGGAGCATCCGGCAAGGGTGAGCGCCAGCGCCGTCGCGGCGATGGCCGCAAGAGGACCGGTGGAACGCATGTCGTTACTCCTTCATCAGCGGTCGAAGACCGGGGTGCATACCCGGCAATCATAAACAGAGCATGCCCACGCCCGCGTCCCCCTTTTGGGGGACGCGGGGTCATTCTCAGGATGTATGCCGGAACGTCAGCGCGCGCGGGGGTGGGACGTCGCGTAGATGTCGCGCAGCGTGTCGACGGAGACGTGCGTGTAGATCTGCGTCGTCGCGACGGAGGCATGCCCCAGCAGCTCCTGCACGACGCGCACGTCGGCGCCGCCCTGCAGCAGGTGCGTGGCGAAGGAGTGACGCAGCGTGTGCGGGGAGATCTCCGCGGTGATCTGCGCCCGTTCCGCGGCCGAGCGGATGATGAGCCAGGCGCTCTGCCGCGACAGGGGTGCACCGCGCGCACCGAGGAACAGGCGAGCCGAGGCGCGCCCGCCGACAGCGAGGGCGGGGCGGACGCGGGTGAGGTAGGCGTCGACGGCTGCACGCGCATACGACCCGATCGGGACGATGCGCTCCTTCGACCCCTTGCCGCGCAGCCGGAGCACATCGCCGTGCGCGAGGTCGTCGACGTCGAGACCGACGGCCTCGGACACGCGGGCGCCGGTGGCGTAGAGAAGCTCCAGCAGGGCTCGATCACGTATGCCGAGCGGCTCGTCGGCCGACGGCGCCGCGAGGAGGCGCTCCACCTGATCGATCGTCAGCGCCTTCGGCAGTCGGCGGGCTGCCTTGGGCGGGCGCAGGCGCCCGCTCGGGTCGTCCTGCTCGATGCCCTCCCTGGTGAGGAAGCGGTGCCATCCGCGCACCGACGACTGCAGCCGTGCCAGACTCGTCGCCGCCGGCGCAGGGACAGCCGCTGAGCGCTCGGCGATGAACAGGCCGACCACGGCCGGGGTGATGGCGGAGGTGTCGTCGATCCCCTCGCCCGTGAGCCAGGCGACGTACCCCTCGAGGTCGCGTCGGTAGGCGCCGACGGTGTGCGTACTCAGACCGCGCTCGATCGTGACGTGACGCAGGTAGGCGTCGAGGGCGCGCCCGAGCTGCATGGCTTACTCCCCCGCACGTCGCCGTTCGGCGGCCAGCAGGCCGATCACGAGCAGCGCGTTGCGCATCCGCCCGGCCAGCACCGCGCCGACGGCATCCGCCAGCGGCACGCGCTCCGTGCGGATGTCGGCCTCCTCGTCCTCGCGGGGGTGCGCGGACGGAGCGGCGCTGAGCCCCGTCGCGAGGAAGAAGTGCACGATCTCGCTGCTGCTGCCCGGCGTCGCGTAGGCGCTCAGCAGCGGCTCCCAGTGTGCGGCGACGAGGTCGGTCTCCTCGGCGAGCTCGCGCTGCGCAGCGGCGAGGGGGTCCTCGCCGTCGACATCGAGCAGACCGGCCGGCAGCTCCCAGTCACGGCTCCGGATCGGATGCCGGTACTGCTGGATCAGCAGCACTCTGTCCTCGTCGTCGATCGCGACGATCGCGACGGCCCCCGTGTGGTCCAGATACTGGCGGACGATCTCGCCGTCGCCGTACCGCACCCGGTCCGACCGGACGTCCCAGACGGCGCCCTCGAAGACGAGGGAGCTGTCGAGGACCTCCGGTTCGAACCGTTCGTCCCTGAGGGGATCAGGCATCTTCGCTGACGTCGAACAGCTCGCTCGCGCGGTGACGCTCGATCGCCGCGCCCACGAGCCCGCGGAACAGCGGGTGCGGGTCGGTGGGACGCGAACGCAGCTCCGGGTGCGCCTGGGTGGCGATGTAGTACGGGTGCACGTCGCGCGGCAGCTCCACATACTCGACGAGGTCGAGCTCCGGGTTCAGTCCGGAGAACACGAGTCCTGCCGCGGAGAGACGGTCGCGGTAGGAGTTGTTGACCTCATAGCGGTGGCGGTGGCGCTCGGAGGCGACGGGGGCGCCGTACAGCTCGCGGGCGAGCGAGCCCTCCGCGAGCGCCGCCTGGTAGAGGCCGAGGCGCATGGTGCCGCCGAGGTCGCCGCCGTCGAGGATGTCGACCTGCTCGGCCATCGTCGCGATGACCGGCTCTGTGGTCTCCGGGTCGAACTCGCTCGACGAGGCCCCGGCGATGCCGGCGACGTCACGGGCGTACTCGATGACCATGCACTGCAGGCCGAGGCACAGGCCGAGCGTCGGGATGCCCTGCTCGCGCGCGAACTTCAGCGCGCCGAGCTTGCCCTCGATGCCGCGGATGCCGAAACCACCGGGGATGCAGATGCCGTCGAGCTGCGACAGCTGCTCCTGAGCGCCCTCGGGCGTCTCGCACAGGTCGGAGGGGATCCAGCGGATGTTGACCTTGGTCTCCTGCGCGAAACCGCCGGCCTTGAGGGCCTCGGTCACCGACAGGTAGGCGTCCGGCAGGTCGATGTACTTGCCGACGAGGCCGATCGTCACCTCGTGCTTGGGGTTGTGCACCGCGTGCAGCACCTTCTCCCAGCGCGACCAGTCCACGTCGGCCGCCTTCTCCGTGAGGCCGAGACGGCGCACGATGTAGGAGTCGAGGCCCTGCGAGTTGAGCGTCGAGGGGATGTCGTAGATGCTCGGCAGGTCGACGGTGTTGATGACGCCCTCGGCGTCGACGTCGCACATGAGGGCGATCTTGTTGCGGTTGCTCTCGCTCACCGGGCGGTCGCTGCGAAGTACCAGCGCGTCGGGCTGGATGCCGACCTGGCGGAGGGCTGCGACGGAGTGCTGCGTGGGCTTGGTCTTCTGCTCGCCGGAGGCGCCCATGAACGGCACGAGCGAGACGTGCACGAAGAAGACGTTGTCGCGGCCGAGCTCGTGACGCAGCTGACGCGCCGACTCGAGGAACGGCTGCGACTCGATGTCACCGACCGTACCGCCGACCTCGGTGATGATCACGTCGGGGCGGGGCTCCTCGGTGGCCTGGAGGCGCATGCGGCGCTTGATCTCGTCGGTGATGTGCGGGATGACCTGCACCGTGTCGCCGAGGTACTCGCCGCGGCGCTCGCGCGCGATCACCTGCGAGTAGATCTGGCCGGTGGTGACGTTCGCGGCCTGCGACAGGTTGATGTCGAGGAAGCGCTCGTAGTGGCCGATGTCGAGGTCGGTCTCCGCGCCGTCGTCGGTGACGAACACCTCACCGTGCTGGAACGGGTTCATGGTGCCGGGGTCGACGTTCAGATAAGGGTCGAGCTTCTGCATCACGACGCGGAGTCCGCGTGCCGTGAGCAGGTTGCCAAGGCTCGCCGCCGTGAGTCCCTTACCCAAAGACGAAACGACACCACCTGTCACAAAAATGTGCTTGGTCGTGTCGTTCTTGGGTCCCGCAGAAGAAGAGTTCATCACGGGCTTCTATCCTAACAGTTCGTTCAGCCTCGAAGGCTGAGAAGTTCGCGGGCGTGGGTGAGCGCGGCGTCGGAGTCGGTGAGTCCGGAGAGCAGACGGGCCATCTCGGCCTCCCGCTCGTCCCCTTCCAGACGCCGCACGCTGGAGGCTGTCACGGCCCCGTCGTTGGCCTTCACGACGGTGAGGTGGTTGCCGGCGAAGGCCGCGACCTGGGCGAGATGCGTGACGGCGATGACCTGCGAGGTCTCGGCGAGTCGGGCGAGTCGCCGGCCGACCTCGATCGCCGCTGCCCCGCCGATGCCGGCGTCGACCTCGTCGAACACGAACGTGGGCACGGGATCGGTACCGGCGATCACGACCTCGATCGCGAGCATCACCCGCGACAGCTCGCCTCCCGATGCGCCCTTGGCGACCGGACGCGGCTCGGCCCCCGGATGCGGGGCGAGCAGGATCGACACGTCGTCGCGACCGTGGGTGCTCTCCGCACCCTCGCGCACCGAGACCTCGAGGCGCGCATCGGGCATGGCAAGGGCGTGCAGCTCCTCGCTGACGGCGGCGCCGAGCCGAACAGCGGCAGCCGTACGGGCCTCGCTGAGGGCGGCGGCGTGCCCGTCGAGCTCGGAGCGGACCTCGTCGCGCTCGGCCTCCAGGCGGCCGATCCGATCGCCGTCGTCGTCGAGCTCGGCGAGGCGCGCCGAACCGGTCTGCCACAGCTCCAGGGCCTCGTCTAGCGTGCCGTGCGCGCGGATGAGCACGCCCAGCGCCGCGCGTCGTTCCTCCACCGCCGCGAGCTCGTGCGGACCCGACTCGTCGAGATCGGCGAGGTAAGCCGACAGCTGCACGGCGACATCGGAGACGCGGTAGCCGATGTCGGCGAGGGTCTGCGCGAGAGTGGTGAGCGCCGAGTCCGACGCCCGCTCGAGCACGCGACGCGCCTCGGCGATCAGCCCGGAGACGTCGGGCTCGCCCTCCTCGTTGGACAACGCCCCGTGGGCGATCGAGGCGGCGAGACGCAGCTCCTCGGCGTTCGCGAGCCGTTCCGCACGCACCGTGAGCTCCCGGTCCTCGCCGGGCTCGGGGGCGGTCGCCTCGATGAGCGCGAGCGCCTCGCGGAGGCGCGCGGCCTCCTCCTGGCGGCGGTCGCGGTTCTGCGTGATGTCGGCGATCTCGGTGTCGAGCTCTCGCCAGCGCGCATACGACTCGGCGTAGGCCTGCAGCGCCGTGGCGATGGGAGCGCCGCCGAACCGGTCTAGCGCGTCGCGCTGGGCGGCCGCCGACTTGAGCCTCAGCTGCTCCGACTGGCCGTGCACGACGACGAGCTCCTCGGCGAGGGAGGAGAGCACACCGGCCGGTGCCGCCCGTCCTCCGACGCTCGCCCTGCTGCGTCCCTCCGCGCTGAGCGTGCGCGAGACGTACAGCTCCGCGGCGCCGGATCCCGCGGGCTCCAGTTCGCCGCCGGCATCCGTGACGATGTCGGCCACAGCACCCGTCTCCGGCACGATCCAAACGCCGGCCACGGAGGCCTGCGCGGCCCCCGCGCGCACGGCGCCGGAGTCGGCGCGCTGTCCGAGCAGCAGCCCGAGGCCGGTGACGACCATGGTCTTGCCCGCTCCGGTCTCGCCCGTGATGGCGGTGAAGCCGGGCCCGAGGGGCAGCACGGCGTCGGCGATCACGCCGAGCCCCTGCATCCTCATCTCCTCGATCATGCCTGCGCCCCCTGTCCGCGCCAGCCCGCGACCGGCAGCTGGAACTTGCGCACCAGTCGGTTCGTGAAGGCTGTGGGGTGCAGGCGCGCGAGGCGCACGGGGCGCGAGGACCGGCGCACCACGACCCTGGCGCCGGGGGGAAGATCATGAGAGCGTCGGCCGTCGCACCAGAGGATGCCGTAGCCCGAGATGCCCTCGAGCATCTCGATCGCGACGGCGGCGTCGGGGCTCACGACGAGCGGTTTCGCGAAGAGCGCATGCGCGGAGAGCGGCACGACGGCGATCGCCTCGACGCTCGGCCAGATCACCGGCCCGCCGGCCGAGAAGTTGTAGGCGGTGGAGCCGGTGGGCGTGGAGACCACCATGCCGTCGCATCCGAAGCTCGACAGCGGACGGCCGTCGATCTCGAGCACGATCTCGATCATGCGCTCCCGGCTGGCCTTCTCGACCGTCGCCTCGTTGAGCGCCCAGGTCTCGTAGACGACCTCACCGGCGGAGTCCTTCACTCGGACCGACAGCGCAAGCCGCTCCTCGACCTCGTAGTCGCGGTCGATCACCCGTCGGACGGCCGCGTCCATGTCGTCGCGGTCGATCTCGGCGAGGAATCCGACGTGCCCCATGTTGATGCCGAGCACGGGTGCGCCGCTCCCCCGCACGAGTTCAGCGGCCCGCAGGATGGTGCCGTCGCCGCCGAGCACGATCGCGAGCTCGAGATCTGCGAGCTCGACATCGAGGCCCAGGGCGACGACGTCGGCGAAGCGCGGTTCGACGGCGACGAGGTCGGCCCTGTCGTCGACGGCGAGCACGGGGCGTGCGCCGGCGTCGCGGAGCGCGTCGACGACGCGCAGGGCTGCGGCCACAGTGTCCTCGCGGCCGGCATGGGCGACGACCAGGATGTTGCGCTCGTTCATCGACTCCCTGCCAGTGCGTTGATGCGGTCTGACCATTCTGACGGATCGCTGCCGCGACCGGGCGCGAGGTGCACGAGGTATTCGGTGTTGCCGTGCGTGCCGAGGATCGGCGATGGCAGGATGCCGAGCATGCCGAGCCCCACGTCCCATGCGCTCCACACCGTGCGCGCCACGGCGTCGGCGCGGGTCGCGGGGTCGGTGACGAGTCCGCCGCGCACGGCGGTGCGGCCCACCTCGAACTGCGGCTTGACGAGCAGCACGACGTCGGCGTCAGCGGCGACGATGCCGGCCACGGCGGGGAGCACGAGTTCGAGCGAGATGAACGAGAGGTCGCCGACGACGAGGTCGGGACGGGCCTGCTCCCCCGTCGACTCTGCCAGGTTCTCGGGAGTCATGTGCCGCACGTTGTAGCCCTCGACGAGCACGACACCGGGGTCGGCGGCGATCGACGGCGCGAGCTGGCCGTGTCCGACGTCGACGGCGAGCACCGCACGTGCGCCCCGCTCGCGGAGCACCTGGGTGAAGCCACCGGTGGACGCTCCCATGTCGAGGGCCAGCCGTCCGTCGACGGCGATGCCGAATCCGTCGAGGCCGGCGATGAGCTTGTGCGCCGCGCGTCCGACATAGTGGTCGGCCCCGGCGACGGTGATCTCCGCGGTGTCGGTGACCGGAGTGGAGGCCTTGACGACGGGACGGCCGTCGATGCTGACCAGGCCGTCGGCGATCAGCGTCGCAGCGTGCGACCGTGAGCGGGCGAGACCCCGCGCGGCAAGGGCGGCGTCGAGTCTCGTCATCGGGATCCGGGGGTCTCCCGCTGGTCGAGCTTCGCACCGCTCTCGAGGCGGCGCGACAGCTCGTCGTGCAGAGTGGAGTACGCGTCGGCTCGGTCGGCCAGCGGTTGCCCCTCGATCAGGCGGAGGCGGCTCCACAGGCCGTCTGTCGGCGCAGTCGTCTCTTCGCTCACGTTCCCACTGTACGCGGCGGTACGGACAAGCCGGCTCAGGGGCGGTGGAACGGGTCGTCGTAGAGTCGCTCGGGCACGCGCAGCACGAACACCGGCGTTCCCGAAGCCCAGATCGCCGCGGCTCCCGCGCGGAGCAGGTCGATCTGCGCCGAGCCCTCCGACACGATCTCGACGTCACCGCCGCGCACGCGCACGCCGGCGTCGTTGACCCAGTGAGCGCCGTCCTTCTCCGTCGCCTCGGGGTACGGCTGGTGCAGTTCCCTGAGGTCGCTGAGGATGTACGTGGGACGCGAGCCTTCCGGCGCCGCGAGCACGTGCTTGGGCCGGTCGATGCCGGTGAGCACGAGCGCGGAGTCGATGCCGGAGCGCACGGCGCCGAGGATGTCGGTGTCGAGCCGGTCGCCGATGAAGAGCGCCTTCTGCGCGCCGAAGCGGGCCTTGGCCTCCTCGAAGATCGGCACCTCGGGCTTGCCGGCCACGGTCGCGAGGCGGCCGATCGCGGTATGCACCGCCGACACGAGGGTGCCGTTGCCGGGGGCGACGCCGCGCTCTCGCGGGATCGTCCAGTCGGTGTTCGTGGCGATCCACGGGATGCCGCCCTCGTCTTCCGGCAGCTTCAGCGCGAAGGCTGCCTCGGCGAGGTCGGTCCAGGCGACCTCCGGCGCGAAGCCCTGCACGACCGCTGCGGGGGCGTCGTCGGCGCTGCGGGTCACCGTGTAGCCGGCCTTCTGCAGCTCGTCGACGAGACCGTCGCCGCCGACGACGAGGATCGTCGCGGGGGCGGGCACGAGACCGGCGAGAAGCCGCATGGCGGCCTGCGGGCTGGTGACCACATCAGACGGGGCGACATGGAGTCCGAGGCTGCTGAGGTGCTCTGCGACCGAGGCGTCCGTGCGCGAGGCGTTGTTGGTGATGTAGCCGAGGCGAGCGTTCTGCGCCGCCTCGTTCAGGCTGTCAACCGCATACGGCAGTGCCCCCGGTCCCGCATAGACGACCCCGTCGAGGTCGGCGAGCACCGTATCGACACCGTCGAGCGGGGTCCGCTGCGCAGGCTTCCGGGAGAACAGCCCCATCACGCGCCCTGCGGTGCGTCGTCGTCCTCGTCGAGCAGCTCACGAACCTCGTCCTCGATGGAAGGCTCGGCCGCGGGCTCGTCGACAGTGCTGTCCTCGTCGTCGTTCACGTCATCGACACTCACGTCGTCATCGTCGAAATCCTCGATGAGACCGTCCTCGACGAAGATCTCCTCGTCGCCGGCCTCGTCGACGCCGAGAGCCTCGGCGGCGACCTCAGCGCGCTTCGCCCAGAACTCCGCCTCCTCGGAACGACCGAGGTCTTCGAGCACGGCGGCGCGAGCGGAGAACAGCGCGGGGCTCCACTCGAAGGCGCGGTCGGGATCGAGCTCGGGGATCTCAAGCTCACCGAGAGCGAGTTCGAGATCGCCCTGGTCGAGTCGTGCACCCGACATCGCGATCGCGAGCGCGACGCGCACGGGAGTGGTCAGAGCCGCACGGTCGACGGCGCGTCCGGTCTCGAGGGCACGGTCGGGACGACCGATGCCGCGCTCGCTGTCCACCATCAGGGCGATCTGGTCGTCCTTGCCGGAGATGCGACGGTAGGTGCGCAGTTCGCGCAGCGCGAGTGCGAAGTCCTCGGTCGCGTAGGCCGTGATGCCGAGCGTCTCGCGGACGATCGCGATGCGACCCGCTCGACGAGAGGCTGCGAGGGCGTGCTCGTGGGCGAGCGCCGGGTCCTCGTCGATGAGACGCGAGGCCATCGCGAGGTGCCGTGCGACGTGCTCGGCGTTCTCCTTGCTGAGGGTCTTCAGCTCGTTGCGCGCAGACGGATGCAGGTCACGAGCGGTGATCTCTTCGGGGATCGACGGCTCGTCATGACGCGGACGCTCTGAGGTCGAGTGGATCGTGCGCTCGCGCCCTTCTCCCCCGCGCTGAGGGAACGACCGGCCGCGGCTCTGACCATCCTCACGGTTATAGCCGCCCTCGCGACGCGGGGCACCACCGTCACGGTTGTAACCGCCCTCACGACGC
>JAGIAK010000031.1 GCA_017744855.1 Microbacterium sp.
GGCGCGGTTCGCGGCGAGCGTGGGGTCGGTGTCGGCCTGGTTGGCGAAGCCCGTGGTCGCGTCGGCGGCCGCGGCATCCGTCTCCGTCGCACGGTCCTGCACCCGGTTCGAGGTCGGAGCCGTCGTGTCGCGTGCCAGGGCGGCGAGCGAGCGCTCGAAGCGCTGACGCTCGCGCTGCAGCAGCGAGGGGTTCGACGACAGCTCGAACACCGCCGACATGAAGTTCTCCGAGCTGGCGTTCTCCTCCAGCCGGCGCACGAGGTAGGCGATGGCGACGTCGAACTCGGCGGGGTTCACCACCGGCGTGTAGAGCAGCAGACGGCCGACGTCCTTGCGCACGGCCTCGGCCTGACCGGTCGCCATGCCGAGCAGCATCTCGTACTCGACGGCATCCGTCACCCCGCGGGCCTTCGCGAGCAGCCAGGTGTACGCGATGTCGAAGAGGTTGTGACCGGCGACGCCGATGCGCACGGCGTCGAGGCGCTCGGGCGTCATCGCCCAGTCGAGCACGCGCTTGTAGTTGGTGTCGGAGTCCTGCTTGGTGCCGTAGGTCGCGAGCGGCCAGCCGTGCACCTTGGCGTCGACCTCCTCCATCGCGAGGTTCGCGCCCTTGACGACGCGCACCTTGATGGGAGCCCCGCCCTTCGCGCGACGCGCGGCGGCCCACTCCTGCAGGCGCTGCATGGCGCCGAGGGCGTCTGGCAGGTAGGCCTGCAGCACGATGCCGGCCTCGAGGTCCTCCAGGCCCGGCTGGTCGAGGATGCTGGTGAAGGCCGCGATCGTCAGGTCGAGGTCGCGGTACTCCTCCATGTCGAGGTTGATGAACTTGGCCTTGCCCTTGGCCTCGGCGGCGGCGGCGAGCTCGTACAGCGGGGTGAGCTTCTCGACGACGTCGGCGACGGCCTCGTCGAACGACCACATCGACAGCTGGCTGACCACGCTGGAGACCTTGATCGACACGTAGTCGACGTCGTCGCGGGCGAGGAACTCGCGGGTGCCCTTCAGCCGGCGGCCGGCCTCGCGCTCGCCGAGCACGGCCTCGCCGAGGAGGTTCAGGTTGAGGCGGTTGCCGCTCTTGCGGAGTTTGGCGATGGCCGGGCCGAGCTTGGAGGGGGTGGCGTCGAGCACGAGGTGGCCGACCATGGCGCGCAGCACACGGCGGGAGATCGGCACGACGACACCGGGGAGCTTCGGCGCCCAGAAGCCGCCCGTCTTGATCGCGGCGCGCAGGTAGCCGGGGAGCAGCGCCGGGGTGATGTCGGCGAGGTCGGAGAGCTTCCGTCCTGCCACGCGGAGGTCTTCGGGCCGCATCACGCCGTCGACGAAGCCGACGGTGAAGTCGAGTCCGTTCGGGTCCTTCAGCACCTCGGAGAGACGCTGGGCGGCGGGCTCGACCGGGTGGGTCTCGCTCTCGCGGAGCCACCGCTGCACGAGAGCGGCGACGTCTTCGGTGCGCGGGGTGGTGGTGTCGACGACAGTCATTGGCGGGGGCCTTCCGGAATACGCGTCGCACACCCGGGATCGTGTGCGGCTCGAACATTCTCGGGCCCGTCGGTAGGCTACGTCTATCAATCGATTCTTGCTGTTTCTGTTCACTCAGACCGAACGATTGGATGCCGGATGCTGGACGTGGGACGACTGCGGATGCTGGTGGAGTTGTCGCGTCGCGGCACGCTCTCCGCGGTGGCCGACGCGCTGTCGTACAGCAAGGCCACGGTGTCGCAGCAGCTCAGCGCCCTGGAGCGCGAGGTCGGGGTGCCGCTGCTGCGCCGCGTCGGCCGCGGCGTGCAGTTCACACCGCAGGGCAACGTGCTCGTCGCGGAAGCCGTCGGCATCCTCGACCGCCTGGAGCACGCACAGGTCGCCGTGGCCGAGTCGCTGGCCGAGGTCACCGGCACCGTGCGGATCGCGGTGTTCCAGACCGCCGCGCACGCGCTGCTGCCGCCGGCCCTGCTCGCGCTGCAGGCGCAGCATCCCCTACTCCGCGTCGACGTGACGGAGTGCGACCCCGAGACCGGCCTCGTCGGCGTCGTCGGCCGCGACTTCGACCTCATGCTCGCCGAGCAGTATCCGGGCAGGACCCGGCCGATCAGCGCCGACCTCGACCGCGTGGTGCTCGCCCACGATGCGATCACCCTCGCCCGCAGGCCCGGTGCGGACGCGGATGCCGGCGGCGACCCGCTCGCGCTGCTGCGGGCGACGAGCGGCGAGCCGTGGGTGCTGGAGCCGTCGGGCACGGCATCCCGCGCATGGGCGGAGCAGTTGTGCCGCACGGCGGGCTTCGAACCCGACGTGCACTTCGAGGTGGCAGACCTCACCACGCACATCCGGCTGATCCGGGCGGGGCTCGCCGTCGGCCTGCTGCCGGAGCTCGTGTGGGCGGGAGACACCCCGACGGTCGATCTCGCCCCGCTCCCCGACGCCCCGCGGCGCGAGATCTTCTCCTCGGCTCGCCGGGTCTCGGCCGAGGCGCCGTCGATCCGCGCCGTGCGTCGCGCGCTCGCCGATGCGGCATCCGTCATCCTCCCCTCCTGACCCCCCTCACGCGGCCCCGAAACACCGCCGGAATCCGTCGGAGGATTCTGGGAATATGCATGCACATACATGTGTTCCACCCCCTGTACCCGGACGACGGAGTCCGACCACTCCTTCTGAAAGGCACTCCCGTGAGCACTCCCGTCATCGACCGCACCGCCCCGACCGAGCACCCCGTCCTCGACGTCCTCGCCGGACGCTGGAGCCCCCGCGCCTTCGACGCCGAGACCGCCATCGACGAGTCCAAGCTGTCCGCCGCCCTCGAGGCCGCGCGCTGGACCCCCTCCGCCAACAACACGCAGCCCTGGCGCTTCATCGTCGCCCGTCGCGGCACCGCCCTGCACGCGCAGATCGTCGACGCGCTGATGGGCTTCAACCAGGCATGGGCCGGCAACGCCGCGGTCCTCGTCGTCGCCGTGGCCGAGACCGCGACCGAGGACGGCACGCCGATCACCCACGCCGTCTACGACCTCGGCCAGGCCGTGGCCCACTTCTCCGTGCAGGCCCACAACGACGGCCTCTACGTGCACCAGATGAGCGGCTTCGACCCCGAGGTCGTCCGCGAGTTCGCCGACCTGGACCCGCGCTTCGCCGCCATGACCGTCATCGCGGTCGGCGAGTTCGGCGACGTCGAGGCCCTTCCCGAGGTGCTCCAGGAGCGCGAGGTCGCCCCGCGCGTCCGTCGCCCGATCGCCGAGACGGTCATCCTCAGCGCCTGAGCCCCCGCGCTCCGCGCTCCGCGCCCCCGCGCACATCCGCCGACGCCCCACCTGAGTGTCCACGCCCCACCTGCCTGACGTCAGCCAGGTGGGGCGTCGACCGCCAGGTGGGGCGTCGGCATGTCACGAGGGATGCCGCGGCGACGCGGCTCACCGCGGCCGGTGCTCCGTGCGCGCGAGCGCATCGGCGGCGCGCACCAGCGCCAGGTGCGAGAACGCCTGCGGAGTGTTGCCGAGCTGCCGCCCCGCCACCGTGTCGTACTCCTCCGACAGCATCCCGACGTCGTTGGCGAGGCCGCACAGCCTGTCCATGAGGGCGTGCGCCTCCTCGCGCCGGCCGGTCACGGCGTACTGCTCGACCAGCCAGAACGAGCAGGCGAGGAAGGCGCCCTCCGACCCGGTGAGCCCGTCGACTCCCGTGCCCGTGCGGTACCGGCGCACCAGTCCATCCGGCATCAGCGTCTGTTCGATCCGCGCGACGGTCGCGAGCATCCGCGGATCGTCCGGCGCGCAGTACCCGACCTGCGGCAGCAGCAGCAGCGAGGCGTCGACCTCTGAGGTGCCGTAGTACTGCACGAAGTGCCCGTCCACGACTCCCCGACTGTCGATCTCGACCCGCATCCGCTCGCGCAGCCCGCGCCAGCGCTCCACGGGACCGTCGAGGCCGAACTCCTCCACAGCGCGCACGGCACGATCGAACGCCGCCCACATCATCACCCGCGAGTGGGTGAAGTGGTGCGGATCGCCGCGGATCTCCCACAGCCCCTGGTCGGGCCGCTCGATCTGCTCCGAGGCGAAGCGCACGAGCTGCCGCTCCAGCGGCCAGGAGAACTCCGACTCGTCGAGCCCCGCCGCGCGCGCAGCCGAGAGCGTGACCAGCACCTCTCCGACGACATCCGCCTGGTACTGCGCCGCCGCGCCGTTACCCACCCGCACCGGCGCCGACCCCTCATACCCTGGCAGCCCCGGCAGCACGCGCTCCGGCAGGTCGCGCTCGCCGGCCAGCCCGTACATGATCTGCAGGTCGCCGGGGTCACCGGCCACCGCCCGCAGCAGCCACTCCCGCCACCGGTCGGCCACCGCGAGGAAGCCGTGGTCGAGCAGCGCCTCCAGCGTGAGCGCGGCATCGCGCAGCCACACGTAGCGGTAGTCCCAGTTGCGCACGCCGCCGATCTCCTCCGGCAGCGCCATGGTCGCAGCGGCCGCGATGCCGCCGGTCTCGTGGTTGGTGAGCGCCCGCAGGATCTGCAGCGACCGCACCACGTCGCCGCGACGCGGTCCGTCGTGCGAGATGCGGTCGGCCCAGCCCTGCCACCAGTCCTTGGTGAGGTCGATCTCGTCGTCGACGTCGAGCGGCGGCGGCACGTCGCGGTGCGAGGGGAACCAGGTCAGGTGCAGGTCGCGCACCTCCCCGGCCGTCACGGTGACCTCGCCGGAGTGGCGGTGGTCGGATGCCGTCAGCGGGGCTCCGCGCAACGCGAGGGCGTCTGGGCCGCCCATCGCGACCAGGCACGGCTCATCGGCGGTGCCGGTCTGGCGCACCCACGGCATCCCCCTGGCGTAGTCGAAGCGGATGCTGACGGTCTGCGCGAACGTCAGCTCCCCCTGCACTCCGACGATCCGCCGGATGAGGTCGGTGCGGCGGATCGCCACATCGGGATCCAGCCCGATCGGCATGAAGTCGTGCACCTCCGCCACGGCGTCGCCGAGCTCCCACCGGGTGATGAGCACGAAGGTGTCGCCGTCGTACCGACGGCTCGCCGTGGCATCCGGGTCGGAGGGGCGCAGCTCCCAGCGCCCGTGCTCCTCATCCCCGAGCAGCGCCCCGAACACCGATGCGGAGTCGAGCCGTGGCAGGCACAGCCAGTCGATGCTCCCGGTGTTCGACACCAGCGCCGCCGTGCGGCAGTTGCTCAGCACGGCGTAGTCCTCGATGCGCGCAGCCACGTCCCGAGCCTGTCACCTCCCCCTCCGAAACCCAAGCCCCCGCGCGCCTCCGCTCCGGTATGGGGTGTGGTCGCCGATCGGCGGATCAGCGACCACACCCCATACCGGAAGCAGCAGGTCGGGAGCAGCGGGTCAGTGCTCCGGACGGTCGACCGTGACCTCGTTGCCGTCGCGGTCGACGATCTTGCCGTCGATCACGGAATCGCCGTCCTCGAACGCCTCCAAGTACGCGACAGGGATGCTGCGTGTCGGCGCGGCGACGAAGGCGTTCTTGCGCTGCGCGCTGCCGAGGTGGTTGAACAGCAGGTTCAGCAGGATCGCGGTGACGGCGGCCGAGCTGATGCCGGAGTGGAAGATCGTCACGAACCAAGCGGGCATCTGCGCGTAGATCGACGGCACCGCGATCGGCAGCATCCCCACCGCGAGCGAGGTGGCGACGATCACGAGGTTCATGTTGCCCTTGTAGTCGACCTTGGCGAGGGTGCGGATGCCGGAGGCCGCGACCGACCCGAACAGCACCAGGCCGGCGCCGCCGAGCACGGGCGACGGGATCGCGCCGACGACGCGGCCGAGCACCGGCAGCAGCCCCAGCACGACGAGCACGCCGCCGCCGGCGGTGACCACGAAGCGGCTCTTCACTCCGGTGATCGCGACCAGGCCGACATTCTGCGCGAAAGCCGACTGGGTGAAGGTGCCGAAGATCGGCGAGACGGCGCTGGACAGCATGTCGGCACGCAATCCGGCGGCGATGCGCTTGGAGTCGACCTTGGTGCCCACGATCTCGCTCACCGCGAGGATGTCGGCGGTGGTCTCGGTGAGCGTCACCAGGATCACGATGAACATCGAGATGATGCCGGCGATCTCGAAGGTCGGCAGACCGAAGCCGAAGATCTGCGGCAGGGCGAAGATGTCGCCGTCGAGCACCCTGCTGAAGTCGGCCTTGCCCAGGAAGATCGCGACGATGGTGCCGAGCACGATCGAGAGCAGGATGGCGAGGCGCGAGATGGCGCCCACCGGGACCTTGCTGAGGATCAGCACGATCGCGAGCGTGATGGCGGCGAGCATCAGGTTCTCGGGAACAGCGCCCTTGGACGCATCGGAGCCGGGTCCCACGATCCAGCCGGCCGCGACCGGCAGCAGGCTGAGGCCGATGGTCGCGATCACGGTGCCGGTGACGACCGGCGGGAAGAACCGGATGATCGTGGCGAACACGGGGGCGATCAGCAGGCCGATCACGGATGCCGCGATCACGGAGCCGAACACCGCAGGCAGTCCCCCGCCGCTCGTGACGATGGCGCCCATCGTGGCGACGCCGGCGAAGGAGACGCCCTGCACGAGCGGCAGCTGCGAGCCGAAGAAGGGGATGCCGACGGTCTGCAGGATCGTGGCGAGCCCGCCCATGAACAGACACGCGGCGATGAGCACGCCGATCTCCGCCTGTCCGAGCCCCGCGATCTGACCGATGATGAGCGGCGGGGCGATGATGCCGCCGTACATGGTGAGCACGTGCTGGATGCCGTACCCGATGGTGGCGCCGATGGGCAGGCGCTCGTCCTCCGGTCGCGTGGCGACCGCGTTCTGTCTCTTCGACATTGTTCGACCTCTTCGTCGTGTGTGGTGGGTGGGTGTCGGGTGGTCAGGAGTGCCTGGCGAGAAGGCCGCTGGCCGCCTCGCTGTGCTGGGCGATGAGCCGTGGGATGTCCAGCCCCTCGATCTGTCCGTCGCGCACGCGCCAGCGGCCGGCGACCATGACGCGGTCTGCACGTTCGGCGCCGCACAGCAGCAGAGCGGCCACGGGATCGTGGCTGCCGGAGAAGCGCAGCTCGTCGAGCGTGAACATCGCGAGATCGGCTTGCATGCCGGGGGCGAGCGCGCCGATGTCGCTGCGCCCGAGCGCACGCGCCGATCCGGCCGTCGCCCAGCCCAGGGCGCGCTCCGGGGTCACGGCCGCCGCACCGTAGCGCAGGCGCTGCAGGTACAGCGCCTGCCGCACCTCCTGGATCATGTTCGAGCCGTCGTTCGAGGCGGAGCCGTCGACGCCGAGCCCGACCGGCGCCCCGGCGTGTTCGAGCTCGAGAGCGCGGGCGATGCCGGAGGCGAGCCGCATGTTCGACGTCGCGCAGTGCGACACCGCGGTGCCTGCCGCGCCCAGCCGGGCGATCTCCGAGTCGTCGAAGTGGATCCCGTGCGCGAGCCAGGTGCGGTCGGACAGCCAGCCGACGCTCTCGAGGTAGTCGACCGTGCGCAGCCCGAACATCTCGCGGCAGAAGTCCTCCTCGTCGAGCGTCTCGGCGAGGTGGGTGTGCAGGCGCACGTCGAGGCGCGCGGCGAGGTCGGCCGTGTCGCGCATGACGCCGGTGGTCACCGAGAACGGCGAGCACGGGGCGAGGCCGATCTGCACGAAGGCGCCGTCGCCGCGCTCGTGGTACGCGCCGATGAGACGCTCGCTGTCGGCGAGGATCGTGTCGGCGTCCTGCACCGTCCGCTGCGGCGGCAGACCGCCGTCGTCTTCGCCCAGCGACATCGAGCCCCGCGTGAGCGTGGCCCGCATACCCAGGCGGCGCACGACGTCGACCTGCACGTCGATGCCCTCTTCGAGTCCGTTCGGGAACAGGTAGTGATGGTCGGCCGCCGTCGTACAACCCGACAGCAGCAGCTCGGCGAGCGCGACGGTCGTGGCGAGCTCGAGATCGCGCGGCGTGATGCCGGCCCACACCCCGTAGAGCCCCTTCAGCCAGGGGAACAGCTCCGCGCTGACGACCGGCGTCCAGGCACGGGTGAGTGTCTGGTAGAAGTGGTGGTGCGTGTTGATGAGTCCGGGGATGACGACGTGCCGCGACGCGTCGACCACCTCGTCGACGGGGGCCGTCGGGGCGCCTCCGCCCGGCACGAGCTCGCGCACGCGGTCGCCATCGACGACCACGCCGCCTGCGGCATCCGCATCGGTGCCGGTGTAGATGCCGAGCGGGTTCTTCAGCCAGACGCTGACGGGCTGCGGGGACATGATGGCTCCTTCCGTTCGGATGGAGCCGTGGCCGACCCCATCGGGGCCAGCTCAGTTCTTTCCCTGTCTGCTGATCCAGGAGCCCCCTCGTCGGGACCCTTCAGGTGTACCAGCATTCTCAATCGCACGTCAAGGATTTCTCTCACATCTCGGACTCTGTATTCCGTCATGCGAAAGTGAATGTCACGCTGGGAATCCATGGGGATGCCGGGTAACCTCGCGCCCATGGCACCCACTCCGACCACCCTCTTCATCCTCGGCGCGTCCGGCGACCTCACCTCGCGCCTGCTGCTCCCCTCGCTCGCCTCGCTGCTGGCGCGGCAGCCGGAGAGGCGTATCGCGCTGCGCGGCGCCGGCACGGAGGACTGGGATGCCGACAAATGGCACGCCGTCGTCACCGAGGCCTTTGCCGACTCCGGCGACGCGCTGGACCGCGTGACGATCGAGGACTACACCGCCGCCGACGTCACCGACCGCGGCGCGGTCGCCACGCTGGTCGGCACGCTCGAGCCGGGCACCGTGCTGTACTTCGCGCTGCCGCCCGCGGTGACCCGCATGGCGATCGACGCGATGCAGGGGCTGACGCTGCCCGACGGCACGCTGCTCGCGATGGAGAAGCCGTTCGGCGACGACGAGCAGAGCGCCCGGGACCTCAACGAGAAGCTGACGACGCTCGTGCCCGAGCAGCAGGTGTTCCGCGTCGATCACTTCCTCGGCCGGTCGACACTGCTGAACCTCCTCGGCGTGCGTCTCGCCAACCGCATCTGGGAGCCGGTGTGGTCGGCGGAGCACGTCGAGTCCGTCTGCATCCGCTTCGACGAGTCCCTGGCACTGGAGGGACGCGCCCGCTACTACGACAAGGCGGGCGCGATGGTCGACATGATCCAGAGCCACCTGCTGCAGGTGCTCGCGCTGCTGGCGATGGACCCGCCGGCCAGCCTCGACGAGCGCGACCTCCGCGACGCGAAGGCCGCCGTGCTGCGGGCCACGCACGTACGCGGCGACGACCCCGCCGCCTCGTCGCGCCGCGCCAGGTACACCGCAGGGCGCATCGGCGACCGCGAGCTGCCCGCCTACGCCGACGAGGAAGGTGTCGATGCCGCGCGCGGCACCGAGACGCTGGCCGAGGTGACCTTCGAGGTGTCGAACGACCGGTGGGAGGGCGTGCCGTTCGTGCTGCGCTCGGGCAAGGCGCTGGAGAAGAAGCGCTCCGAGGTCGTGGTGACGTTCAAGCGCGTGCGGCACATCCCGCGCGGGCTGGACGGCGACCCCGTCGACGGCGGCCGGCTGACGTTCTCGCTCGGTCCCGACGCTATGGCGCTGCGTCTCCACGTGACCGGCGGCGACGACCCGTTCGCACTGCGCGACGAAGACCTCACGGCCGACCTCGGCGAGGGTCAGCGCCGCTCCTACGAGGAGGTCCTCGACGAGCTGCTCGACGGCGAGGTCGCGCTGTCGGTGCGGGCCGACGAGGCCGAGGACTGCTGGCGCATCATCCAGCCGGTGCGCGACGCCTGGGCGAAGGGCGAGGTCCCCCTGGAGGAGTACGCCGCCGGGTCCTCGGGTCCCGCGGACTGGCCGAGCATCTGACGTTGACACTCGACGGAGACGGATGCCGTGTTCGCATCGGCATCCGATGACGGATCACGCGCATATCCAACGATGGATTGACCGAGCGGGCCTACGATCGGCTCCATGACAGCGCTTTCGCGCCGCATCAGGGCCGGGTACGCCCTCGGCGGCATCGCCTCGGGCACCTACGGCACCGTGCCCGGCCTCATCCTCATGCCGTTCCTCACCGATCTGCTCGGCGTCGAGGCGGCGATCGCCGGCATGATCGTGTTCGCTCCGAAGGCCTGGGACTTCTTCCTCAACCCGATCGCCGGCCGGATCAGCGACCGTTCACGGCATCCGCACGACCGCCGCCGCCCGTTCATCCTGCGTGCCGGCATCCTCCTCGCCCTGGCGTTCCTCGCGATGTTCTTCGGCCCCACGGCTCCCCCGGTCGCCGGGGCCCTGTGGGTGCTCGTGCTGTTCCTCACCACCGCCACCGTCTACGCCTTCTTCCAGGTGCCCTATCTCGCCATGTCGGCCGAGATCACCGACGACTACACCGAGCGCACGCGGCTGATCACCTGGCGCGTGATCGTGTTCACCCTCGCGATCCTCGTGTCCGGCGCGACCGCTCCGATGCTCGTCGAGCTGTTCGGCGGCGTCGCCGGGTACCGGCTCATGGCCGGCGCGATGGCGGTGCTCATCCTCATCGGCACGATCGGGGTGTGGTGGGGCACCCGCCGCGTCGCCCTCACCCGCGACGAGGTGGCCGGCGGGAAGCTGCTCGAGCAGCTCGCCGTGGTGCTCCGCGACCGCGACTCCCGCACGCTCATCGTGTCGTACGTGCTGCAGGCCGTGGCGATCGGCATGGTGCTCGGCGGCGTGGTCTACGTCGCGCGGCACGTCGTGCACGACCCCGGCGTCGCGACGATCGCCTTCGTCTGCTTCGTCGCCCCGGCCGTGGTGCTCACCCCGGTGTGGTCGATGATCGGACGGCGGATCGGCAAGAAGGGTGGGTTCGCGGCGGCGACCGTCGTGATGACGGTCGGGCTCATCGCCCTGCTCACCGCGCGCACGGGAGACTCCGTGCCGATGCTGCTCGCCTCGGGCGCGGTGGGCATCGGCTACGCGGGGGCGCAGCTGTTCCCCCTCGCGATGCTTCCCGACATCGCCGCGGAGGACGCGAAGCGCAGCGGCACGAACCGCATCGGCATGATCTCGGGCGTCTGGTCGGGCTTCGAGCTGCTCGGCTACGCGCTCGGCCCCGCGCTGCTCGGCCTCGTGCTCAGCCTCGGCGGCTACGTCGCGACGACCGGCGGCGAGGTGGCGCAGTCGGATGCCGCGCAGTGGGCGATCGTGCTGGGCGTCTCGGTGATCCCGGCCGCACTGTGCGCGCTGAGTCTCGTGCCCCTGTCGCGCTACCGCCTCGACGCCCGCCTCCGCGCCGCCGTATCCGGCTCCTCCTCCGCGAGCGCCTGACGCGTCAGCCTGTCACCAGCGCAGGGGCACCCGCTCCACCGAGCGGCCCGACGCGTCGAGGAGGTGTCCGTTGCGCTTGAGGCCGCGCAGCACGGTCCAGCGGTCTGTGACCTCCACGTCGTCGCCCCAGACCTGCTCGATCTGCGGCAGTGCGGTCAGCGACCGGGCGCGCACGCACACGAACAGCGGCGCACGGCCGACGAGGATGCCGACGCGATGCGCTTCCGGCAGCCTCGCCGCCCGCGCGGCCGCTCCCTCGGCGTCGCCGGATCGCCCCCAGAGGATCGCCCCGCGGCGGAACCCCGCTGCCGGCATCGCGAGGTCGCAGCCCAGCCGCAGCAGTCCGGCGCCGACGGCGCGGTCGACGGCACGGCGGGCGGTGGCCTCGGACACCCCGAGCCGCTGCGCGACCGTGGCCGCCGGCATCCGCGGGTCCTCGTCGAGAGCGTCGGCGATCTCGGCCACGACCTCGGGCCGCGGCGGCCGCGGTTCCTCCGACGACACCCCCGCAGCCCCCTCGCGCAGCACCCGCTGCTGTTGGCGGGACAGCACGCGCAGACGCCATCCGGAGTCCTCCGCGACGATCGCCGCCGCGACGTCCATGCGCCGCACCCGCGCCCCGAGCGCGGTGAGGGCGCGCACGCGGTCGCCGAGCACGGCGAGTCCTCCCGCCCCGGCGACGAGCACGAGGCATCCGGCCGAGGTGTCGTCGGCGCTGAGCACCCACGGCTGACGCACGACCTCGGCGATCGCGTCGGCGCCGGTGCGCGGGTCGAGCAGTACAACGGCCACGTCGGTCGTCGCCGACCATCGCTCGGGGGTGGGCCACGCGGTGAGCCAGGCCAGCGACTCCTCGCGCAGCGCCTGCCAGTGCCGCGCGACGGTGGCCGCGTCTGCGCCCACCGCGGCGGCCACGCGCGTCCACGGTGCACGGGCGTCGATCTGCAGCGCGTGCACGATGGCCAGGTCGAGCTCGTCGAGATCCCGCAGTGCATCCATGTGACGAATCGTACGCACTGTGCGTCGCCAGGTGAAGGATCACCTGCACCGATCTGCCGAAATGCGCAGCCTCCCTAGCCTCAGAGGCATGAGTATGACCGAAGACGCGATGATGTCCACGATCGAGGACCTCGTCGCGATGGCCCCGCGCGCCACCGGGACCCCGGGCGGAGAGGCCGCCGCGTCCTACGTCGCCGACCGCTTCGCCGCCGCTGGCCTTGCGACCGAGGTGCTCGAGGTGCCGTCTTTCTCCTGGCGGTCCGACACCTGCGGCATCCGCGTCGGCGACGAGGAGATCCCGTGCTCCCCGATCCTGCACTCCGGGCTCGCCGCCCACGACTGGACGGGCACGGCCGAGCACCGCGTCGACGCGCGGGTGGTCGACATCGGCGCCGATCGCGTGCGCCGCCACGACGTGCGCGGAGCGATCGTGCTCTTCGACCTCACGTTCGACATGACGGTGGCGCACTCCCTTCCGCTCACCCTGTTCCTGCACGACCCCGGCCGCCGGGTGCTGCGCCGCGAGGTGCTCGGCAGCCGCAACCCCTACGTCACCTCGCTGGCCCGCACCATGACGGATGCCGTCGCCGCCGGGGCCGTGGCGGTGATCGGCGTGCTGCGCGACTACCCCGACTCGCGCAACTACCACAACGAGTACTACCGGCGCACGCTGTTCCCCCTGCCGGGAGCCTGGGTCACCCGCACGGAGGGCGCGAGGCTGCGCTCCCTCCTGCGCACGGAGCCGCGCGCGCAGCTCACGCTCGACGTCACCCGCAGCGAGGTCGTCTCGCGCACGGTGATCGGCGTGCTCCCCGGCCGCACGACGGATGCCGTCATGATCCAGTCGCACCACGACTCGATCGGTCCAGGCGCCGTGGAGGACGCGTCAGGCACGGCCGAGGTGATCGCCCTCGCCGAGCACTACGGCGCGGCGGCGGCCGCCGGCATCCGTCGCGAGAAGACCCTGCTGTTCGTGACCTTCGACACCCACTTCACCGGGTACCAGGCGCACCGCGAGTTCGCGACGCGGCACGTGCTGGCCGCGGACCGGCGCTGGGACATCGTGCTCAACGCCACGATCGAGCACATCGGGCTGCGCGCGGTCGAAGGCGCGGACGGCGGTTTCGCCTCGACGGGCGAGACTGAGCCGCGCGGTATCTTCGTGAACGTGAACCCGGCCTTCACGTGGCGCATCGGCCGCGCCGTGCGCCGCCACGGGCTGCACGGCACGAGCCTGCTGGGGGCCGGGGCACTGGAGTTCTTCGCCGGCGGCATCCCCACCGACGCCTCGTTCACGCTCGTGGCCGGCGTGCCGACGATCAGCCTCATCTCGGGACCGCTCTACCTCTACGACGACGCAGACACCATCGACCGCATCGACCGCGTGCAGCTCGTGCCGGTGGCGCGGTTCTTCGCCGATCTCGTCGACGACGCCGACCGACGGCGCTCGGGACTGCTCGGCTGGATCCCCGCCCGGGTCCGCCGCCTCCTGCCCCGAGGGCGCTGGTGATGATCCCCTCCCGCATCGTCTCCTTCGAGGCGCACGGCATCGACGGACGGATGCAGGAGCAGACCGGCATCCTGCACCTGCCGACGTCGCGTCCGCCGGCAGACGGCTTCCCGGTCGTCGCGTACGGACACATGACCACCGGCGGCTCGCGCCGGTCGGCACCCAGCCTCGGCGATCCGGCGCACCCGGAGTGGCGGCGGATGTCGCAGGGTGACACCCTGTGCGGCAGGCTCGTGGCGCAGGGGATCGCGGTGCTGCGCCCGGACTACGAGGGCATCGGCGGCGACGGCATCCACCCGTACCTGATCGGATCGTCGCTCGCCGAGTCGATGCGGGCGATGGTGCGGGCGCGCGCGACGTTCGATGCGTCATTGGGCGACGAGTGGGTGTCGGCAGGGCACTCCGAGGGAGCCGTGGCGGCGCTGCACGCCTCGGTCTCGCCGGGCGGGGGCGCGGGGAGGGCGGGGCCGGTCGGCGGTGGCGAGCCCGTCGAGGGCGCGCAACTGGTCGGCACGGCGGCGTTCGCGCCGGTGACACGCGTGGACGTCAGCATCGGGCTCTCCCGCCGCGTGCCGGTGCGGTTCCCCGGCTCGGGCGTCGTGTCGGCGCTGATGGGGCTGATGCTGCGGGGGGCCGCCACGACCGATGAGCGCATGCAGACGCTGATCCACACCGACGGCCTCAGCCCCCGCGCGCAGGAGCTCTGGCGCGATCTCGACCGCCTCTGCCTGACCGAGCTCGCCGCCGCGGATTCGTGGGGCGCGCTGGCGCCTGGTCGCATCGGCGGAGCGTCAGGACGGGAGCTGTTCGCGCGGCTGGACGCCTCCTTCCGCGCCGAGGAGGTCGCGGCGCTGACGGGATTCCCTGCGCCGGTGCGCATCGACGCCGCCCGTTTCGACGAGGTCGCCCCCGCCTTCCTCTCGGCACGCCTGCTGCGTGCGTACCGCGCCGCCGGCGTCGACCTCACCGCACAGTGGTGGCCGACGCACCACTCCGGCACCATGCATCCGCAGCACGCGCCGTCCCGTGCCGCCGACTGGATCGCCGCCCGCTTCACCCGGTGACCGCCCGCCGCCCCGTCGGCCCCGCCCGACCGACCGACCCACCACCACCCCGCCCCATCACGCCCCGCCCCTGTGCGTTTCGTCGGGAGGATTCACGGATGTCGGGCGAGAAAGCGCTTTCCGGCCCGACATCCGTGCAATCTCCCGACAAAACGCACGGACGAAAGGACGGTGGCCATCGAGCAGTCCGCGGGAACTGTCCGAACCGACCAGATCGGACTGCGGGATCGTTCGACGCACCCAACATCGGGGACGTGCCGTCGGGCAGGATGACGTGACGCGCGCGACCTGCACCCTGACGGGAACCGCGTGAAGGACGAAGGGACGACGATGTCCGACACCCCCGTGACCGAGACCGACGGCGGCGCGATCGACGGCGGCGCGATCGACGCGCGCGGCCGGGCCGGCGCAACCGATGCCGCACGCGCAGCCGGCGTCTCAAGCGCAACCGATGCCGCAGCACCCACCGACGCGGCGCCCTCGACCACGGAGCCCGCCTCCGACACCGCGGCGACCGAGCTGCCGCAGCCGCGCGGCTTCTACGCCCTCTACGTGCTGAGCTGGTTCGGTCTCAACCTCGCGCTCGGCACGATCAGCGGGGTGTCGCTGCCCAAGGCTTTCGCGTTCATCGACGATGCGACGAAGGAGGTCAACCTCTCCATCGTCACCGCGGTGGGCGGCATCCTCGTCATGGTCGTCACCCCGCTCGCCGGGCGCCTGAGCGACCGCACCCGCTCGCGACTCGGCATCCGCCGCCCCTGGATCCTCTGGGGATCCGTCGTCGGCTTCGGCGGCGCCGTCGTGCTCGGTCTCGCGACCTCTCTGATGCCGATGCTCGTGGGCTGGGTGATCCTGCAGTGCGGTCTGGGCGCCGCGAACGCCGCCGTGCACGCGATGCTGGCCGAGCAGATCCCCACCAGGGTGCGCGCCCGCATCTCCGGGCTCGCCAGTGCCGCCACCGGCCTCGGCGTGATCCTCGGCGCCGGCATCGTGGCGGCGCTGCCGAACGAGTCGCAGTGGATGTGGTTCGTCATCCCCGGTGCGATCGGCGCCGTGTTCACGGGGCTGCTGTACTTCCGCATGAACGACGTCGTGCGCACAGAGCCGCGCCCGCCGCTGCGCTGGACCGACGTCGTGAGCACGTACTGGATCAGTCCGCGATCGGCCCCTGACTTCTTCTGGGCGTGGATCTGCCGCCTGCTGGTGACGATGTCCACCGGGTTCGTGTCGATCTACCTGCTGTTCTTCATCATCGACCGCCTCGGGGTGTCCAAGGAGACCGCCACCGGCGTGCAGGCGACCGGCATGGCGATCTTCACGCTGGGCGCCCTGGTCACGGCCGTGCTCTTCGGCTGGATCTCCGACCGCACCGGGCGTCGCAAGACCATCGTCTGGGCCTCGTGCGCGATCTCCGTCGTCGGGCTGTCCCTGGGGATGCTGGCGAGTGACATCCCGACCTTCCTCATCGCGCTCTCGATCGTCGGCGCGGCGCAGGGCGCGTTCGTGTCCGTCGACCTCGCGCTGCTCACGGAGGTGCTGCCGCACTACGACGACGCGGGCAAGGACCTCGGCATCGTCGCCCTGTCGTATCAGGCGCCGATGTTCCTCGTGCCGGCGCTCGCCGTGCCGGTGCTCGCGATCGGCGGCGGACACAACTACACGGCGCTGTTCGGCACCGCCATCGTGTGCGGCGTGCTCGGCGGCCTCGCCGTGTTCCCGATCAAGTCCGTGAAGTGAGCGGATGTGGAGCCCCGACTCCACGGACTCCGCACCGATCCGCGGGGGCGCGGACGGTCGCCGACACAGCGCAGAGGGGCGGATGCCGCAGCATCCGCCCCTCTGATCGCATCGTCGCTCAGTCGAGCAGCTCGGCCTCGATCACGTCGTCGTCGAGCCCCGGCTCCGGGGCCGCGGAGGTGAGCACGAGGCCCGTTCCGTCGGCGCCGACGTCGACCCGCACGGTGTCGCCGTCGTGCACGCCGCCCGAGAGCAGGGCCGTCGCCAGCCTGTTCTGCACCTCGGTCTGGATGAGCCGGCGCAGCGGCCGCGCGCCGAACACCGGGTCGTAGCCGCGCTCGGCGAGCCAGGTCCGAGCGTCCGGCGTGACCGCGAGCGTGAGTCGCCGGTCGTGCAGTCTCTTCTGCAGCGCGTCGACGGTGAGCTCCACGATCTGCGCGAGGTCGTCCTCGCTGAGGGCGTCGAACATGACGATGTCGTCGAGCCGGTTCAGGAACTCCGGACGGAACGCCTGACGCACGAGCGCCATCACCTGCTCCCGCTTGTCACCGGGCGACAGCGTCGGGTCGATGAGGATCGGCGAGCCGATGTTCGACGTGAGGATCAGGATGACGTTGGAGAAGTCGACCGTGCGACCCTGACCGTCGGTGAGCCGTCCGTCGTCGAGCACCTGCAGCAGCACGTCGAACACCTCGGGGTGCGCCTTCTCGACCTCGTCGAGCAGCACCACGCTGTAGGGGCGACGACGAACCGCCTCGGTGAGCTGACCGCCCTGCTCGTAGCCGACGTAACCGGGAGGAGCGCCGACGAGCCGGGAGACCGAGTGCTTCTCGCCGTACTCCGACATGTCGATGCGCACCATGGCGCGCTCGTCGTCGAAGAGGAACTCGGCGAGCGCCTTGGCCAGCTCGGTCTTGCCGACGCCCGTAGGACCGAGGAACAGGAACGAGCCGGTCGGACGGCCGGGGTCGCTGATGCCCGCGCGGGAACGGCGCACGGCATCCGACACAGCCCTCACCGCATCCTTCTGCCCGATCAGCCGCTTGCCCAGCTCGCTCTCCAGGTGCAGCAGCTTCTCGCTCTCGCCCTGCAGGAGGCGGCCGACAGGGATGCCGGTCCACGCCGCGATCACGGCGGCGATGTCCTCGTCGGTGACCTGCTCGTTGACCATGCGGGGCTCCGACGATGCCGTGGCCTCGGCCTGCTCAGCCTCGGCGATGTCGCGCTCGAGGCGCTTGATGGTCTCGTACTCGAGCTTCGACGCCTTCGTGTAGTCGGCGTTGCGCATGGCGAGGTCACGCTGCGTCACCGCATCGTCGAGCTGCTTCTTCAGCTCGCCGACCCTGTTGAGCCCTTGGCGCTCGCGCGCCCAGCGCTCCTCCAGCACCGCGAGCTGGCTCTCCATGCCGACGAGCTGCTCGCGCAGCGTGCTCAGCCGCTCCTTGGACGCGGCATCCTTCTCGCGCTTGAGGGCGAGCTCCTCCAGCTTCATGCGGTCGACCTGGCGCTTGAGCTGGTCGATCTCGACGGGAGAGGAGTCAATCTCCATCTTGAGCCGCGACATCGACTCGTCGATCAGGTCGATCGCCTTATCAGGCAGCTGCCGAGCGGGGAGATAGCGATTCGAGAGCGCGGCAGCGGCGACCAGTGCGCTGTCGGAGATCGTGACCCCGTGATGCGCCTCGTAGCGGCCCTTGAGTCCGCGGAGGATCGCGATCGTGTCCTCGACCGTCGGCTCGCCCACGTAGACCTGCTGGAAGCGGCGCTCGAGCGCGGCATCCTTCTCGATGAACTCGCGGTACTCGTTGAGCGTGGTCGCACCGATCAGGCGGAGCTCTCCGCGGGCGAGCATCGGCTTGAGCATGTTGGATGCCGCGACCGACCCCTCGCCACCGCCCGCGCCCATCAGCACGTGCAGCTCGTCGATGAAGGTGATGACGCGCCCGTCGGACTCGGTGATCTCCTTGAGGACGCTCTTCAGACGCTCCTCGAACTGACCGCGGTACATGGCTCCGGCCACGAGGGCGGAGATGTCGAGCGAGACCAGCTCCTTGTCCTTGAGCGACTCGGCGACGTCACCCGCGACGATGCGCTGGGCGAGACCCTCGACGACGGCCGTCTTGCCGACGCCGGGCTCGCCGATCAGCACCGGGTTGTTCTTGGTGCGGCGGGTGAGCACCTGGCTGACGCGACGGATCTCGCTGTCGCGGCCGATCACGGGGTCGAGCTTGCCCTGCCTGGCGCGGTCGGTGAGGTTGATCCCGAACTGCTCGAGTGCGGACTGCTGGTCTTCGGTCTGAGGGGTGGTCATTCGTCCTCCTGGGGAGTCTCCTTCTGCGGAAAGCGGTGATTCTCAAAGTTGAGTGAGCTTGACTCAACTTTACCGCCTCGCCTCTCCCCCGTCAACGCGCCCCTTCTCCTTCGCCGTTCACGTGTCTGACGCAAAGACCCCCGCCTGCCGCCACGACTGCAGTTACAAACTGCATGTCCCGGCGCGAAGCGGGGGTCTCCGCGGCAGTTGCCGCTGCTACGCAAGTCCTACTGGACCCAATAGATGTTCGTGGTGTACCAGGTTCCGAAACGATCAAAGACCTTGACGCACGTCGACATCCTCGTGATCGTGCCTCCGGAGTTCACGATCGCCCCCTGTTGCACCGCGCTCGTGACCAGACACCGCGCCTTGTTCTGTGAGGAATAGCCCCAGCTGTGGTTCGTCGCCGCCTGCGCGGGAACGGCCGCCAGGACGGACGCCCCGACGATTGCGGTCGCCGCACCGATGGCGGCAAGTCGCGTGCGAAGGTTCTTCATGTGTCGACTCCTGTTTCTTCCTGATTCAGCGCAGATCGGCGCTGCGGCAGACTCTAGCCGCTCGCGTCCTCGTCCCGCTTTGTCGGGGACGACCGCCCGCGCGTCAGTCCGCGTCGAGCATGCCACGACGCAGCAGGCGTCCGCGCGGGTTCTCGAAGTCGATGACCTCTCCGTGCAGCCACGTCTTGCGCACCACACCGGCGAGCGCCTTGCCGTGGTACGGGGTGAGCGGGTTCTTGTGGTGCAGCTTCTTGACGTCGACCACGTAGGCGTCGTCGGCGGCGAACACCGAGAAGTCGGCGTCGTAGCCGGGGGCGATGCGGCCCTTGCCGGTGAGGCCGGCGAACTGCGCGGGGCGCTCGCTCATCCACCCGACGACCGTCTCCAGGGCGAGGCCGCGCTGACGCGCCTCGGTCCAGATCAGCGACAGACCGAGCTGCAGCGACGCGACGCCGCCCCAGGCCACGGCGAAGTCGCCGTTCTCGAGGTCTTTGAGGTCGAGCGTCGACGGCGAGTGGTCCGACACGATGAAGTCGATCGTGCCGTCCTCCAGTCCCTGCCACAGCAGCTCCCGGTTACCGGCCTCGCGGATGGGCGGGCAGCACTTGAACTGGGTGGCGCCGTGCGGGATCTCCTCGGCGGTGAGAGTGAGGTAGTGCGGGCAGGTCTCGACCGTGAGCTTGAGTCCGTCGTGCTTGGCGGAGCGCAGCATCGGCAGCGCGTCGGACGAGGACAGGTGCAGGATGTGCGCACGGCCGCCGGTCCACCTGGCGCGCTCGATGACCTCGGCGATCGCCAGGTTCTCGGCACCGCGCGGACGCGAGGCGAGGAACTTGCTGTAGTCGTCGCCCTCCGGCTGCGGGGCGCGGTCGATGGCCCGCGAGTCCTCGGCGTGCACGATCATGACGGAGTCGAACGTCGCGAGCTCGCGCATGTCCTTCTCGAGCTCGTCGGGATCGAGCGGCGGGAACTCGTCGACACCGGAGTGCAGCAGGAAGCTCTTGAACCCGAACACTCCCGCGTCGTGCAGCGGACGCAGGTCGGCGGTGTTGCCGGGCACCGCGCCGCCCCAGAAGCCCACGTCGACGTGCGTCTGGCCCTTCGCGGCCTCGCGCTTGACGTTCAGCGCCTCGACGCTGACGGTCGGCGGGATGCTGTTCAGCGGCATGTCGACGATGGTCGTGACGCCGCCGGCGGCGGCGGCGCGGGTGGCGGAGGCGAAGCCCTCCCACTCGGTGCGGCCCGGCTCGTTGACGTGCACGTGCGTGTCGACCAGACCGGGGATCAGCGTCTCGTCGTCGGCGAGCTCGATGATCTCGTCGCCGTCGAGGTTGTTGCCGAGCGGCTGCATCGCCACGATGACGCCGTGACGCACGCCGACCTCGCGCGGACGGATGCCCGCCGTGGTGAGCACGCGCTGCCCGCGGATGACCAGGTCGTAGTGCTCACCGGTCGGGTCGAGCGACACGTGTCCGGCATCCTGCTGTTCGTTCTCCTGCGACATGTCGCCGTTCCCTTCTGCCGACCGCGAGGCCGACGAGTGTGATGTATCGATTGTGCGCGCGTTCAGCGCGCGGTGGACGGAAAGCCGGTGATGCGCTTGGGGCGCGGCGGCGCGTAGGTGCGCACCTTGGACGTGGTGAGGCCGAGCCGCACCAACCCCTCGGCCACGGCCACGGCGGCCTGCACGCCGTCGACGACCGGCACGCCGCACAGCTCGACCACGCGGTCCTTGAGCTCGGCCATGCCGCCGCAGCCGAGCACGATCACCTCGGCGCGGTCGATCTCCACCGCGCGCTGCGCCTCGGCGGCGATGGCCTCGATCGCGCGCTCCGGGTCGGACTCGAGCTCGAGCACCCCGAGGCCGGACGAGCGCACCGAGGCGCAGCGGTCGTGGAGCCCGGCGAGGATCAGGCGGTCCTCGATGAGCGGCACGGCGCGGTCGAGCGTGGTCACCACGGAGTACGAGCGACCGAGGTACATCGCGGTGGATGCCGCAGCCTCGGTGATGTCGACGACAGGTACGGTGAGCAGCTCCTGCAGGCCCTCGCGACCGTGCTCTCCGTAGCCGGCCTGGATGACGGCGTCGTACTCGCCCTCGTAGCGCACGACCTTGTCCATCACGGCGATCGCGGCGAGGTAGCTCTCGAAGTTGCCTTCGCAGGACTCGGCTCCGAAGTCGGGCGTGATGCCGATGATCTCGGTGCCGGGCGATGCCACCGCGGCGGCGGCCTCGGCGATGCCGTTGGTCATCGTCTCGGTGGTGTTGACGTTCGCGACGAGGATGCGCATGGTCGGTCTCGGTCCTTCCGGATCAGTGGGTCGGGGTGACGGCGATGTCGCCGGCTTCGACGTCGTGGAACGGACCGCGACGGTCGGCCAGCACACCGTACACGAGGGCTCCGAGGCCCGCGGCGAGGAACCAGGAGAACTGGCTGACGACCTGGAAGGCGGGCACGAATGTGAGCAGCAGGGCGATCGCGCCGGCGATGGCGAGGGCCGTGATGGCCCGGGGGTTGAAGCCGCGGCTGTAGTAGTACTCGCCCGTGATGTGCTCGGAGTACAGCTCGGGCACGTTGACCTGCTGCTTCTTGATCAGCCAGTAGTCGACCATGATGATGCCGAAGAGCGGGCCGAGGAGCGCGCCGAGGCCGTTCAGGAAGATGCCGATCACGACGGGCGAGTTGTACATGTTCCAGGGCAGGATGACGAGTCCGATGACGGCCGACAGCAGCGCCGCCTTGCGGAAGTTCAGGTGCCGCGGGAACAGGTTGGTCAGAGCGTAGGTCGGGGCGACGAAGTTCGCCATCAGGTTCACGGCGATGGTCAGCACGATGAGCGCGAGGGACGCGAGCACGAGCAGGAGCGTGTTCGGGATCGCGGCGACGACGTCGGCCGGCGACGCGATGGCCTTGCCGTTGATCGTGAAGGAGCCGCCGGCGAGCACCACGACCATGCAGCCGAAGAACAGCATGTTGATCGGGATGCCCCAGAAGTTGCCCTTGATGATGGACTTCTTCGAGCGGGCGCCGCGTGTGAAGTCGCAGAAGTTGAGCACGAAGGTGCCGTAGATGGCGACCCACGCCGAGGCGCCGCCGAGCATGTGCAGCCACAGTTCGCCACCGGTGAGCGGATCGTCGTTGGTCCAGGAGATCTGGAAGTCGGCCTGCACGAGCACCCACACGGCGAGCGACACGAAGGTCGCGAGGATGACGGGGCCGGCGAAGGCCTCGTACTTGCGGATCATCTCCATGCCGTAGCTGACGATGACCGACTGCACGATCCACAGCGCGAGGAAGGTGATCCAGCCGAGGGCGGAGAGGCCGAGGAACGAGCCCTCCTGCAGCGACTTGGCGCCGGGGGCGAGGGCGATGATCACGACCTGCAGCACCTGCGAGGCGAGGTAGGTCTGGATGCCGAACCATGCGATTGCCACGCCGCCGCGGAGGAGGCCGGGGATCTGCGCGCCGTAGATGCCGAAGCTGATGCGGCTCATCACGGGGAAGGGGACGCCCGTCTTCTCACCCATGAAGCCCGAGAGCGTGAGGAGCAGGAAGAGGAACAGTGCGCCGAAGGCCAGGGAGCCGAGGATGGCGCCGCCGCTCATGCCGAGCGAGAACAGGCCGATCGCCCAGACGTAGTTGCCGAGGCTGTGCACGTCGTTGGCCCAGAGGGCGAAGATGCTGTATGCGGTCCAGTGGCGTCCCTCGCGCGTCGTCGGGGCGAGGTCGCTGTTGTACAGGCGGGGGCTGAGGCCGGCCTGCACCGCGATGTTCACGGAAGGGGGCTCGGCGAGGCCCTCCGAACCACGGCTCGGAACGTGCACGTACTCTTCGGTAGCCATCGTTGCCCTTTCCCGCGACGTCGATGTCGCCGGTCTTGATTTCCGCTTCATGGAAATCGATATTCGGATAATGGATATTCCATCACGATGACGGCATCCTGTCAACGGTTTGGTCTACCAAAATGCCGGTTTGACAGTGCGCGTGCGGATCCGCGCTGCGAATGCCGTCACGCCGCGTCGTGCGGGAGGCACTCCGCCGCGAGGCGGCGGCCGACCTCGACGAGCAGCAGCTTGGCGTTGGCGATGCTCACCGCCGGGTCGGGCTCGAGGTCGCTGAGCGGATACACCCGCAGGAATCCGGCGGCCACCGCCTGCTCCTCGCTCAGGGTCGAACGACCGCACACGGCCACCACGGGCACACCGGCGGCACGGGCCGCCGCTGCCACGCCGAGCGGGGTCTTGCCGCCGAGGCTCTGGTCGTCGAGGCTGCCCTCGCCGGTCACGACGAGGTCGGCGCCCACGATCCTGTCGGCCAACCCGGTGAGCCGCTGCACGACGTCGATGCCGGGCTCCCTGCTCGCGCCGAGCACCGCGAGCGCGGCATAGCCCACCCCGCCGGCGGCGCCGGCTCCGGGAGCGGACGCCGACAGGCGCACCCCCGGCTGCTGCTCGAGCAGCGTGGAGAAGCGCGAGAGGCCCGCCTCGAGGGCGGCGACATCGTCGGCGCTCGCCCCCTTCTGCGGTGCGAACACCGCAGCGGCCCCCCGGTCTCCCAGGAGAGGATTGTCGACGTCGCTGGCGAGCACGATCGTCGCGTCGGCGAGGCGCGGATCGAGACCGGAGACGTCGACGGATTGGAGATCGGCGAGGGCCGCACCACCGGGAGCGACGGGACCTGATGCCGTGTGGAGAGCGACGCCGAGTGCCCCGAGCATCCCGGCGCCGCCGTCGGTGTTGGCGCTGCCTCCCACGCCGAGCACGATCGACGTGCACCCACGGTCGAGAGCGGCGGCGATCAGCTCTCCGGTACCGCGACTGGTCGCGGTCAACGGGGCCTTCTCACCGCGCGGCAGCACGTCGAGGCCGCTCGCCGCGGCCATCTCGATGATCGCCTGCGGTCCGCGCACCGCGAACCGGGCGGAGACGGGCTCCCCCGTCGGCCCGGTCACCGTCGCCGTGACCGCCTCGAACCCGCTCGCGACGGCGGCGTCGACAGTGCCTTCGCCGCCGTCGGCCACCGGCACCGCGTCGATCACGGCATCCGGGAACACTGTCCGGATGCCGCGTTCGACGGCGGCGGCGACCTGGGCTCCGGTGGCGGAGCCCTTGAACTTGTCCGAGGCGATCAGGATGCGCATGGCTCTAGCGTCGCAGGCTCAGTCGAGCAGGGCGTAGACGGCCTCGGGGGCGTCGGCGGGCGACGTCGCGAGGTCCTCGAACTCGTTCATGGTGTCGAGGTCCGCGCCCATGGCGATGTTGGTGACGCGCTCGAGGATGACCTCCACGACCACCGGCACCTGGAACTCCGCCTTGAGACGCTCGGCCTCGGCGAAGCCGGCGGCGAGGTCTTCCGGACGCTCCACGCGGATCGCCTTGCAGCCCAGGCCCTCGGCGACCTTGACGTGATCCACGCCGTAGCCCGTCGCGATGCTGGAGGAGTCCTGCGGCGTGTTGATGTTGTCGAAGGCCAGCGACACCTCGTAGTCCATCTCGAACGGACGCTGCGACTGGCGGATCAGGCCGAGGTAGCTGTTGTTCACCACGACGTGGATGTACGGCAGCTTGTGCTGTGCGCCCACGGCGAGCTCCTCGATCATGAACTGGAAGTCGTAGTCGCCGCTCAGGGCGACCACGGACTGCTCCGGCTTGCCGCGCACGACGCCGAGGGCTGCGGGCAGGGTCCAGCCGAGGGGTCCGGCCTGGCCTGCGTTGATCCACTGGCGGGGGCCGTACACGTGCAGCAGCTGCGCGCCGGCGATCTGCGAGAGGCCGATCGTGGTGACGTAGGTGGTGTCGTGGCCGAAGGCGCTGAGCATCTCCTGGTACACGCGGTGCGGCTTCATCGGCACGTTGTCGAAGTTCGTCTTGCGCTGAAGGCGCGCCTTGCGGTCGCGGCACTCCTGCGCCCAGCCGTTGTAGTCGGGCAGCTCGGCGACGCGGTCGCGCGCCGCCTCGAGCAGCGCGTCGATGAAGGCGCCGGCATCCGACACGACGCCGTAGTCGGGCGCGAACACGCGGCCGATCTGCGTGGGCTCGATGTCGACGTGCACGAAGGTGCGGCCCTTGCGGTAGGTGTCGAGGCCGCCGGTGTGACGGTTGGCCCAGCGGTTGCCGATGCCGAGCACGAAGTCGCTCTCCAGGAAGCTCGCGTTGCCGTAGCGCTGCGAGGTCTGGATGCCGACGAGGCCGCCGGCGAGCGGGTGGTCGTCGCCGATGGCGCCCCAGCCCATGAGGGTCGGGAAGACGGGCACGCCCAGGGTCTCGGCGAGCTCGACGAGCTTCGCGGAGGCGCCGGAGTTGACGATGCCGCCACCGGCGATGATCGCGGGGTGCGCGGAGGCGACCAGCATGTCGAGCACCTTCTCGGCCTGCGCGCGGGTCGCGGCGGGCTTCGCCACGGGCAGCGGCTCGTAGGTGTCGATGTCGAACTCGATCTCGGTCATCTGCACGTCGAACGGCAGGTCGATCAGCGCCGGACCGGGGCGACCGGAGCGCATGATCTGGAACGCCGTCTGGAACGCGCCGGGGATCTGTCCGGCCTCGAGCACGGTCTTGGAGAACTTCGCCACGGGCTTCGCGATCGACGCGATGTCGACGGCCTGGAAGTCCTCCTTGTCGAGCTTGGCGACCGGGGCCTGCCCGGTGATGCAGAGCATGGGGATGCTGTCGGCGATCGCGGCGTAGAGGCCGGTGATCATGTCGGTGCCGGCGGGACCCGATGTGCCGATGCAGATGCCGATGCGACCGTCACCGGTGCGGCTGTAGCCGTCGGCCATGTGCGATGCGCCTTCGACGTGGCGGGCCAGGGTGTGGCGGATGCCGCCGTTCTGGCGCATCGCGGAGTACAGCGGGTTGATGGCGGCTCCGGGAAGGCCGAACGCCTCCGTGGCGCCCTCCTTCACCAGGATCTGGACGATGGCGTCTACTGCGCGCATGCGAGTCATGAGAAGTCCTTAGATGTGTGTACCGGTCGTTGAGAGAGGAGTCCCGGTCGTTGAGCGAGGAGCGAAGCGACGAGTCGAAACGCGGCCCGTGATGAGCGTTTCGTCTCGCTCCGCTCGCTCAACGAACAGAGGCGTGCTACCGGTCGTTGAGCGAGCCCGGTCGTTGAGCGAGCGAAGCGAGTCGAAACGCAGAGTCGAAACGTCCGAGCTCAGCGGCCCGAGAGTTCGGTGGTGAGCTTGAAGAGGCCCGAGTGGTCGAGACCGCCGTCGCCGCGGGCGACGAGGGCGTTGACCAGCTGGGCGACGGCGGCACCGAGGGGGACGGTGACCCCCACGGAGCGAGCGGCCGCGGTGACGATGCCCAGATCCTTGTTGTGGAGGGCGAGACGGAATCCGGGGGCGAAGTCGCGGTTCAGCATCTTCTGCCCCTTCTGGTCGAGGACCTTGGAGCCGGCGAGACCGCCGCCGAGGACCTTCAAAGCGGCATCCGTGTCGACGCCGAACGCCTCGAGGAAGGTGACGGCCTCGGCGAGCGCCTGGATGTTCACGGCGACGATGAGCTGGTTGGCCGCCTTCACGGTCTGGCCGGCGCCGGCGGGACCGACGTGCACGATGGTCTTGCCGATCGCGTTCAGCACCGGTTCGGCCTTCGCGAAGTCTTCAGGCGATCCGCCGACCATGATCGACAGCACGCCGTCGATCGCGCCCTGCTCACCGCCGGAGACGGGCGCGTCGACGGCGCCGAAGCCCGCAGCGACCGCCTCCTCGGCGAGCGTCTTCGCGACGTCGGGGCGGATCGACGAGTTGTCGATCCACAGCGCTCCGGCCTTCGCGTTGGCGAAGACGCCGTCCTCGCCGCGCACCACGCCCTCGACGTCCGGGGAGTCGGGGACCATCGTGATGACGACATCCGCGTCCTTCACGGCATCCGCGATGCTGGTGGCGCCCGTGCCGCCGGCTTCGACGAGCTTGTCGATCGCCTCCTGGCTGCGGTTGAAGCCGGTCACGTCGTGTCCGGCCTTGACGAGGTTCTTGGCCATGGGAAGGCCCATGATGCCGAGGCCGATGATGGCGATGCTGGTCATGTCGTCGCTCCTTCGCGAGTGAGGGGTCAGTCGTTCAGCCAGGCGAAAGGCTCGGCCTGGGTGGCCTTGTACTCGAGGCCGATGTAGCCGGAGTAGCCGCCGGCCTGCGCGTCGGCGATCCACTGCGCGAGCGGGAGGTCGCCGGTGCCGGGCTCGCCGCGCCCCGGGGCGTCGGCGATCTGGATGTGGCCGAACTCGGCCGCGTGGCCCGCGATGACCGCGGGGACGTCGTCGCCGTTGACGGCGAGGTGGTAGAAGTCGGCGAGGAGCTTGACGTTGTCGACGCCGTGCTCATCCTTCACGCGCGCGATGATCGCGAGGGCGTCGGCCGCGGTCTTCAGCGGGTAGGTCTCCATGCCCGAGACCGGCTCGAGCAGCACGATGCCGCCGGGGACCACGCGGTCGAACAGTTGCTCGGCGCGGCCGCGGATGAACGGATTGAGCGCCCACGGCGGTCCGTCGATGACCAGCAGGTCGATGTCCTGCGGCACGGCGTGGAGATCGTACCAGCAG
>JAGIAK010000032.1 GCA_017744855.1 Microbacterium sp.
GGTCCGAAACTGTGCCCGGGGGAGGTGCCGTCCGGGTCCGAAACTGTGCCCGGGGGAGGTGCCGTCCGGGTCCGAAACTGTGCCCGGGGAGGAGCCATCCGGGCCCGAAACTGTGCCGGGTGGCGGCGTGCCGGGTCCGAAGCCGTGCCCGTCCCACGCTGCGGCGGTCAGAAGCCGAGCCACCGTCACATGCGCCGTGGCGCATATGCGGCCTCCGTAGAATGAGCGTGGGCGGATCCGCCCGACATCCCAGGGAGTGAACGTGGCCCTCATCGTGCAGAAGTACGGCGGCTCGTCTGTCGCCGACGCAGAGAGCATCAAGCGCGTCGCCAAGCGCATCGTGGACACCCGTCGTGCCGGTCACGACGTCGTCGTCGCGGTCAGCGCGATGGGCGACACCACAGACGAGCTGCTCGATCTCGCCAACGAGGTCGCCCCGATCCCCGCGCCGCGCGAGCTGGACATGCTGCTGTCGAGCGGCGAGCGGATCTCGATGGCGCTGCTCGCGATGGCGATCCACTCGATGGGCTTCGAGGCTCGCTCGTTCACCGGCAGCCAGGCCGGCATGATCACCGACTCGCAGCACGGTGCCGCGCGCATCGTCGACGTCACGCCGATACGTCTGCGCGAGGCGCTCGACGAGGGCGCGATCGTCATCGTCGCCGGGTTCCAGGGCTTCAACCGCGACACCCGCGACATCACCACGCTCGGCCGCGGCGGCTCGGACACGACCGCCGTCGCCCTCGCCGCGGCACTGGACGCCGACGTCTGCGAGATCTACAGCGACGTCGACGGCATCTTCACCGCCGACCCCCGCGTGATCCCCAGCGCGCAGAAGCTCGACCACATCATCAGCGAGGAGATGCTCGAGCTCGCCGCCAACGGCGCCAAGGTGCTCTACATCCGCGCCGTCGAGTACGCACGCCGTCACGGCGTCCTGATCCACGCCCGGTCGACGTTCTCGTCGTCCGAGGGCACCTACGTTCTGGGCGAGGGCATGAAGAACCCCCGCGAATCCGAGGGAGCAGCAATGGAAGAGCCGATCGTCGCCGGCGTCGCCACCGACTTCAGCCAGGCCAAGATCACCGTCGCGGGCGTGCCGGACGTTCCGGGCAAGGCGGCCGAGATCTTCAAGATCGTCGCCAAGTCGGGCGCGAACGTCGACATGATCGTGCAGAACGTGTCGGCCACCGGACGCACCGACATCTCGTTCACGGTCCCCAAGGCGGATGCCGCGGCTGCGCTCAAGGCGCTGGCGGGGGAGCAGACCGAGGTCGGATTCCAGAACCTCATCCACGACGACCAGATCGGCAAGCTGTCGGTGGTCGGCGCCGGCATGCGCACCCATTCCGGCGTCTCGGCGACGCTGTTCGAGGCGCTCTCCGCCGGCGGCATCAACATCGAGATGATCTCCACCTCCGAGATCCGCATCTCTGTGGTGCTGCGCGACGCCGACCTCGCCGAGGCCGCACGCTCGGTGCACACCGCGTACGGACTCGACGGCGAGGTCGAGGCCACGGTCCACGCCGGCACCGGTCGCTGAATGCCCCTCGTCATCCGAGCAGTCGAGTCGTCTGATCGGCTGGGATGGCAGCCTCTGTTCGAGGGGTACCGCGACTTCTACGGGCATGAGCATGATCCCGCCGTCGTCGAGACGGTGTGGACGTGGCTGCTGGATGCCGGGAACGAGCTGAACGGGCTGGTCGCGCTGCAGGACGGCGTGCTGGTCGGCATCGCGCACTGGCGTACGTTCGTGCGGCCGTCCCGCGGAGGTCGCGCCATCTTCCTGGACGACCTGTTCACGGCATCCGCATCTCGTGGTGCCGGGGTAGGCACCGCCCTCGTCGACCGGTTGCGTGAGATCGCTGCGCGCGAGGGTCTGCTCGAGGTGCGCTGGATCACCTCGGAGAGCAACGTGAGTGCGCAGCGGCTGTACGACCGGATCGCCCAACGTCTCCCCATCCGCACCTACAGCGCGATCCCGGCAGGCGACCCGAGCACGGCTCCGGCCACGATAGACTCGCCGGAACCCTGACATCGGCGCCAGGCGCGGCATCCGCATCCCGACGCCGCGCCCTGCGCTTCGCACGCTGTACCGTACGACGCCAAGGAAGAACATGACCCGCATCTCCGACTCAGGACTCTCCGTCGCCATCGTGGGCGCCACCGGCCAGGTGGGCACCGTGATGCGCGAGATTCTCGCCGAGCGGTCGTTCCCGATCCGCGAGCTGCGCCTGTTCTCGTCGTCGCGATCGGCGGGCACCGCCATCGAGTTCGGTGGTGCGACCGTCATCGTCGAAGACGTCGAGACGGCGGATGCCGCGGGCATCGACATCGCCCTGTTCTCCGCGGGAGCCACCGCGAGCCGCGCGTACGCGCCCCGCTTCGCCGAGGCCGGCGCCGTGGTCGTCGACAACTCCAGCGCCTGGCGCAACGACCCCGAGGTGCCGCTGGTGGTCAGCGAGGTCAACCCGCACGCCATCGACGAGCGCCCCCGCGGCATCATCGCCAACCCGAACTGCACCACGATGGCCGCCATGCCGGTGCTCAAGGCCCTGGACGCAGAGGCCGGCCTCGAGCGCCTCATCGTGTCGACCTACCAGGCTGTCTCCGGCTCCGGCCTCGCCGGCGCGCAGGAGCTGCTCGGGCAGGTCGAGGGCGTGCTCGCTCAGGGCGACACCCTGCGCCTCGTGCACGACGGCTCTGCGATCGACTTCCCGCAGCCGGAGAAGTACGTCGCCCCGATCGCGTTCGACGTCATCCCGCTCGCGGGCAACCTCGTCGACGACGGCATGAACGAGACCGACGAGGAGAAGAAGCTCCGCAACGAGAGCCGCAAGATCCTCGAGCTGCCCGACCTCCGCGTCGCAGGCACCTGCGTGCGCGTCCCGGTCTTCACCGGTCACTCGCTGTCGATCCATGCGGAGTTCGCGAACGACATCACCCCCGCCCGCGCGGCCGAGGTGCTCTCCGCGGCTCCCGGCGTCGTGCTCGAAGAGGTTCCCACCCCGCTGTACGCCGCGGGCAAGGACCCGAGCTTCGTCGGCCGCATCCGCGCCGACCAGTCCGCCCCCGAGGGCAGGGGCCTGGTGTTGTTCATCAGCAACGACAACCTGCGCAAGGGCGCGGCGCTGAACGCCGTGCAGATCGCGGAGATCCTCGCCGAGCGCCTGGCGTCATAGCCTGGCCGCATCGACCATGCGGATCCGGTCTGCTCGGACCGGTCCGCGTGGTCTGGCGCGCCGCGCCCGCGAACTAGACTGGTCTGGTGACTGAGAACGTCGATGTCGTCCTGATCGGCGGTGGCATCATGAGCGCCACCCTGGGTACCCTCCTGCAGCAGCTGCAGCCGGAGTGGAAGATCGTCGCCTTCGAGCGACTCTCCGATGTGGCCCAGGAGTCGTCGAACCCGTGGAACAACGCGGGCACGGGGCACGCTGCCCTGTGCGAGCTGAACTACATGCCGCAGCAGGGAGACGCTCCGCTCGACCCCGCCAAGGCGATCTCCATCAACGAGCAGTTCCAGCAGAGCCGCCAGCTCTGGTCGTCGCTCGTCGACCGTGGCATCCTCGACGCCCCGTCGACGTTCATCAACTCCACCCCGCACATGACGTTCGTGCGCGGCGAGAAGGACGTCGCGTACCTCCGCAAGCGCTACGAGGTGCTCAAGGAGCAGCCGCTGTTCGCCGGCATCGAGTACAGCGAAGACTCCCGCGTCATCAACAAGTGGGCGCCGCTGCTCATGCAGAAGCGCCGTAAGGGCGAGCCCTTCGCCGCGACCCGCGTGCCGAGCGGCACCGACGTCGACTTCGGCGCGCTCACCCACCAGCTCTTCGACCACCTCACCGCCTCCGGCGTCGACCTGCGTCTGAACCACGAGGTGCGCTCGCTGAAGAAGCAGAAGGACGGCCGCTGGCTGGTCAAGTACCGCAACACCATCGGCCGCACGCCCAACGAGATCACGGCGCGCTTCGTCTTCGTCGGCGCCGGCGGCTGGGCGCTCAAGCTGCTGCAGTCCTCCGGCATCCCCGAGATCAAGGGCTACGGCGTCTTCCCGATCGGCGGGCAGTTCCTCAAGACCACCAACCAGGCCGTCGTCTCCCAGCACCAGGCCAAGGTGTACTCGCAGGCGTCCGTCGGGGCACCGCCCATGTCGGTGCCGCACCTCGACACCCGCGTGGTCGACGGCGAGTCCTCGCTGATGTTCGGCCCGTTCGCGACGTTCAGCCCGAAGTTCCTCAAGAAGGGCTCGATGCTCGACATCGTGACCCAGGTGCGCACGCACAACCTGTGGCCCATGCTGCGCGTCGCGTTCGCGAACCCCGACCTCATCACCTACCTCGTCAGCGAGCTGCTGAAGAACCACCGCAAGAAGGTGGAGAACCTGCGCACGTTCATGCCCACCGCGAAGGACGAGGACTGGACGCTGATCGACGCGGGTCAACGCGCGCAGGTGATGAAGAAGGACCCGAAGAAGGGCGGCATCCTGCAGTTCGGCACCGAGGTCGTCTCCTCGGCCGACGGCTCGATCGCCGGGCTTCTCGGCGCGTCGCCCGGCGCGTCCACGGCCGTGCCGATCATGCTCGACCTGCTCAAGAAGTGCTTCCCCGCCGAGTACCCGGGCTGGGAGGGCGAGCTCGCAGCGCTCATCCCGACGTTCGGCGAGAAGCTGAACACCGATGCTGCGCTGGCCGAGAAGTCCACGGCGGCCACGGCCGCCACCCTCGGCCTCTCCGCCTGAGCACATCGTGGCGAAGCTCTACTTCCGCTACGGCGCGATGAACTCGGGCAAGTCCACGTCTCTGCTGCAGGCCGCGTACAACTACGAGGAGCGCGGTCAGCACGTGCTGCTCGCCAAGCCCGCGATCGACACCAAGGGCGCATCGCAGATCGAGAGCCGTCTCGGCATGACCCGCGAGGTCGACTTCCTCATCGGGGCGGATGATGACGCTCGCGAGCTGTTCGATCGCCACAACCGCGACAGGGACATCGCCTGCCTCCTCATCGACGAGGCGCAGTTCCTCACCCCGGCTCAGGTCGACGACCTGTTCCGCATCGCGGTGGAAGACGGCATCCCCGTGCTCGCCTACGGCATCCGCAACGACTTCCTCACGCACGCGTTCCCCGGATCGGCGCGCCTGCTCGCGATCTCGCACTCCCTCGAGGAGCTGAAGACGATCTGCCGCTGCGGACGCAAGGCCGTGTTCAACGGCCGGGTCGTGGGCGGGCGCTTCGTGTTCGACGGCGATCAGGTCGCGATCGACGAGGGTGCCGACGGCACGACCGCGCCCGAGGTCACGACGTACGAGTCGCTGTGCGGCTCCTGCTATCTCGACGAGTCCGGCGGTCGCCTGGGCTGATCCGCCTTTCCGCACCCGTGTACTGCACGGGTGCATCGGTGTACCTTCCTTGCGTGGTCTGACCACACGCGCTACTGTGGTCAGACCACAAATCGACGGGAGAGCGGATGCCGGAGCAGCCCGCACGCGCCTGGCGCGCCGTGCTCGAGCACATCGAGCGCGATCTCCTCGACGGCAGGCTCGGACCCGGTGACCGGCTTCCCTCCGAGCGCGACCTCTCCGCCGATCTCGGCGTCGGACGCTCCAGCGTGCGCGAGGCGCTGCGCGTGCTGGAGGTCATGGGGCTCATCCGCACCGCGACGGGTTCGGGGCCGCAGGCCGGCGCGATCGTGATCGCGACCCCGACCGGCGGCATGTCGACGCTGCTGCGCCTGCAGGTCGCGGCGCAGGGCTTTCCGCTCGACGATGTCGTGCAGACCCGTCTCGTGATCGAGGACGCCGTCGTCTCCGCGCTCGCCGCCCGCGCGGAGCGCGATCTCACGGAGGCGCACCGGGTGCTCCACGCGATGGATTCCGACCACCTCGCCCCTGCCGAGTTCCTCGCCCTCGATGCGCAGCTGCACCTGGCGCTCGCCGAGTCGAGCGGCAACACCGTGATCGCCGCGATGATGGCCGGCCTGCGCACGGCCATCGAGTCGTACGTGCTCGCCGGCTCCGCCGCGATCGACGACTGGGACGCGATGGCCGACCGTCTGCGCGCCGAGCACCACGCGATCATCGACGCGATCGACGGGGGAGACGCGGATGCCGCGCGCACTCTCGTCCATGCGCACATCACCGGCTACTACCAGCACGTCCTGGGTCGCTGACCCACCCCACCCGAAGGAGAGTCATGGTCCAGCGCCAGATCCCCAACCCCGTCGAGCTCCTCGAGCTCATGCAGTTCAAAAAGCCCGACCTCAACGGCAAGCGCCGCCGTCTGCAGGGCGCGCTCACGATCGACGATCTCCGCACGATCGCCAAGCGCCGCACGCCGAAGGCCGCGTTCGACTACACCGACGGCGCGGCGGAGGGCGAGCTGTCCCTCTCCCGCGCGCGCCAGGCGTTCCAGGACGTCGAGTTCCACCCCGGCATCCTGCGCCCGGCACCCGATGTCGACACCTCGGTCGACATCCTCGGCGGTCCGTCGGCCCTGCCGTTCGGCATCGCGCCCACCGGCTTCACCCGGCTCATGCAGACCGAGGGGGAGATCGCCGGCGCGGGCGCGGCGGCCGCCGCCGGCATCCCGTTCACCCTGTCGACCCTCGGCACGACCTCGATCGAGGGAGTGAAGGAGGCGAACCCGCACGGGCGCAACTGGTTCCAGCTGTACGTCATGCGCGACCGCGAGATCTCCTACGAGCTCACCCGTCGGGCGGCGGCCGCGGGCTTCGACACCCTGCACTTCACGGTCGACACCCCTGTCGCCGGCGCGCGGTTGCGCGACAAGCGCAACGGCTTCTCCATCCCGCCGCAGCTCACCCTCGGCACCATCGTCAACGCGATCCCGCGGCCGTGGTGGTGGATCGACTTCCTCACCACGCCCAAGCTGGAGTTCGCGTCGCTGAAGACCACGGGCGGCACGGTCGGTGAGCTGCTGGATGCCGCCATGGACCCGACGATCAGCTACGACGACCTCGCGGTCATCCGTGACCTGTGGCCCGGCAAGATCGTGATCAAGGGCGTGCAGAACGTCGAGGACTCGGTGCGGCTCAGGGATGCCGGCGTCGACGGCATCGTGCTCTCGAACCACGGTGGCCGCCAGCTCGACAGGGCGCCCATCCCGTTCCACCTGCTGCCGTCGGTGCGCGAGGCGGTCGGCGAGGACTTCACCGTCATGATCGACACCGGCATCATGAACGGCGCCGACATCGTCGCCTCGGTCGCGCTCGGTGCCGATTTCACGCTGATCGGACGTGCCTACCTCTACGGTCTGATGGCCGGCGGCCGCGCGGGTGTCGACCGTACCATCGCGATCCTCCGCAGCGAGATCGAGCGCACTATGCGCCTGCTCGGCGTCTCGTCGCTGGACGAGCTGGAGCCGCGACACGTGACGCAGCTCACCCGCCTCGTCCCGGTCGCACGGGCCGCAGCGGAGGTCGCTGCGGGCTGAACACCGCGAGGTCCTGAAGCGCCCCGGAACACCGCGTTCCGGGGCGCTTCGTGCTGTCAGGTGGTATTCCGGTGCACGCAACCGGTATGTCGCCTGACGCACGGGCGTGACCCCGACGGCCCATCCCCGTCTTCTCCGGTGGAAGGCAAGAGAGCTCGCAGAGATCTCGAGCCTCGAACACGCGGCTGCATCCTGCATCCGCCCACCAAGAATGAGGAGAAGCACGTGGCTGATCACAAGGTCCGTCGCCTGAGCGCACTGCTGGGGGTGGCCGCCATCGGTCTTTCCGGCGTGCTCGGCGCATCCGTCGCACAGGCGGCTGAGGCGCCGTCGTACGGCAACATCAATCCGAACGCGACCGGCTCGCTGACGGTGCACAAGTACCTGCACCAGACCGGTGGCGCCGTCGGCGACCCGACCGGCGCTACGACCGGCACCTTCACCAACCCGGTGGCCGACGTCGTCTTCACGGTGTACCCGTTGAAGAAGAGCGACGGATCGGCCCTGGATCTGTCTGTTCCTGCGAACTGGGACGGCCTGGCCACCGCGACTCCCGGAGCGGGCTGCACGGCGCCTGCCGGATACACGCTCGGCGCCGGCATCGCGATGCCGAAGACCGACGCCACCGGTCTTGCGACGCTGCCGCTCAAGGTCGGCGCCTACCAGGTCTGTGAGACCGCGGCTCCGGCGAACATCGTCGACCGTTCCGCTCCGTTCATCGTGACGATCCCGATGCCGAACAAGAACCAGTGGATCTACGACGTCAACGCCTTCCCGAAGAACGGTGCAGGGCAGATCGAGAAGAAGATCGACCCGCAGCTGAACACCGGGCTCGGGTCGGTCGTCACCTTCCCCGTCACCGCTCCGGTGCCCACGAGCAGTGACCCGTGGACCGGGTTCGCGATCCGCGACACGCTCGACGCCCGTCTCACCCCGGTCACCGCGGCCGCCACGAAGGTCACCGTCGACGGCGTCGCCCTCGACCCGACCTTCTACACGATCGCCGTCGCGGGCCAGCAGGTCACGATGAACTTCACTCCTGCAGGTCTCGCCTGGCTGAACCAGGGCCCGAACGCTCAGGCCGGTAAGAAGATCACCGTGGCGTTCGCGGGCACGATCACCTCGGTCGGCAACGGCACGATCAACAACACGGCCCAGCTGTGGACCAACAACCCCGGCTTCGACTCGACGGTGCGTCCGCCGCTGCCGTCGAACGAGGTCAAGACCAACTGGGGTTCGCTCGACGTGCTCAAGCGCGCCGCCGGTTCGACCGGTAGCGAGGGCCTGCTCCAGGGCGCGACCTTCGAGGTGTACAACGCGACCGCTCCGTACGCTGCCGACTGCTCCACCGCCACGGCGACCGGTGCTCCGATCTCCGTCAACGGCAAGACGTCGTTCACCTCCGACGCCTCGGGTGTCATCTCGATCGCCGGTCTCTTCGTGAGCGACAGCGTGAACCCTGTCGTGAACGCGACGAAGCGCTGCTACGTGCTCAAGGAGACTGCGGCTCCCGCGGGCTACGTTCTGCCCGCCAACCCGAACACGGGTATCGCGGTGAAGGCCGGTCAGACCACGACGGCCGACAACCCCGAGATCGTCAACACGAAGCAGGGCGTGCCCTCGCTGCCGATGACGGGTGCCAACGGCCAGATCGTGCTGATCACCGCCGGAGTCGCCGCCGTGGCCGTCGCCTTCGGACTGGTGCTCATGAAGCGCCGTCGCGAGGCCGCTCACACCGAGTGAGTACCCCTGAGGTGGGGTCGAACGATCACACCTCGCACTGAAGAGCGGATGCCGTCGCCCGCGACTGCGGGCGACGGCATCCGTGCTCCGAAGAGTTCCAGAGAGTCCTTCGTCGAGCGCAGTTCTTCCCATGTCGTTGAAGAGGACCTTTCATGAAACGGTTTCAGCCCGCACCCCCGCATCCACCGAGGCGATCGACGGCCCTTGCTGTGAGGGGGGCCGCGACCCTGGTGCTCGCTCTGGGCCTTGCCGGAGGGCTGGGGATCGCGCCGGCGACTGCTCAGGTCGCCCCTGTCCCTACGCCGTCGGCGGCGACAGCGACCTCCACCCCCGAGGAGTCCGAGTCGGGAACGTCTCCCGATGCGGCACAGTCGGCATCGCCGACAGGAACCGAATCCCCCTCAGCCCCCGTATCCGTTTCCTCTCCTGTCGACTCTCCGACCGAGGCCACGGTCGCCCCCCAGGGATTCGCTGAGGCAAGCATCAGCGCCGCCGCCGCGGCGACGTGCGACCCCAGCAAGGTCTATGTCCTCGGCTATCAAGCGCCGGCCGGCACCATCCCGGCAACCGGCTCGAACAACGCGATCACGAGAATGTCTGACCCGACAGCGCTCTACGGCAGTCTGATCGGAACGGCCCCGTACACGACCGGCGCGTACAGCGGGTACACGAAGTACGGGCAGTCCGTGAACGCGCTCGCGGTCGGGAGCAACGGAACTCGGTATGCGCTGGTGAAGTCGCAGTCGATCTACCAGTCGGGCACCACCTTGACCGCCACGCCTGCGCAGGTGAACGTGATCATGACGGACGCGAACGGCAACTGGATCAAGGCGCCCGTCTCCAACGGCGACGCCAACGGCTGGTACTCGGTCGGCTTCTCCAACATGGTCGCCGGGGCGGTCGACCCGGTCACCGGCAACTACGTCTTCGCCGGCTACGAGCAGGTGTCGCCCATCGCGAACGGGGACTCGAGGGTCATGACGCTCTATGAGTACGACGGTTCGAGGATCAAGGCCATCGGCAGGGTGACGGTCAACACCGCCGGTGGCACCCAGGGAGGCAATGGCGACATCGCTTTCGATGGGAAGGGTAACCTGTACATCCTCCGCGGTTCCGAGAACGCGTTCACCATCACGACGGTGACCAGCACGAACCTGGCGGTCGCCCGGCAGGCAGGGAGTGCGTCGCAGAACATCGTCTCGACGACGTCCAAGTCGATCCCTGCTGCGGACGCGGCAGGCGCCGTCGGCATCGCGATCCTGCCTGACGGCTCGCTGGCGATCGCCTCGAGTGTCAAGGTCTGGTCGATCGATCCTGTGACCTTGGCCATCGTGAATCCGAACCTGCGCACCGGCGACTTCAGCGGTTCGACCGGCAACACCAACGGCGAGCCCCTCACGAGCAGCATCGTCGACCTCGCATCGTGCGCGATCGCGACGACGCTGACGATCGAGAAGAATCTTCCGGAAGGCCGTGCCGACGCGAACGACCAGTTCGGTCTGTGGCTGGTGGATCCCGCCGATGTCGCCAATCCCTATGTGACCGCGACGACGGCAGGGTCAGCGAGCGGAGTCCAGCCCCAGAAGGTCGGACCGGTCTTCGTCCGTGTGGGCGGCGCCTACACCGTCGCGGAGATGGCAGGCAACGGCTTCACCGACCTGAGGGACTACGGCAGCGCTCTCGCGTGCGTGATCGATGGCACGAGCACCAGCGTCCCATATGTTCCCGGCGCATCCGGATCGGTGCTCACGGTGCCGGCAGCCGCGACGGGCAAGAACATCACCTGCACGTTCACGAACACGCCGCTCAAGCCGAAGCTCGTGGTGACCAAGTCCTCCAATCCGGCATCCGGGACTGCCCTGGTGCCTGGTCAGAGCGTGACATACACGCTCACGTTCGACAACTCGGGTGGCGGGCGTGCCGCCACCGTGAATCACACCGACCTCCTGGCGGACGTGCTGGACGATGCCACGATGGTGGGTTCGGCTGTGGCGCAGAGCCCGCTGACGGCGACACTGTCCGGCACGACCCTGAAGGTCGTGGGGACCCTGCCGGCCGGGGCGACGGCCACGGTGACCTATACCGTCAAGGTCAAGGATCCGCTCACGGCCAACGCCTCGCTGGTCAACTACGTCGTTCCGACGGGCACGACGCCGCCGACGACATGCGACCAGGCGACCGCTCTCTGCACGGTGCATCCGGTGACGGTGAACCTGTCGTGGAACAAGGTGGGCGGTGCGAGTGCCCGTCTCGCCGGCTCGGAGTGGACCCTGACACCTCTCGATGCGAAGGGCGTGCCGGTGACGGCGAAGACCGTGGTGGTCGTCGACTGCACGACCGCTCCCTGCACGGGCGTCGACAAGGATGCCGACGCGGGAGAGTTCCTGGTGCAGGGGCTGGTGCCAGGCAAGTACCGTCTGGTCGAGACGAAGGCGCCGGCAGGCTACGTGAAGCTCACCGCTCCGATCGACGTCACCGTGAACACGAACGTGGCCTACGGAGACATCGTCAACACGAAGATCAGCGTGCCGGGGATCCCGCTCACCGGAGGAGTCGGTGAGTTCGGATACCTGCTCGCGGGTGGCGGGCTGGGCGGGCTCGTGCTTCTCGCCCTCGTCATGCAGCGGCGGCGTGCGCGACGGATGGCCGCGTGACGCCCACGAAGCGCGCACCGGCCGCTCCGGCGCCCCTGCTGCGGAGGGACCTCCGCAGCAGGGGGCGTCGGTGGCGGCCAGCGGTGTTCACCCTCGCGATCGCCGTGCTCGCGCTGGGCGGTCTCGGCACCGGGCTCTACCCGATGACCGCGCAGTGGTTCAGCTCGTACAACCAGTCGCTCGTCGTCGCGAACTACGAGCAGAGCGCCGACTCCGTGACGCCGTCCGCGGCGACCCAGCTCGCCGAGGCGAAGGCGTACAACGACGCGCTCAGCGCCGGGGAGATCGTGGTCGGTCAGGGCGAGCACAAGCCCACGAGCGATGGCGCGTCCGCATCCGACGAGTTCGACTACGAGAAGATGCTCGTGGCCTCCGCCGACGGCATGATGGGGCGCATCCAGATCTCCAAGATCGGCGTCGACCTGCCGATCTACCACGGCACGAGCGACGAGTCGCTGCTCAAGGGCGCCGGCCATCTGGAGGGTTCGCACCTGCCGGTCGGCGGGGAAGGAACCCGTGCGGTGATCTCCGCGCACCGCGGCCTGGCCGACGCGATGATGTTCACCGACCTCAACCTCGTCGAGATCGGCGACACCTTCACCGTCTCGGTGTTCGACAAGGTGCTCACCTACCGCGTCAACAAGATCGACGTGGTCGACCCCGACGACAGTGAGTCCCTGCGCGCGGTGCCGGGGGAGGACCTCGTCACTCTCATCACCTGCACCCCGCTGGGGATCAACACCCAGCGCATCGTCGTCACGGGCGAACGCATCACGCCGACGCCGATCGAGGACGTCAAGGCGGCCTCGGCTCCGTCGGAGCAGCCAGGATTCCCGTGGTGGGCGGTCTGGCTCGGCGTCGGCGTGCTCGCCGTCGTCGGCTACGTCTGGCGGCAGGGCTACACGGATGCTGCGCGCAGACCCTCGACGAGGGGAGTGGTCGGGCGGCCGATGAGACGCGAGAGGGTGCCGTCGGTGTCGGCGAGGGCGCCGTCGCGGATACCGGCGTCGAGCGCGGCCACGAATCCCGCCGTGCCCTCATCCAGTCCGGCGTCGCGCAGACCGGCGAGCTGCTCGTCGAACGACAGCGGTACGTACCTCACCTCGCGGCCGGTCACCTCGGAGATCGCCGCTGCGAGCTCCTCGTAGTTCCACGCCACGTCGCCGCCCAGCTCGTACACCTGGCCGATGTGCCCGTCCTCACGCACCACCGCGGCGGCGGCATCCGCGAAGTCCTTGCGGCTCGCCGAGGCGACCTTCCCGTCGCCGACGCCAGCGGCGAGCACGCCGGTCTCGGCGGCGCGCGCGAGGTCGGCCGAGTAGTTCTCGGTGTACCAGTTGTTGCGCAGGATCACGGCGGGCAGGCCCGAGGCGGCGATGAGCTCCTCGGTCGCCTTGTGCTCGGGGGCGAGCACGAGGTCGCTCGTCGTGGCCTTCGGAGCGCTCGTGTAGACGAACTTCTCGACACCGGCGGCTGCGGCGGCATCGATGACCGCCTTGTGCTGGGCGGTGCGCTGTCCGACGGCGGAGCTCGACACGAGCACGACCGTGTCGACGCCGTCGAGGGCGGCGGTGATCGACGCGGGATCGGTGTAGTCCACGCGCGCGGTGCGTACGCCGAGGTCGGCGACGCGGGAGACGTCGCGCGCGCCGGCGACGATCGTGTCGGCGGGCGCCCCGCTCTCGCGCAGGCTCTCGACGATGAGACGGCCGAGCTTGCCGCTGGCTCCGGTGACGAGGGTGGTCATGGGGTGTCCTTTCGTTGGTGACACAAGCCCCAACAGGCAGCGAGGTAGAGAACATTCCTGCCGGTGGGTACCCACTTTGAAGTAAGGTACATACATGACGGTGAGTTTTGCGCAGATCAAGGAGTCGACGCCCATGGTGTTCGAGCCGGGCTGCAGCACCCGGGTGATCCTCGACCACGTGATGAGCAAGTGGGGTGTGCTCGTGCTATCGAGTCTGTCCGACGGCACCCGGCGCTGGAGCGAGCTGCGTCGCGAGGTCGGCGGCATCAGCGAGAAGATGCTCGCCTCGACGCTGCGCACCCTCGCCGACGACGGGCTCGTGCACAGGGAGTCCTTCCCGACGGTGCCTCCGCACGTCGAGTACAGCCTCACTCCGCTGGGCGCGGATCTGATGCAGCGGATGCTGCCGCTGGTCGAGTGGGTCGCCGAGCACTCGGATCGGATGCTGGGACGCGACTGATCCTGCGAAAACAGTCGAATAGCGCAGCTCACTGCACGGATTTCATCGTGTCATCGGAATTCTGCTGCGAGAACGGTCGTGGTATCTTCTGACCATGGCAGCAACGACGCCCATTCATCTCGAGCACCCCGACGGCAAGGGCCTCGCGGCAGGCACCCTCGGTCTGTGGGGGTCCACCGTGATCGGTCTCGCCTCCACGGCTCCGGTCTACTCGCTGGTCGCGTCCCTCGGCTGGGTCGTGATCGCCGTCGGCGCGCAGGCGCCGATCGCCTTCGTCATCGCGTTCCTCCCGATGCTGCTGATCGCCTTCGCTTACCGCGAGCTCAACAACGCGGTGCCCGACTGCGGTACCACCTTCACCTGGGGCACCAAGGCGTTCGGTCCCTGGGTGGGCTGGATGGGCGGCTGGGGCGTGGCGGTCGCCGGCATGGTCGTGCTGGCCAACCTGGCCCAGATCGCCTCCGTCTACTTCTGGTCGCTGATCGGCTTCGACCTGGAGAACAACGACTGGCGCATCATCGTCGTCGCCGTGGTCTTCATCGCGGCGATGACCTGGGTCAGCTGGCGCGGCGTCGAGATCGGCGAGCGCATCCAGAACGTCCTGCTCGGCATCCAGTACCTGGCGCTCGCCGTCTTCGTGGTCACCGCGCTCTGGCAGTTCGCGGCGGGCACCGCTCCGAACCCGACCCCCTTCGACTGGCAGTGGATGAACCCCTTCGGCTTCACCGACTGGTCGGGCTTCACGGAGGCGATCCTCCTCGCGCTGTTCATCTACTGGGGCTGGGACACGTGCCTCGCCCTGAACGAGGAGACCAAGGACCCGAAGCGCATCCCTGGCCGCGCCGCCGTGCTCACCTGCGTGATCCTGCTCGTCACCTACGTCGCCGTGACCATTTCCGCCATGATGTACGCCGGCCTCGGCACGGAGGGCACGGGGCTCGGCAACGAGGCGAACGCCGACGACTTCTTCCTCGGCATCAAGGACGGGCTGCTCGGCCCGTTCGGCTGGGTGCTCGTGGTCGCCGTGATCATCTCGGCGATCTCGTCGACGCAGACCACGATCCTCCCCACCGCGCGCGGCACGCTCGCGATGGGCGTGTACCGGGCTCTGCCCGCACGATTCAAGGACGTGCACCCGGTGTACAAGACGCCGTCGTTCTCGACGATCGTCATGGGCATCGTCGCGGTCGCGTACTACGTGGGCATGACGCTCATCAGCGACAACATCCTGCAGGACTCGATCCTGTCGCTGGGGCTGGCGATCGCGTTCTACTACGCGATCACCGGGTTCGCCTGCGTCTGGTACTTCCGCAAGGAGCTCACGCGCTCGCCGCGGGACTTCTTCTTCAAGGGGCTGTTCCCGCTGCTCGGCGGGCTCATGCTCACCGCCGCCTTCGTGCAGTCGGCGATCGACATGTGGCAGCCGGACTACGGCAACACCGTGCTCCTCGGCATCGGAGGCACCTTCGTGGTAGGCATCGGATCGCTCGCCATCGGTGTGGTGCTCATGGTGATCTGGTTCTTCTTCCCGCGGGCCAAGAAGTTCTTCGCGGGGGAGAGCCTCAACATGCAGACCGAGGTCATGGTGCCGGACGACCCCGCCGAGTTCACCCGTTCGATCGACGGAGGGATCTGATGGCGATCGCCACGGCCGACCTCTACGACGAACTCGAGGAGGGCATCCAGTCGCTGCCGGTGCAGCTGCGGTCCTTCGGGCTCCGTCGCGCGTTCGACGGCCCGATCCGGACGGTGCGCTGCCACGAGGACAACGCGCTGCTGAAGTCGGTGCTGTCGACGCCCGGCGATGGCGCGGTGCTCGTCGTCGACGGCGGCGGGTCGCTGCAGCGGGCGCTGATGGGCGACATGATCGCCGAGCTCGCGGTGCAGAACGGCTGGGCTGGCGTGGTGATCAACGGGGCGATCCGCGACAGCGTCGCGATCGACGCCCTCGACCTCGGCGTGAAGGCGCTGGGCACGAACCCGCGCAAGAGCACGAAGCTCGGCGCGGGAGAGGCCGACGTGCCGCTGGAGTTCGGCGGCGTCGTGTTCCGCGTCGGCGCGCACCTGTACAGCGACGAGGACGGCATCCTCGTCGAGCGCTGAGTCGGGCCTAGTCTGGTTCCGTGCGCATCCGTCTCGACATCGCCTACGACGGCACCCACTTCCGCGGATGGGCGAAGCAGCCGAACCTCCGTACCGTGCAGGGCACGCTGGAGGCGGCGCTCGCCCGGATCGTCGGCTCCGACGTGCAGTTCGTGGTCGCCGGACGCACGGATGCCGGCGTCCACGCGGCCGGACAGGTGGCGCACGTCGACCTCGACGACGCCCAGTGGGCCCGCGTCGAGTCGCGGCACGGCAAGGCGGCGCACGATCCTGCCGGCTCGCTCGCCGGGCGGATGCGCGGGGTGCTCGGCGCCTACCCGGACGTGACGGTGACCCGCTCGGCGCTCGCCCCCGACGGCTTCGACGCCCGCTTCTCCGCCGTCTGGCGCCGGTACCGGTACCGCCTCGCCGACGACGGGTCGGGATTCGATCCGCTGCGGCGGCACGACACCACCACCCACCGGGGCACCCTCGACGAGACGCGCATGGACGCCGCCGCACGCACCCTCATCGGCCTGCATGACTTCGCCGCCTACTGCAAGCCGCGCGAGGAGGCCACGACCATCCGCACGCTGCTGGACTACCGCTGGTCACGCGACGCCGACGGCGTGCTCGTGGCAGAGGTCAAGGCCGACGCGTTCTGCCACAGCATGGTGCGGGCGCTGGTCGGCGCGTGTGCAGCGGTGGGCGAGGGGCGGCTCGACGTCGACGACCTCGTCGTGCTGAGGGACGCCCTCGAGCGCACCAGCGAGTTCAAGGTGCTCGCCGCCCGCGGACTGATCCTCACCGAGGTCGGCTACCCCTCCGACGACCTCCTCGCCGTGCGGGCCGAGCAGACGAGGGCGCGACGCAGCCGCGACGACGACGCATGAGCGCCCGGTTCGCCGAGGTCTCCTCTCCGGCCTGGTCGTTCTGGCGGGCCGCCGCCGACGCCGCCATCGGGCTCATCGCCGGCACCCTCTACGCCTTCGTCGGCATCCTCGTCGTCGGCATCGTGGGGGAGGAGGCGCTGTCGACCCTGTACTGGCAGCTCGACCTCGATCCGGTGTTCCGCGCCTGCATGGGCGTGTTCCTCATCGTGGCGGCGGTGCTCGGTTTCGGGGCGCCGCTCGTCTTCGCGGCCGAGAGGATCGTGGCGCTGCGGGCGGTGGGGCGGATGCCGGAGGGCGGTGTGCCTCCGCGGCCGCTGCGGCTGAGCCTCAGCTCGTCTCCCTACGCGCTCCTGCGCACCACAGGCACGGTGCTGTTCTGGTGCGCGATCGGCATCGCGGCGTTCTTCGGGCTGGGCGGCGCCTTCGTCGAGGACCTGCGCGAGGACGCGGTGACCTGGATCGCGCTGGGCGTATGCCTCGCGATCGCGGCCGGCGCGTGGGCGCTTCACGTCGCCGGCCGCTCAGGGCTCGAACGCACGCACTCGGACATGACCGCGCTGTGGGCGACATGGAAGGCCCGAGTCCCGCAGGCGGTCGCCGCCGACGAGCGTGCGCGCGCGGCGGCGGTCGAGGCCGTCGTACCGCGGTGGCTGGTGGTTCCGAGTGCGAAGGCCGTCGGGCGCATCGCGACGGTGCTCTCGGTCGCGACGCTCGTGGGGCTCGGGGCGTTCATGCTCTCGGTGTTCATGCGCCAGCAGTGCCGGTACTGCGAGCCGGTGCGGTGGGATCAGCCGGTGGAGAACGGCATCGATGTGCTCAGTCTCTTCAGCGGCGTCGTGATCCTCGCCTGCGCCGTGCTCGGGCTGGCCGCCTGGATCGGAGGCGTCGCGCTGCAGGCGGTGCGGGAGGTCGCGCTGGCCCGATGGGTGCGCGACGGAACCCCACGACGGGTCGACGTGTCGCTCGTCGAGCCGCTGATCGCCGAGAATCGTGCAGCGGCCAGGGCGGAGCACGGGCTGTGCGCCGCCGGTGCGATTGCGCTGATCCTCGGCTGGGGCGTGGAGTGGGCGGATGCCGACGGCGTCGAGCCGGGTCCGCTGCTGATCGCCGGCATCCTGCTCATCGTGATCGGATTCGTCGTCGGATGGGCAGACGGCGGTCGACGGGCCAGGGAGCGGCAGGCCCTCCGAGACGTGCTGTCACCTGGAGATGCCGCGCGGGCCGGTGACGACACCGTCGCCCGCGCTGATGCGGGCGAGGTGCGGCGCGGGCGGCGGCGCCGGCGCTAGTCGGATCGCGGTCTCAGGCCGCGGGAGTGCCGCGTGAGGTCGTGCCGCGGAAGGTCGTGCCGCGGGAGGTCGTGCTCCCTCGGCGGCCGCCCTTTCCCAGGAGGGCGGCCGCACAGGAGTGGGGCCGCCATGGGCCGCCCCAGCAGCACCATGGCGACGGCTGACCCGCGACGGGAGGAGGGGTGTGTCGCAGCGCCGTATGCTGAACCTACGACACGCGCCTTCACACGACGAGGAGGGGACTGTGACGGAGGGGAACGACTCGGCATTCGCCTCAGCGCTGCGCGCGGCCATCTCCGATCGGGGAGTGACACTGGCGCGCCTGCAGGCGTGGCTGAAGGCCGACGGCAACCCCGTCTCGATGGCGACCCTGAGTTACTGGCGCTCGGGTGATCGGCAGCCTGAGGGGGTCCAGTCCCTGGGCGTCGTCGAGGGGATCGAGGACCGTCTCGGCCTGCACAGGGGACACCTCACGAGCCTGCTCGGCCCCTCTCCGCGAGTGGGTCCGCAGGCGCCGCCGATGCTGCCGTTCGACGCGGAGCGCGAGCAGCGCGAATCAGAGGAGACCCTCGCCGCCCTGGGGGCGGCGGCGCAGGATTCCCTGCGCGACCTGTCAACGCAGCTGACGGTCACAGTCGGACGCGACGGTTCCGTGGAGAGCATCACGATGCGCTCGCTGGTGCAGGCGACGAAGGGCGTCATCACGGAGCTTCCGCTCATCGACGTGGCTCCGGAGGAGACCGACGTCATGTCGGTCATCTCCGACGTCGTCGGAGGTCGCGTCGACCGCGAGTACCTGCATCCGGGGCGTCTGCTGTCGGGCGTGGTCATCGCCCTTGACGAGCCGATCACCACGGGCGCGACGACGCTGTTCGAGTTCACGGAGACGTTCCCGGCCGGCTATCCGACCAAGCAGTCGGCATGGCACGCCACGTCCCGGCAGGCCAGGGAGGCGCTGATCTGGGTGCGGTTCCACCCGGATGCCGTGCCCAGCTGGTGCGAGGAGTACGTGGAGACCGAGGACGACTACACCACGGCGATGCGGTCCGTGAAGACGGGCGCCGTGCATCTCGCGCGCCATGGATTCGGACCGGGGATTCTCGGCTTGCGCTGGGGGTACGACGAGTAGCGTGAGAGTGCCATGAAGGTCATCTCGTACAACCTGCAGAAGCACAAGGCCGCCGGGGAGCTGGCGGCGATCGCCGGCGCGCACGACCCCGACGTGCTCTGCCTGCAGGAGTGCGACGTCGCCGAACTGCCGGAGCGCATCGGCGACCTCGTGCTCGCGGACGCGACGCAGGGGAATCGGCTCGGACTCGCCCTCTACTACCGCGCGAGCACGTTCCGCATCCAGGGCGTCAAGACGATCGGGCTGAAGAAGTCGCTGCACGACCGCATCGCCAAGCCCGCCCACGAGCGCGTGCTCGGCGCCAGACTGCACGAGATCGACGAGGGGCGCGACCTGATCGTCGCGTCCTTCCACGCCGCGCCGTTGACCGCGCTGAACTCCCTGCGGCGTCATCAGATCCGGGCCGCGCTCACTCAGCTCGCCGAGCTCGGCGACGGGCTGCCCCAGCTCATGGTCGGTGACTACAACTACCCGGTGTTCAAGGAGAACCTCGGCCGCGCGGTGCGCGAGCACGGATACGCCCTCACCATCAGCGACGACCACACCTACACGCGCTACCGGGTGTTCCGCGGTCATTACGACTTCGCGACCTCCTCCGGCTTCGAGATCGAGCGGGTCACGACGCTGCCGCAGGGGTCGAGCGATCATCGTCCGATCCTCGTGACGGCGCGCCTGGACTGAGACGCCCGCCGCGAGGGGCGCGGGGAGGGACTCAGGCGGCGCCGACGCGGAAGGCCGCGCGGTGGGCTGCCGGGCTCACCCCGAGCCGCTGCCGGAAGTGCAGCCGCAGCGACACCGCGCTGCCGAACCCGGCGAGCTCCGCGACGCGCTCCACCGGGGCGTCCGAGCCCTCGAGAAGGGTGCGGGCGGCGTCCACGCGCTGATCCAGCAGCCACTGCTGAGGGCTGGTGCCGGTGCGCTCGCGGAACCGTCGGGTGAACGTGCGCCGCGAGAGGTGCACGGATGCCGCCCAGTCGTCGATGTCGAAGGCGCCGGCGAGGTCGGCGCGCGCCCAAAGCATGGCGCGGCCGATCGGGTCGTCGGCCGAGGCGGCGACCACCGGGGCGGGGATGTACTGCGCCTGGGAGCCGGTGCGGTGCGGGGCGAGGACCAGTGCCCTGGCGAGTGCGGTCGCGGCGATCGCTCCGTGGTCGGTGCGCACGATGTGCAGGCAGCAGTCCAGGGCGGCGGCCGCCCCCGCCGAGGTGATGACGTCGCCGAGGTCGGTCCACAGCACGTCGTCGCGCACATCGACGGCGGGCTCTCCGGCGGCGAGCCGCGCGGCGGCGGCCCAGTGCGTCGACACCTCGCGGCCGTCGGCGACGCCGGATGCCGCGATCACGAATGTCCCGAGGCACAGGCCGACGATGCGCGCTCCTCGTGCGTGCGCTGCGCGCACCGTGTCGAGCAGGTCCGAGGACGGCTCCTCGCCCGACCGCCAGCTGGGGATCACGACGAGGTCGGCCGCGGCCATGGCCTCCAGGCCGGCGTCGACGTGGATGGCGTAGCCCGCACCGGTGGGCATCGACCCCGGCCGTTCCGCGCACACGGTGACGTCGTAGAGCCCGTCGACGCTGTCGAGGCCGGCGCCGCCGAACACGAGGGTGGGCACCGACAGGTGGAACGGGCTGATGCCGGGGAACGCGAGGACCGCGACGCGGAGGCGGCGAGACATGGCCTGATCTTATCGAACATGTGCCTCAAGGCCACTGGCTCCGGGGGAGCGGATGCTCGAAGCTGAGGTCATGACCACGATCTCAGCCCTCCTCGTGGGCGGGCCCACCGTCCACCTCGCCTACGCCGGACTCTCGATCCTCACGGATCCCACCTTCGACGAACCGGGGGAGTACCCCGGCGGCGCCACCCTCTACAAGCTCACCGGGCCTGCTGTCCCCGCAGCGGCGCTCGGCCCGATCGACCTCGTGCTGCTCTCGCACGAGCAGCACGCGGACAACCTCGACGTCGCCGGTCGCGCCCTGCTCGCAGACGTGCCGCTGACCCTGACCACCGTGGAGTCGGCCGCGAACCTCCCCGGCGCCACCGGCCTCTCGCCGTGGCAGCAGCACCGCGTGGGCGCCGTCACCGTCACCGCCGTGCCCGCGCTGCACGGTCCGGAGGGTGCGGAGGCGCTCAGCGGCGTCGTGACCGGGTTCGTGCTCGAGGCCGACGGCGAGCCCACCGTCTACGTCTCCGGCGACAACGCCTCGGTCGAGCTCGTCGGCGAGATCGCCGCGCGGTTCCCCGGTATCGACGTGGCCGTGCTGTTCGCGGGGGCGGCGAACGTCGGCCGCTTCGGCGACGTCGACCTCACTCTCAACGCGCGCACGGCGCTCGCCGCGGCCGAGGCGCTCGGCGACGCCGTGATCGTGCCCGTGCATGCCGAGGGCTGGTTCCACTTCTCCGAGACGCGGGAGCGACTGGTCGGCATGTTCGCGCACGCCGGCCGCGGCGATCGGCTCCGTGTGCTGACGCCGGGGGAGCGCGCCGCGATCGTCTGATCCGCTCAGGGACGCGTCCCGCCGACGAGTCTGCGCTCGCCGGCGGGACGCCTCGTTTTGGGGGATAGGGGTCCCATGACGTAAGCTGTCTCTTTGGTACTCGACTGCCGAGTGCCACGAACGTGAGCCCTCCACTGGCGTGTTCGCACCGGATCCGGTGAGAACCACCCCGGAGTGGGATTCACGAACCTCTCCGTTCGACAAGAAAGCAGCACTATCGTGACGCGCACTTACACCCCCAAGGCTGGCGAAGTCCAGCGCGATTGGGTCGTCATCGACGCCACCGACGTCGTTCTCGGCCGTCTGGCTTCGCACGCCGCAGCGCTCCTGCGCGGCAAGCACAAGCCGACCTTCGCCAACCACATCGACTCGGGTGACTTCGTCATCATCGTGAACGCCGACAAGGTCGCGCTCACCGGTCAGAAGCTCCAGAAGAAGATCGCCTACCGTCACTCGGGCTACCCGGGCGGCCTCAAGGCGACCACCTACTCCGAGCTCCTCGAGAAGAACCCGGTCCGCGCTGTGGAGAAGGCCATCCGCGGCATGCTCCCCAAGAACAGCCTCGGCCGCCAGCAGCTGGCGAAGCTGAAGGTGTACACGGGTGCCGAGCACCCGCACGCCGCTCAGCAGCCCACGCCGTACACCCTCGACCAGGTCGCGCAGTAAGCGCCGTAAAGACTTAAGGACATACTCGTGGCTGACATCCAGGACACCACCGAAACCCCCCAGAACTACTCGACGTCGACCCCCGAGACCGAGGCAGTCGAGGCGGCTCCCCGCCCCGTGCTCAGCGTCCCGGGCGCCGCTGTCGGCCGTCGCAAGCAGGCCATCGCCCGCGTGCGTCTCGTCCCCGGCTCGGGCACGATCACGGTCAACGGCCGCACGCTCGAGGACTACTTCCCGAACAAGCTGCACCAGCAGCTGATCAACGACCCGTTCACCGCGCTCAACCTCGTCGGCGCCTACGACGTCATCGCCCGCATCTCGGGTGGCGGCGACTCGGGCCAGGCCGGCGCGCTGCGTCTCGGCATCGCCCGTGCGCTCAACGCGATCGACGCGGAGAACAACCGTCCGACCCTGAAGAAGGCCGGCTTCCTGTCGCGCGACGCTCGCGTCAAGGAGCGCAAGAAGGCCGGTCTCAAGAAGGCCCGCAAGGCGCCTCAGTACTCGAAGCGCTAAGGTCCACCCGACCGATGCCGATCTTTGGCACGGACGGCGTGCGAGGGCTTGCCAATGGCATCCTCACCGCCGATCTGGCGCTCACCCTGGCCCAGGCGACTGCTGTCGTCCTGGGCCAGGGCCGTACTGCGGAGGCTCGCAAGGCCGAAGGCAAGCGACTCACCGCAGTTGTCGCCCGCGACCCTCGGGTCTCCGGGCACTTCCTGACCGCAGCCGTGGCCGCGGGGCTCGCCTCATCCGGTGTGGACGTGCTCGAGGCCGGTGTCATCCCGACGCCGGCTCTCGCCTTCCTCGTCGCCGACCGCGACGCCGACTTCGGCGTGATGATCTCGGCCTCGCACAATCCGGCCCCCGACAACGGCATCAAGATCTTCGCGCGCGGCGGCGTGAAGCTCCCCGACGTCGTCGAGGAGCGCATCGAGGCGGCGATGGACGGCGAGAAGCTGCGCCCCACAGGCGCCGGCGTCGGCCGCGTCATCCGTTTCGCAGACGCCGAGGACCGCTACGTCGTGCACCTGCTGGGCTCACTGCCGCACCGGCTCGACGGCATCAAGGTCGTGCTCGACTGCGCCCACGGCGCGGCTTCCGGCGTCTCGCCGGAGACGTTCCGCGACGCGGGGGCCGAAGTCGTCGTCATCGGCGCCGACCCCGACGGTTGGAACATCAACGACGGCGTCGGCTCTACCCATCTCGACAACCTCGCGGAGGCCGTCGTGCGGCTCGGCGCCGACATCGGCATCGCCCACGACGGCGACGCCGACCGCTGCCTCGCGGTCGACGCCGAGGGCAACGTCATCGACGGCGACCAGATCATGGCGATCCTCGCGGTGTCGATGAAGGAGCGCGGTCACCTCACCGACGACACGCTCGTGGCCACGGTCATGAGCAACCTCGGTCTGCACGTCGCCATGCGCGAGCACGGCATCACGGTTCGTCAGACGGCCGTCGGCGACCGTTACGTGCTCGAGGACATGAACGAGGGCGGCTACGCGCTCGGCGGCGAGCAGTCTGGTCACGTGATCATGAGCGAGTACGCCACCACCGGCGACGGCCTGCTCACCGGTCTCCACCTCGTGTCGGAGATGGCGCGCCAGAAGAAGTCCATCGCGGAGCTCGCGAGCATCATGACGGTGTACCCGCAGGTGCTCGTGAACGTGCGCGGCGTCGACAAGGACGCCGTCGACGGCGACATCGGCGTGCAGGAGGCCGTGGCCCAGGTCGAGGCCGAGCTGGGCGACACGGGGCGCGTGCTGCTGCGCAAGTCCGGCACGGAGCCGCTCGTGCGGGTCATGGTCGAGGCGGCCGACGCCGAGTCCGCGCAGGCGTACGCCGACCGGCTCGCCGATGTGGTCCGCGAGCGTCTCGCGCTGTAGTCCGATCCGATCGAGGAGCCGGGTGGAGATCGTTCCGCCCGGCTCCTCGTCGTCTCACGCGTCGTCCGGCCTGTTCCAGTTCAGCTGCTCGATGTAGCGCAGCAGCACGCCCTCGCGGAGCGCCCACGGCGAGACCTCCAGCTCGTCGACGTCGAGCACGGTCATCGCCGTGTGCAGGGCGACGGCCGCGGCCACGATCTGGAACGTGCGGTCGGGGGTGATGCCAGGCAGCTCCTGGCGTGCGGATGCCGGGATCCGTGCGAGCCGCGGGATCCACGAGCCGAGCGCCGACCGCGACAGCACGGTGCGGTCGAAGCCGAGGCCGGTGACCTGTCGACCGGCGAGGTTCGCGAGCGATCGGATCGCCTTCGACGACCCGATCACGTGATCGGGGCGGGGGAGCGCGCCGATCTGCGCGGCGACCGGCTCGAGGACGGACTCCGCGTGGGCGCGCAGCCGCGCGACGGCATCCTCGCCCGGCGGATCCGCAGGAAGGAACTGCACGGTCGTGCGGCCGGCGCCCAGCGGCACGGACGCGGCGACCTCCGGCAGCTCCTCGGCGCCGGCGGCGAACTCGAACGAGCCGCCGCCGATGTCCAGCAGCAGGATGCGGCCGGCATCCCAGCCGAACCACCGCCGGACGGCGAGGAAGGTCAACTCGGCCTCCTGCACGCCCGTGAGCACCTGCAGAGGCTGGCCGAGGGCGGCCTCGATCCTCGCGATCACCGCGTCGCCGTTGGCGGCCTCGCGCACCGCGCTCGTCGCCGTCGCCAGCAGGGTGTCCACGCGCTCGTCGTCCGCGATCCTGCGGGCGCGCAGCACCGCAGTCTCCAGCGCTTCGACGCCCTCCTCGCTGATGGCGCCGTCCGCGGTGAGGAAGCGCATGAGGCGAACGACGGTGCGATCGCTGGTCGTGGCGAGCGGCCGACCGCCCGGGCGTGCATCCGCAGCGAGGAGATGCACGGTGTTCGAGCCGATGTCGAGGATTCCCAGTCTCACGGAACGAGAGTACTGGTCATCTGAGGCACTGATAAACGACCCCCGTTCGGAGGTGGTTCTACTGTCGAATCGCGCAAACCCGTGATCCACCCCTAGAGTGAGGATCGGTGCGCCTCGACTCGAAGCCGGCGCACCTCGTCTTGGGAGGACGCGTCAGGGGACGCGACGTTCGGCGTGCGCGCACGCCGGATGGGGAGAGCGTGGGGAGCGCAATCATGGGGCTTTTCGCTGTGCGGAGAACACAGGAAACACACGGGGACACGCCTGTGTCCAGAGGGGCGCGTTGGCGTCGCGGCGTACGGAAGGCGCTGAGCGGCGTCACCGGAGCCGCGCTGGTCGCGTCATCGCTCGCGGTCGTCGCGACCACCGTCACGGCGGCGCCGGCGTTCGCCGCTGCGCCGTTCATCTGCGAGCCGGGCGCGATCTACGCGCAGAGCACCACGGAGATCCGTGAGTTCAGCGTCACCCCGACCGGCGGCACGCTGGGCACCACGAGCCTCGGCACCGGGCACTCCAACAACGCCCTGGGAATCTCCTCGGGTGGACGTTACGCCTACACGATCACGAACGCCGCGGCAGCGGGCAACAAGACACTGGCCGTGTACGACCGCGTCGCCGACACCACCACCACGCACGTCTACTCGATGAACGTCGGGTCCATCGTGCGCGGCGCGGTGCACCCCAAGTCGGGCGTGTACTACTTCGCGACCGGCACGCAGGCCGACAGCACGATCCAGCTCTACGCGTGGGACCCCGCCACACCGGCGGCCGCGCCCGTGCAGGTCGGCAAGCTCGCCGCCGCGGCTGGCAGCGCCGTCTTCGGCAGCACAGCCAACGGCGACATGGCGTTCAGCGCCTCGGGTCAGCTGGTGCTCGTCGCCGAGCAGTACGTGTACGCGGCCGACATCCCCGCGACCGTCACGCCCAGCACGGCCACGATCTCCGCGAAGCAGGTGCACGACATGGGCGCCGGCGTCGCCGGCAACGGGATCGCGTTCGGCAACCTCGGTCACATCTTCGTCTCCGTGGCGAACGGCGGAAGCCGGATCATCGAGATCGACCTCGCGCGGGGAACCACCGTCAACACCACGCCGATCGGCATCTCCCCGACGGACCTCGCCAGCTGCACCTTCCCGAACACGCTCACCCTGAAGAAGGACGTGCAGGGCGGCCGATTCGCGCCGACCGACCAGTTCGGTCTGCGCATCGTGTCGCCGGCCGGCTACCAGGTGCCCCAGACGGATGCCGTCACGAAGCTCAACGCCACCGGCCTGCAGCCCGACTACGCCGGCCCGATCTTCACCAACCAGGGCGACACGTTCACCCTGTCCGAGAACGCCCAGGGCAGCACCGACCTCCGTCGTTACGCATCGGCCCTGTCCTGCACCCAGCAGAACCCCGACGGCACCACGACCCCCGTCGCGGTGAACGCGGCCGGCCAGGTGACCCAGCCTGCCGGCCCTCTCGGCACCGACGTCATCTGCACCATCGTCAACACCCTGCTCACGCCGAAGCTCGAGCTGAGCAAGACCGCCGACCCCGTCTCCGGCACCCCCGTCGTGACAGGGCAGCGGATCAGCTACACCGTCGAGGCGCGGAACACCGGCAACACCAGGCTCGACCCCGCGACCGTCTCCGACGACCTCTCGGCCGTGCTCGCGCACGCCACCGTCGACGGTGCGGTGAAGACGAAGATCGACGGCATCGACGTGCCCACCGGCGGCGCAGCGATCACCGGTACCACCCTGGCGTGGACCGGCGCCCTCGACCCGGCGCAGAAGGTCACGATCACCTACTCCGTGATCGTCGACGACGACGCCGAAGGACAGAGCATCGCCAACCGGGTCACCGCGTCCGGCACCCCGCCCTCGCCGTTCGACCCCGTCGTGCCGCCCGCCGTGACGGTCACGAACCCCGTCGCGGGCTTCGAGATCGCGAAGACCGCAGATCCGGCATCCGGCACCGCCGTCGAGCCGGGCCAGACCATCACCTACACCCTCACCGGCCGCAACACCGGCGCGACCGTGCTCGACCCCGTCGCCCTCGCCGACGACCTCTCCGGCGCGCTCGCGCACGGCACGTACA